>JAZOAS010000114.1:0-5558 GCA_045595605.1 Eubacteriales bacterium
TTCAAGGCAAAGCTTACACATCTTTGAAACTTCACCGGGAATGAGGTTTGCAGTGACAGAAATAACACCCTTTGCACCAAGAGACATAAGCGGAACAACCTGGTCGTGATTGCCCGACCACATAAACATATTGTCTCCGCACTTGCTGAGAGTTTCAGCTACAAGCGAAAAGTCACCACTCGCCTCTTTAATACCGTTGATGTTCGGATGCTTTGAAAGCTCGGCATAAGTATCAGCCGTAAAGCAAACACCCGTACGCGACGGAACATTATAGAGAATAATCGGCTTATTTACACGGTCAGCAACATAAGTATAATGCTTTATAAGACCACGCTGAGTAGTCTTGTTATAATACGGAGTAACCATAAGAAGACCGTCAACGCCGACGCTTTCTGCAAATTTAGAAAGCTCAAGCGCATATGCGGTATCGTTGCTTCCTGTTCCTGCAATAACAGGAACGCGACCGGCAACCTTCTTTACGCTGTATTCAATTACCTGGCAGTGCTCCTCGTGTGAAAGAGTAGCAGATTCGCCGGTAGTACCGCAAACGGTAATCGCATCAATGCCGTTTTCAATCTGAAAATCGATAAGTTCACCGAACTTTTCAAAGTTTACCCCATTTTCAGTAAGCGGTGTAACAATTGCAACATTTGCACCTGTAAAAACAGGAGTTTTCATAGTAAATCTTCCTCTCTGAATTTTACCTTAGTCCATATATCCTTCTGCGCAGAGAAGCTCTGCAAGAAGGACTGCGCCACCCGCAGCACCGCGAAGGGTGTTATGAGCGAGGCAGATGAACTTGACATCATACTGTGAATCCTCACGAAGACGACCGACAGAAACAGCCATACCCTTTTCAAGGTCGCGTTCACTCTTTGTCTGAGGTCTGTCGTTTTCTTCAAAGTAATGCATATACTGCTTCGGAGCGCTCGGGAGCTCAAGCTCCTGCGGACGGCCCTTATATTCACGGATAAGCTTTACAGCCTCTTCAAGGTTAACCTTTTTCTTGAAAGAAGCAAAAACAGCTGCCATATGTCCATCAGTAACCGGAACACGGATGCACTGTGCAGTAATAGACGGCTTCTTAGCCGGATTGATAACGCCGTTTTTATGAGTACCCCAGATTTTAAGCGGTTCGCGTTCAGACTTTTCTTCTTCTCCGCCGATATACGGAATTACATTGTCAACCATTTCCGGCCAACGCTCAAATGTCTTACCTGCACCGGAAATAGCCTGGTATGTGCAAGCGAGAGCTTCCTTGAGACCGTACTTTGCATTAAGAGCAGTAAGAACCGGAACATAACCCTGGATAGAGCAGTTAGACTTTACAGCGATGAACCCGCGCTTTGTACCAAGGCGAGCACGCTGGTCCTTGATAACCTCGATATGGTCAGGGTTAACTTCCGGAATGACCATTGGAACATCCGGAGTCCAGCGGTGAGCACTGTTGTTAGAAACAACTGGGCACTCCGCCTTTGCATAACGCTCTTCAAGAGCGCGAATTTCATCCTTCGGCATATCAACTGCACAGAAGACAAAATCTACTTCCGAAGCGATTTTATCGACATCTGCACCTGCATCATAAACCATCATACCCTTAAGGTTTTCAGGAACAGGTTGAGTCATAGCCCAACGGCTTCCGAGAGCTTCTTCGTAAGTTTTTCCTGCAGAGCGTGAGCTCGCAGCAAGAGCCTTTACATTAAACCACGGGTGATTTGCAAGAAGGAGAGCAAAGCGCTGACCAACCATACCCGTACATCCTATAATACCTACATTGTATGTCTTCATAAAAACCTCCGTATTTTACTAATACATTACATACTATGCACAACTTTTAAAATTTGCAATACACAAGAATTTCATATTGAAAAAAGAGGCATGCTGTAATATAATTTATAGTGATAGATTATTTATAAATAATATCATATAATTACAGCTAATGTCAACAATTACGACAATAAAAAACATAGAAAGAAAAGGTTTTTTCAATGAAAAAGTCAGATTTTTATTTTGACCTCCCGGAAGAGCTTATCGCCCAGACTCCGATAGCCGAGCGCGATGCCTCAAGACTTCTTGTTCTCGATAAAAAAACAGGCAATGTCACACACCGTCACTTTTCGGATATAGTCGAATATTTACAAAACGGCGACTGTCTTGTCTTAAACGATTCAAGAGTTATACCGGCGCGTCTCTTTGGTCAGCGAAAGACAGGCGGTGTTGTCGAAGTTCTTCTCCTGCGCGACCTCGGTGAAAACAAGTGGGAAGCTCTCACCCGCCCCGGACGAAAGACTCATATCGGCGAAGAAGTTTTCTTTGGAGACGGCATTTTAAAAGCAACTGTCCGTGATGAGCTTGAAGACGGAAAAAGAGTTGTGGAATTCTCATACGACGGAATTTTTCTTGAAATTCTCGAAAAACTCGGAGAAATGCCACTTCCGCCATACATACATGAACGACTTGAAAACCCCGAGCGCTATCAGACGGTTTACTCAAAAAACTTAGGCTCTGCCGCCGCACCCACCGCAGGACTGCATTTTACAAACGAGCTTCTTGAGAAGCTTGAGGAAAAGGGCGTAAAAATCGCCTTCGTTACACTCCATGTCGGTCTCGGCACTTTCCGCCCCGTCAAGGCAGAATCAATAGAAGACCATATCATGCACTCGGAATACTTTGAAGTTCCGGAGGAATCACAAAAGATTATCGAAGAAACAAAAGCAAACGGCGGAAGAATTATTGCCGTCGGCACAACCTCATGCAGAACGCTTGAATCTGCTTTTTCAGATGACGGCACAATTTCAAAGTCATTTGGCAACACGAGCATTTTCATCTACCCCGGATATAAATTCAAGGCTGTTGATGCCCTTATCACAAATTTCCACCTTCCCGAGAGCACGCTTATCATGCTCGTTTCAGCTCTTGCAGGTCGCGAGAACATTCTCAACGCCTACAACACCGCCATCGAAGAGAGATACCGTTTCTTCAGTTTTGGCGATGCCATGTTCATAAAATAAAGCGAGGTTTCTTATGTTCAAACTTATAAAAACAGAAAAAAAAGCAAGGCGCGGTGAATTCAAAACTGCTCACGGAACGGTTCAGACGCCAGTCTTTATGAATGTTGCGACTGTCGGCGCAATCAAAGGCGCGCTAGCAGCAGACGACCTTAAAACCAACGGATGTCAGGTCGCCCTTTCAAATACCTACCACCTTCACCTTCGCCCCGGTGAGGATGTCGTTAAAAACATGGGTGGACTTCACAAGTTCATGAATTGGGACGGTCCGATTCTTACAGACAGTGGAGGCTTTCAGGTTTTCTCACTTTCTACTCTCCGTAAAATAGAGGAAGAAGGCGTTACCTTCGCATCGCACATCGACGGTCACAGAATTTTCATGTCACCTGAGAAATCAATGCAGATTCAGTCAGCACTCGGATCCGACATCGCAATGGCTTTTGACGAATGCGTCGAGAACCCCTCCCCTTACGACTATGTTAAGGCCTCCTGCGACAGGACAACCCGCTGGCTTGCGCGTTGCAAGGACGAAATCACAAAGCTCAACAAACAGGACGACTGCACAAACCCGGGGCAAATGCTTTTCGGCATAAATCAGGGCGGCACATACGAGGACCTTCGTATAAAGCACATGATTGAAATCGCAGAGCTCGATCTCCCCGGATATGCGATAGGCGGTCTCGCCGTCGGTGAATCTCACGAGGACATGTACCGCATTATTGATGCAGTTGAGCCGTTTATGCCGAAGGATAAGCCGAGATATCTCATGGGTGTCGGAACTCCTACAAATATCATCGAAGGTGTTGCACGCGGTATTGACTTTTTTGACTGCGTTCTCCCTGCACGAAACGCGCGTCACGGCCATCTTTACACCGAAAACGGTTGCATAAACTTAAACAACGAAAAGTACAAGGAAGACCCACTCCCAATTGACCCCGAATGCGACTGCTATGTATGCAGAAATTATTCAAGAGCGTATCTCCGCCATCTCTTCCGCGCAAAAGAAATGCTTGCAATGCGCTTTGCAGTCATCCACAATCTACACTTCTACAACAAGATGATGGAAAGAATCAGAGAAGCTCTTGACAACGGCACTTTTGAAGAGTTCAGAGCCGCCTATTCAGGAAAATTTGACAAGCGTCTGTAATTTCTTCGTTGTTGAAATCAGCAGAAAAAGAATGTATAATATTTTTACAAGCTTTACTGAAAGGATATAGTAAATTGAAAAAGTTTATAACTACAATTTTAATACTAATTTCGCTTTCGATTTGTGCTTTTGCTTTACCGGAAGCAAACCCAACAGTAAGAGTCGGTCTTTATTACGGTAACAATGCAATGATTTCCGCAAACCTTCAGAACATCGAAGGCATCGGTTACCGTTTCGGTTACTTCGATGCTGAACACAACTTTGTTTACGAGTATTCAGACTCGAGCACGAACCGTATAAGTATGCTTAAAGATTCGAATATATACTACTATGACGGTAAGTTCTACGAATCTTCTGCCCCGTCAGGAAGCACTCTGATTGGTGCTTACCACATTCAGCTTGATACTACATACTACACCCCCGAAGATGTTTCGAGCATGGTTACTTCTTTAAACCTTCAGGGTATTCCGGCTTTTGCTGCGATTGAAAACGGGCTCTATACCATACGAATCGGCTCGTATTCAAACCGCACTCTTGCGCAAACCGATATTACAAAGTACCTTCACCTTGGTGCAGGTTCTGTTGTCGGTAACAGCCCGAAATGCGTTACGGTTGTAAATACTGCAAACGGTAAAATCTTATTCGAACACGACACAGAAAACTATCTTGCAGTTTACCCGTCTATCGACAAAACAATTATGCCCCTCACATGGTTCAAAGGCTATAAATACAACGGCGGTTTCCAGTATCTTCGCGATGGCGGGAATATTTCAGTCATCAACTTTGTCCCGATGCAAGAATATGTCAAAGGCGTTGTTCCGTACGAAATGTCTGCAAGCTGGCCACTTGAAGCGCTCAAGGCTCAGGCACTTTGCGCAAGAACCTATTCCCTTTACAACTACGGTAAACACGGAAAAAACTTTGATGTATGTGCAACTACCGACTGTCAGGTGTATAGCGGTGCAAATTCGGCAGGCGTAAATTCTGACCTCGCAGTTGACGAAACTTTTGGCCAGTATATCCTCTACGACGGTAAGCCGATTAACGCTGTATTCTCTTCGTCAAACGGCGGCGCAAGCGAAAACTCCGAGAATGTCTGGTCGGCGGCACTTCCCTATCTCCGCGGTGTTTATGACAACCACGAAGACCTTGACACCTGCACAAACGGCCGCTGGTCATACGAATACTCTTCAGACGAGCTTACATATATCTTAAATGCAAAGGGTTATCCGTGCTCCAAAATAGTGAATATGTATGTCAAAGAATTTACGGATATGGGAAATGTTAAAACACTTACCCTTGTTGACTCAAGCGGAAAGGAATTCAACTTCTCAAAAGAAAAAGCGCGAACAATCCTTTACAGCTCAACTTATAAGCAGTACACTCACAGCCAACGCTACACC
>JAZOAS010000115.1:0-7370 GCA_045595605.1 Eubacteriales bacterium
TTGAAGATCCTGACGGTCTCCGCCGCGCTTTACCGCGTCCATCATAATATTTTCGCTTGCCATGAAGGGAAGCTCGCGCAGTATCCTCTGCTCGATTACCTTCGGGTAAACAACGATGCCGTTTGTTACGTTTATGTAGATATTGAGTATCGCATCAACCGCAAGGAAGCCTTCAGCCACCGAAAGTCTCTTGTTTGCAGAGTCGTCAAGAGTTCTCTCAAACCACTGGGTAGCGTTGGTAAACGCGGCATTCTGCACGTCGCAGATAACGTAGCGGGCAAGAGAGGAGATTCTCTCGCTTCTCATGGGGTTGCGCTTATAGGGCATAGCCGAGCTGCCTATCTGATTCTTTTCAAACGGCTCCTCCATTTCTTTGAGGTTTGAAAGAAGACGAAGGTCGGTTGCAAACTTGCAAGCGCTCTGAGCAATTCCTGAAAGCGTTGCAAGAGCCATAGAGTCAATCTTTCTTGAATATGTCTGACCGGAAACCGGGATTACACCGTCAAAACCAAGCTCTTCTGCGATATAAGCTTCCATTTTCTTTATTTTATCTTCATCACCGTCAAAAAGCTCCATAAAGCTTGCCTGAGTTCCCGTTGTTCCCTTTGAACCGAGAAGACGAAGTGCATCAATTCTGAATTCGAGCTCTGAAAGGTCATAGAGAAGCTCGTTTATCCAGAGTGTCGCGCGCTTTCCGACGGTTGTAAGCTGTGCCGGCTGAAAATGGGTAAAACCGAGTGTCGGCATATCCTTGTACCGGTCAGCAAACTTTGAGAGAGCTGAAATTACGCTGACAAGTCTTTTTCTTATAAGCTTGAGAGCGTCTCTCATTACGATAATATCAGTGTTGTCACCAACATAACAGCTTGTAGCGCCAAGGTGGATGATTCCCTTTGCATTAGGGCACTGAAGACCGTATGCATAAACATGAGACATAACATCGTGGCGGACTTCTTTTTCTCTCGCTTCCGCCTCTTTATAGTTAATGTCATCCTTGAACTTTTCAAGCTCGTCTATCTGCTCTTGTGTAACAGGAAGCCCGAGCTTCATCTCAGCTCTTGCAAGAGCTATCCAAAGCTTTCTCCATGTGCGGAATTTTGTATCCGGAGAGAAAAGCTCTGTCATCTCAGCGCTTGCATAACGCGTGTTAAGCGGAGATTCATAAACATTTCTCATAAGACTCCACCCTATCCCAAAATATTTTCAAGTGCAGCAAGCTTTACGCAGAGGCAAAGAAGCTTTGAAGCAATCTCAAGTTCCTTAACTGTCGGGTATGACGGAGCAATTCTGAGGTTTGCGTCCTCAGGGTCGTTGCCGTACGGGAAAGTAGCGCCGCAGCCTGTCATAACAACGCCTGCTTCTGCCATGAGCTTGTGAACGCGCTTAGCTGAACCGACTACAACATCAAGGCTGATGAAATATCCGCCGTTGGGCTTTGTCCACTTTGCAATATCAAGGCCTTTAAGTTCAGCATTGAGAGTATCGATAACCATATCGAACTTCGGAGCCATGATAGCTGCATGCTTCTTCATATGAGCCTTTATACCGTCAAGATTTTTGAAGTATCTTACATGGCGGAGCTGATTGATCTTATCCGGACCGATCATCTGGTAAGCCATAACCTTCTTGTTTGAAGCAATGTTAGCTTCGCTCATTGCCATAACAGCAACACCTGCACCCGGGAAAGTGATCTTTGAAGTTGAAGCGAAGATATAGCACATATCTTCCTTACCAGCTTTTCTGCACTCGTCAAGGATGTTGAGAAGCTTATCAGACTCATCGTAGAGGTCATGTACACAATATGCGTTATCCCAGAAAATTCTGAAGTCCTCTGCCGCAGGATTAAGAGCAGCAAAAGCACGGACTACATCATCTGAATATGTAATACCGCTCGGGTTAGAATACTTCGGAACGCACCAAATACCCTTTACGGAAGCATCGTTCTCGACATACTTCTTGACTTCAGCCATATCAGGGCCAAATTCGTTCATAGCAATCGGAATCATCTTGATGCCGAAGCATTCACAGATACCGAAGTGTCTGTCGTATCCCGGAACCGGGCAAAGGAACTTTACTTCCGGAAGCTTACACCACGGAGTGCTTCCCATTACGCCGTGTGTAACTGAACGGGAAACCATATCGAACATCATTGTAAGGCTTGCGTTTCCGCCGACAACGACTTCGCTTGTCTTAACGCCGAGCATCTCAGCAAAGAGAGCCTTCATCTCGGGAATGCCGTCGATTCCGCCGTAGTTTCTGACATCAGGCGAAACATCTGCAACATCTGAATTCTTTGAAAGAATTGTAAAAAGGTCCTCGCTCATATCGAGCTGATTCGGAGCGGGCTTACCTCTTGACATATCAAGCTTAAGACCCTGGGCAACATAATCAGCATACTCTTTTTCAAGAGAAGCTTTGAGGTTAAGTGCCTCGTCGCGGGAAAGGTTTTTGAATGAAATCTTTTCCATAATATATTCTCTCCTATAATTTAATTACAAAAGTTTACCTGTGCATCTCGGGAACGGAAGAACATCGCGGATGTTGGAAATGCCTGTGAGATACATAATAAGTCTCTCAAAACCGAGACCGTAACCGGCGTGAGATACGCCACCAAAGCGGCGGAGGTTAAGATACCATTCGTAATCCTCGCGGTTAAGGCCCATTTCGTCCATCTTTGCAGCGAGAACATCATAGCGCTCTTCACGCTGGCTTCCGCCAATGAGTTCACCGATACCCGGAACAAAGAGGTCCATAGCTGCAACGGTCTTGCCGTCGTCGTTCTGACGCATATAGAAAGCCTTGATTTCCTTCGGATAGTTAATAAGGAACATCGGCTTCTTCATAATCTCTTCTGTGAGGAAGCGCTCATGCTCTGTCTGAAGGTCACAACCGAAGAATACAGGATACTCAAACTTGTCTTTATGCTGTTCAAGAATCTTGATGCCCTCTGCATATTCCATAACACCAAAGTCGGAATTTACAACATGCTCAAGTCTCTCGATAAGACCTTTATCAACAAAGCTGTTGAAGAAGTTCATTTCCTCCTTGCAGTTATCAAGGACATGGCGGATGACATACTTTACCATCGCCTCTGCAAGCTCCATATCATCGTTTAAATCTGCAAAAGCAATTTCCGGCTCAATCATCCAGAACTCTGCCGCATGGCGAGCTGTGTTTGAATTTTCAGCGCGGAATGTCGGACCGAAGGTGTAGGTCTTTCCGTAAGCGAGTGCAAATGTCTCAGCTTCAAGCTGACCTGAAACCGTAAGGCTTGCTTCCCTTCCGAAAAAGTCTTCAGAGTAATCTACCTTTCCGTCCTCTCCTTTCGGGAGGTTCTCCATATCAAGAGTAGTTATCTTGAACATCTCACCTGCGCCTTCACAGTCGCTACCCGTAATAATCGGAGTATGAGCATATACAAAACCGCGCTCGTTGAAGAACTTGTGAATTGCGTATGCCGCCTCGCTTCTTACGCGGAAAACAGCAGAGAAGGTATTTGTTCTCGGGCGAAGGTAAGCGATAGTTCTCAAAAACTCAAGAGAATGTCTCTTCTTCTGCAAAGGATAGTCAGGAGCAGATTCACCCTCGACCGAAACCTCTGTAGCCTTAATCTCGAAAGCCTGCTTTGCATCTGGTGTAAGAATAAAGTTACCCGTGACTACAACAGCGCTTCCGACATTGAGGTGAACAAGCTCCGAAAAATTCGAAAGACTGTCATCGATAACAATCTGTACGCTTTTGAAATAGGAACCGTCATTAAGCTCGATAAAACCGAATACCTTGGAGTCGCGGACTGTTCTTACCCAGCCACCGACCGTAACGGTTTTTCCTGAAAAAGAATCAGGTGAGTTAAATAACTCCCTTACATTTGTAAGCTTCATTGATTTCAACTCCATTACATAAAACTACATACTATATATTTAAACATAAATTTGTCAAAAAGTCTATACATAATTTAGCAATAATTTTTTTAATTTCCACAAATTGCACTTTTATTTGCGAATTTCATTCGCTCGCATAAGGAATACTTTTTATGTAGCCAAAAAAACAAAATAAGGAGTTGAAAAAAATGTTTGATAAACTCGCTCTTCTTCTCACCGTTATCGGTGCGATAAACTGGGGTTCAATAGGACTTTTCCAGTTTGACATTGTCGCGGCAATCTTCGGTGGTCAGGGTTCAATTATCTCAAGAATCATCTACACACTCGTCGGACTTGCAGGCATCTGGTGTATCTCCCTCTTCTTCAGAGACGATGCAATTATGACAATGCACAAACAAAGCGACCATATGTAAAAAACACCCACGATACCTTATCGTATCGTGGGTGTTAAATTTTTTAATTAGAGAGCTTTTACGATTTCTTCTGTATCCTTTGCAATCATAAGCTCTTCGTTTGTCGGGATGACAAAAATCTTTACTTTTGAATCTGCAGCAGAAACATCAGCTTCCTTGCCGCGGACTTTGTTCTTCTCAGCATCCATCTTGACGCCCATATACTCAAGACCTGAGCAGATGTTTGCGCGGAGGTCAGTAGAGTTCTCACCGATACCCGCAGTAAATACGATAGCATCTACGCCACCCATTGCGGTTGCATAAGCACCGATAAACTTCTTTACTTCGTAAATGAACTTATCAAGAGCAAGGCGAGCACGCTCGTTGCCGTTTGCAGCAGCTTCGTCAAGGTCACGGAAGTCAGAGCTTACGCCTGAAATACCGAGAACACCTGACTTCTTGTTGAGGATGTTGTTCATTTCCTTGATGTCATAGCCATAACGGTCCATAAGGTACTCAAGGATTGTAGCGTCAATATCACCTGAACGGGTACCCATAAGGAAGCCTGCGAGCGGGCCGAGACCCATACTTGTATCTACGCACTTGCCGTCAACAACAGCAGAGAGTGAAGAACCGTTTCCGAGGTGACAGCAGATTACGCGGCTGTGTTCGGGGTTACCGAGCATATCAATTGCACGAGCAGAAACATAACGGTGACTTGTGCCGTGGAAGCCATAGCGACGTACGCTGTCTTTCTCGTAGTATTCATACGGAATCGGATATATGTAAGCTTTCGGCGGCATTGTCATATGGAATGCAGTATCGAAAACTGCGACCTGCGGAGTATTCGGCATAACCTTCTGGCACGCGCGGATACCTGTAAGGTTTGCAGGGTTGTGAAGCGGGCCAAGCGGGATGCACTTCTCAACAGCCTTGATGCAAGCATCGTCAACAAGACAGCTCTTTGTGAATTCCATACCGCCGTGGAGAACGCGGTGACCGACAGCAGCGATTTCGTCAGTTGATGCGATAACACCCTTTGCCGGATCGACAAGAATATCAAGAACAGACTGAATTGCTTCAGCGTGTGTCGGCATAGCGATGTCTGCCTTTACATCGTCACGACCGGGAACCTTATGAGTGAGTCTTCCGTCGATACCGATACGCTCGCAAAGACCCTTTGCAAAAACCTCTCCGCCTTCTGACTCCATAAACTGATATTTGAGCGAGGAGCTTCCTGCGTTGATAACAAGAATTTTCATAGTATATCTGCCTCCGTAAATAAATTCTTTTAACATCTTGAAAAAAGATGTTTTTACAGTTAAAATATAATTACTTGCTGTCTTTTTTACGACAGCGTATTATATTCTACATTAAATTGCAAATTTTTGCAAGTCCTTTTTGATTTTTTAGACAGTAGGAAGTGAGAAAAATGAACATTTGCGGCGTTGTTTGTGAATATAACCCGTTTCATAATGGTCATCTTTATCAGCTAAGTGAGGCAAAAAGAGCCGGTGCTGATGCGATAATCTGCGTAATGAGCGGTAACTTTGTCCAGCGTGGCGACTTTGCAATTATGTCAAAAAACGCAAGAGCAAAGGCGGCTGTTATGTGCGGTGCAGATGTTGTTGTTGAGCTGCCGCTTCCCTACGCAATGTCTTCAGCTGAGCATTTTGCCACGGGTGCAGTTTCTATTCTCGATGCATTTGGCGTCGTAACACATATTTCTTTCGGTGCAGAATGTGAAAATACGGAAAAGCTCTCTGAAATTGCGAAGCTTCTTTCTTTCGGTGAGCTTGACTCTGAAATTTACGAGGAATACTCAAAGGGTATCTCTTTTGCATCTGCAAGAGAAAATGTTATAAGAAAAATCGATACCTCTTTTGCCGAGATTATCAAAAAGCCAAACAACATTCTCGCTATTGAGTACCTCAAAGCGCTATATCGGCTTGATTCAAAGATTTGCCCGATTGCGGTCAAGCGCAAAGGCGCAGGTCACGACTCCCCTGCTACGGATGACAGCTTAACTTCAGCCTCGCATATCCGCGAGCTTATACTCTCTGATAATGATATTCAGCCGTATCTCCCAAAAGAAGCTTTTGATATTTTTAAAGAAGAATGTGCTCTCGGACACGCGCCTGTCAACACGCAAGATGCTTCTATTGCGATTCTTTCTGCCCTGAAACGGCTTTCTGCGGAAGACTTTAAAAAGTATAGAGATGTTACGGAAGGGCTTGAAAACCGTCTTTTCGACGCAGTTTCAAACTCATCTACGCTTGACGATGCTATTAATTTCGCAAAGACAAAGCGGTATGCACATTCCCGCATCAGAAGAATCTTTTTAAACGCATTTCTCGATATCGAAGCTTCACTCGCCTTGAAACCGTCTCCGTATGCACGGGTGCTTGCTTTTTCAGAGCGCGGACGAGATGTGCTGAAAGCCGCTAAGAAGGTTTCAAAAATCCCCGTTATAACAAAGCCCGCTACAATAAAAAACGAGAGCGAAGAGGCAATTAACCTGCTCGCTCTCGAAAAACGCGCCGATGATATATATTCCCTTTTCATGAAAGTTCCCGAAGACCAGGGTATGACACTTCGGAAATCTCCGGACTTTATCTTATAAAAGTGAGTTTACGAGTTCTTTGAACTTGTTTCCGCGCTCCATAAAATTTTTAAATAAATCAAATGATGCGCACGCCGGAGAAAGCGCTACGATATCTCCCGCTTCAGCCAAGGCATGAGCCTCGTTTACTGCGCTTTCAAAAGTGTCGCAGAGAGTTATCGGAAGTGAAGCTTCATCATATCCGGCAGTGCTGATTACAGCTTCCTTTATCTTCTTCGCTGTAGCTCCGACAAGGATGAGCTGTTTGACATATTTCTGAGCAGCGTCACCAAGGACATCAAACGGAATCTTTTTATCGTACCCGCCGGCAATGAGTATTACCTTTCTGTCAAAAGCTTTAAGACCGGCTATCGTTCTCGTCGGGCTTGATGCGATAGAATCGTTATAATACTTTACTCCGCGAAGCTCACGAACAAGCTCCATACGATGCTCCACTCCGCCGAAGTTCTTTGCGATATACTCAATATCTTCTTT
>JAZOAS010000116.1:0-12345 GCA_045595605.1 Eubacteriales bacterium
TGTTCCGACAGGTCCGAATGGCAGAATCATCGAACGCGATGTTGAAAAGCTCATTTCTGAGGGTAAGGTTGTCACTCCGGCAGCTGTTGATGCTCTCGGTAAGGGTATCGTTGGTACAGGCCTCGGCGGCAGAGTTACTACTGCCGATATCGCAGCTGCAGCAGCAGCTCCGGCGGCAGCAGAGGCAGCACCTGCAGCTGCAGCAGCAGCTCCGGTTGCAGACTACGAGGATGTCCCGATGACAAACATCCGCAAGGTTATTGCAAAGTCGATGTCTGCATCTCTCACAGATATGGCTCAGCTCACTCTCAATACTTCCTTCGATGCTACAGCTATCCTCAACTACCGCAAGAGCCTCAAGGCAAAGGGCGAGGCTTTCGGTATGGAGAAGGTAACTCTCAACGATATGATTCTCTATGCTGTTTCACGAGTAATCCTCAAGCACAGAGATATCAACGCTCACCTTATTGACAATACAATGCGCCTCTTTAACAATGTTCACCTCGGCGTTGCTTGTGATACACCGCGCGGACTTATGGTTCCGACAGTATTCAATGCAAACAAGATGTCTCTCAAGGATATCTCTGCTGAGTCAAAGCGTGTTACAGGTATGTGCCGTGACGGTGCTTGCTCACCTGACCTTCTCAAGGGTGCATCCTTCACAATCACAAACCTCGGTAGCCTCGGAATCGAGAGCTTTACTCCGGTTATCAACCCGCCGCAGACAGCAATCCTCGGTGTTTGCGGAACTGAGACAAAGGTTCGTGTTGTTGACGGTGAGATCAAGACATACCAGGCAATGGGTCTCTCGCTCACATTCGACCACAGAGCTGTTGACGGTGCTCCGGCTGCTAAGTTCCTTAAGGACCTCTGCGAAGCACTCGAAAACTTCAGTGTGCTCCTCGGCGCATAATTAACATAGAAAAGGAGATTTTCACCAATGTATGATTTGATTGTACTCGGTGGCGGCCCTGCAGGTTATCTTGCTTCAGAGCGCGCAGCAGCTGAGGGTATGAGCGTTTGTCTCATTGAGAAGCGCTTCCTCGGCGGTGTCTGCCTCAATGAGGGTTGCATCCCGACAAAAACATTCTTGAACTCAGCAAAGATTTACGACCACACAGTTCACGGTGCAGCATTCGGTGTCACAGCAAACGACATCAAGATTGACCATAAGGCAGTCGTTGCCCGTAAGAACGATGTCCGTTCAAAGCTTGTTGCAGGTATTGCAGCAGCTCTTCGTGCAGGTAAGGTCAAGGTTGTAGAAGCAGAGGGTAAGATCGTCGGCAAGACTGAAGGCTTCAATGTTGAAGCTGGCGGCGAAGTTTACTCAGGTAAGAAGCTTCTCATCACAACAGGTTCTTCTGCTGTTGTTCCGCCGATTCCGGGTCTCCGCGAAGCGATTGACTCAGGTTTTGGTATGACAAACCGCGAAATTCTCGATATGGAAGAAGTTCCGGCAAACCTCGCTGTTATCGGCGGTGGTGTTATCGGTCTTGAAATGGCTTCATACTTCAACTCAATCGGTTCAAAGGTAACCGTTATTGAAATGATGCCGAAGATTGCAGGTCCGACAGACGGCGAAATTTCTAACATCCTCCTCAAGAACTACACAAACAAGGGTATCGTTTTCGAGCTTGGCGCAAAGGTTACAGGCTTCGGTAAGGATACTGTTGAGTACGAAAAGGACGGCAAAAAGACGACTCTTAAGGTTGATAAGGTTCTTGTTTCTATCGGTCGTCGTGCAGAGACTGCAAACATCGGTCTTGAAACTCTCGGAGTTGAGACAAACCGTGGCGCAATCGTAACTGACGATTACGGCAGAACAAATGTCCCGGGCGTTTACGCTGCAGGTGACGTTAACGGCAAGTCAATGCTTGCTCATACAGCATACCGCGAAGCTGAAGTCTGCATCAACCATATGACAGGCAAGCGCGACCGTATGCGTTACAATGCTATCCCGGCTGTTATCTACACCAACCCCGAGGTTGCAAGTGTCGGTGAAACAGAAGAGAGCGCAAAGGCAAAGGGCATCGCTTATAAGAAGTCCTCTGTCAGCATGATGTACAGCGGCCGTTATATGGCTGAGAATACTGAATACGACGGTATCTGCAAGGTTCTCGCAGACGAGAAGACCGGCAAAATCATCGGTGTTCATATGCTCGGTACATACGCTTCTGAGATTATCTTCTCAGCAGCAATGATGGTAGAGTGTGAGATGAGAATTTCTGATGTCAAGGAATTCGTATTCCCGCATCCGACCGTTTGTGAAATAGTTCGTGAAGCAGTATTTAAAATGAAATAAGAAAGAGGGAAGTAAACAATGCCAAAGTCACAATTTCTTGATCCGAATGAAGTCAGAAAGCCCAGTTTTTTAACCTTTACTGACATTCCGGTAAACCAGTACAACAAGACAATCAAAGAAGAGAGCAAGATCTACACAAAGGCTGATTTCATGCGCATTTTCCGCGATATGGCAATCATCCGCGAGTTTGAGACAATGCTCTACCAGATTAAGACAACAAACCATTACAACGGTGTTGACTATTCAAACCCGGGTCCTGCTCACCTTTCAACAGGTCAGGAAGCATCTGCTGTAGGTCAGGCATACCTCCACGGCGTTGTTGACTCCATCTTCGGTTCACACAGAAGCCACGGTGATATCCTTGCAAAGGGTCTCTCTTGCATCGAGAAGCTTTCTGATGATGAGCTCTATAAGATTATGTCAGAGTTCTTCGGTGGCGATATTCTCCGCGTAGTCGAAGGCAGAAAGTACGATAAGAAGGATGTTAAGTCCCTCGCTATCGACTTCCTCATTTACGGTGCTCTTGCTGAAATCTTTGCTCGTACAACAGGTTTCAACCGCGGTCTCGGCGGGTCAATGCACGCATTCTTCACACCGTTCGGTATTTACCCGAACAACGCTATCGTTGGTGGTTCTGCTACAATCGCTCTCGGTGGTTCACTCTTCAAGAAGGTAAACGACAAGAAGGGTATCGTTGTATGTAACATCGGTGACGCTTCTCTCGGTTGCGGACCTGTTCTTGAAGCATTCAACATGGCAGGTATGGACCAGATCAGACAGCTTTGGGACGAAAGCCACAACAGCGGTCTTCCGGTTCTCTTCAACATCTTCGACAACATGTACGGTATGGGTGGCCAGACATTCGGCGAAACAATGGCATACGGTATGCCGGCTCGCCTTGGTGCAGGTTACAGCCCGACACAGATGCTCGCAGAGCGTGTTGACGGTTACAACCCGCTTGCAGTTATCGATGCAATGCGCCGCAGGAAGGAACTCCTCCAGAACGGCGAAGGCCCGGTTCTCCTCCATGTTCTTACATACCGCGTTACAGGTCACTCTCCGTCCGACGCATCAAGCTACCGTACACAGGAAGAAATCGATGCTTGGATTGAGCAGGATGTTCTTAAGTCCTACAGCGCAAAGCTTATCGATGCTAAGATTGCAACTCAGGAAGAGTTTGATGCTATCCTTGCTGATGTTCGCGACCTCATCACTCGCGCTTGTGCTCTTGCTGTTGATGAGAGCGTATCTCCGCGTATGGACCTTAAGAAAGAGCCGGATATGATCGAAAAGCTCATGTTCTCAAACCAGAAGGTTGCTAAGATGGACGACAGAAAGCCGGATGTTCTCATGCCGAAGGAAGAGAACCCGCGCGTTCAGCAGATTGCTAAGAAGGAGCGCTTTGCATTCGATGCAAACGGCAAGGCTGTTTCAAAGAATAAGGTTTACCAGCTCCGTGACGGTATCTTCGAAGCTATCATTGATAAGTTCTATGAAGACCCGACACTCGTAGCTTACGGTGAAGACAACCGTGACTGGGGCGGCGCATTCGCTGTTTACCGTGGTCTTACAGAAGCTATCCCGTATCACCGCTTCTTCAACTCTCCGATTTCTGAAGCTGCTATCGTTGGTAGCGCAGTTGGTTACGCAATGACAGGCGGTCGCGCAATCGTTGAGCTTATGTACTGCGACTTCCTCGGCCGTGCAGGCGACGAAATCTTCAACCAGCTTGCTAAGTGGCAGTCAATGAGTGCCGGTATCATCAAGATGCCTGTTGTTCTCCGTATCTCTGTTGGTTCAAAGTACGGTGCACAGCATTCTCAGGACTGGTCTTCAATGATCGCTCATGTTCCGGGCCTCAAGTGCGTATTCCCGACAACTCCGTACGATGCAAAGGGTCTTATGAATGCTGCTCTTAACGGCACTGACCCGGTTATCTTCTTCGAGAGTCAGAGAATCTACGATGTCGGTGAGCAGTTCCACGAAGGCGGAGTTCCGGAAGGCTACTACGAAATTCCGATCGGTGAGCCGGATGTTAAGGTTGTCGGTTCTGATGTTACAATCCTTACAATCGGTGCAACTCTCTACCGTGCTATTGACGCTGCTAAGATCCTCAAGGAGAAATACAACATTTCTGCTGAAGTTATCGACGCTCGTTCAATCGTTCCGTTTAACTACGACAAGGTTATCGAGTCTGTAAAGAAGACAGGTAAGCTCGTTATCGCATCTGATGCTTGTGCTCGTGGCTCTATCATCAAGGATATGGCTCAGACAATCACAGAGACATGCTTCGATTACCTCGATGCACCGGTTGCTACAGTCGGCGCTCGCAACTGGATCACACCGTGCTACGAGCTCGATGCAGACTTCTTCCCGCAGGCTGAGTGGATCATCGATGCAATCAATGATCGCATCATGCCGATTCCGGGACATGTTTCAACAAACAACTTCTCTGAAAACGAAGAGCTTCGTCGTTCAAAGCTCGGCGTATGATTTTATACATTGCCGAGAAAACAGATCCGACCTTGAATCTTGCGCTTGAGGAATGTTTCCTGCGCGAGTATGAGGATGAGGTGTTCATGCTCTGGCAGAACGATAAGACTATCGTTGTCGGAAAGAATCAGAACACTCTTTCGGAAATTGATCTTGACTATGTAAAAAAGATGGGTATCCGCGTTGTCCGCCGTATAACCGGCGGCGGCGCGGTGTACCACGATATGGGAAATCTTAATTTCACATATATTACAAGCTGCGAAGGGGAGTGGGAAAGCGATTTTTCTCGCTTTGCCACTCCTGTTATTTCTGCGCTTTCCAAGCTTGGAATCAAAGCTGAGCTTTCCGGGAGAAATGACATCACCATTGACGGAAGAAAATTTTCAGGAAATGCGCAGACAGTAGTGGGAAACCGTCTTTTGCACCACGGAACAATTCTGTTCAATACAGATGTTTCGGTCCTTTCAAAAGCATTGACGCCCGACCCTGAAAAAATAAAGAGTAAGGGCGTTAAGTCTGTGTCATCAAGGGTTGTAAATCTCTCTGAGGTTCTTCCGGAAGGAATAGATGCCCGTCGCCTTACCTCACTTCTTTCTTCTGAAGTAAAGGAGCTGTACGGCGCGAGCGAATACAAACTTTCGGACGAAGAACTTAAGAGAGCAGAAAAACTCGCTGATGAAAAGTATAGGACATGGGATTGGAATTTCGGATATTCTCCGAAATATACTTTCACAAAAAAGAAGAGATTTGACGGCGGTACAGTAAATGTCTTTTTGACCGTAACAGACGGAAAAATCGAGGAAGCAAAGATCTTCGGAGATTTTTTCGGAGCAGGAGATATCTCGGATATCGAAAATGCTCTCTGCGGAAAGAAGCATGACGAAAACGCTGTCAGAGAAGCTCTTTTGAATTTAAAGACAGGGAAGTATTTCAGCGGAATTTCCGTTGATGAACTCCTTGAAGTATTGATATAAAAGGAGAAAACTTTTATGAAAGCTGTAATGTACGGCGCAGGCAATATCGGCCGCGGCTTTATCGGTGAGCGTTTCTCTCTCTCCGGTTATTCTGTTGCCTTTGTCGATGTAAACAAAGAAATCATCGGCGCTCTTAATGAGCGTGGCGAATACATTGTTGAAGTTCTTTCAAACGACAGCAACGAAGAAGTTGTAGTAAAGAATGTTTCCGGTATCGACGGAATGGATGCAGACGCTGTTGCTACTGCTATCGCTGAGTGCGATGTTATGGCAACTGCTGTTGGTGTTAATATCCTCCCGAGAATCGTAGGAAACATCGCAAAGGGTCTCTCACTCCGTTGGAAGAACGGCAATATGACACCGCTCAATATCATCATCTGTGAAAACCTTATCGATGCAGACAAGTTCCTTGCAGCATCAGTTAAGGAGCTCCTCACAGACGATGAGAAGAAGCTCTTCGACGAACTCATCGGCACGGTTGAAGCTTCAATCGGTCGCATGGTTCCGATTCAGACACCTGAGATGACAAAGAACGACATCCTCCGCGTATGCGTAGAGCCGTTCTGCAACCTTATTGTTGATAAAGACGGCTTCAAGGGTGAAATCCCGGCAATCGTAAATATGTCGGCATATGCACCGTTCCGTCTCTATATCGAGAGAAAGCTCTTCCTCCACAATATGGGACATGCTCTCACAGCTTACCTCGGTAACCTCAAGGGTTATGAGTATATCTGGGAAGCAATTGAGGATACAGAAGTTGAGGTTATGGCAATGCGCGCAATGTGCGAGTCTGCTCTTGCTCTCTCTATCCGCTACAATGTTCCGTTCAAGGATCTTTATGAGCATGTTGAGGACCTTCTCTACAGATTCACAAACAAGAAGCTCGGCGATACAGTATTCCGCGTAGGTCGTGACCTTAACCGTAAGCTCTCACCTGAGGACAGAATCGTCGGCGCAATCAACTCTTGTCTTGAAGCAGGGGTAAAGCCGTGCGGTCTCTATGCTGCATACGCTGCTGCTCTTAAGTTTGAGGCTGATGATGTATCAAAGCTTCCGGCTGAAGAGGTTCTTCAGAATATATCAAAGCTCACTCCGGGCTCTGAGGCATACAACGGAATCCTTGAGTTTGTTAAGGTTCTTGAAAATGGCGGAACTGTCCGCGATATGATTAAGCTTGCAAAGTCAAAGATGGACGCTTCTAAGTAAATTAAGACATAAAAATATCGCAGTTCATTTGAACTGCGATATTTTTTAATATCTGAATATTCCAAACTCTGTTGCCGGCATATCCACATAATATGTAGATTCGTCTGCCTTTTCAATCTTGATATCGTTTGAAGAGAGTTTAACAGGCGTAAGCTCTCCGAATTCTTTAAAACTAACCTTGACTCTTGCATCGGCAGCATGGTCAATTGTGTCTCCTGTAGCACGGGAGCGGTAGTTTCCTTCGTTGTTGAAGATTGAGATGTATCTGCCGTTTTCGTCTTCTGAGAGAAGCCAGAGAAGCTTATCTGCCGTAACCGGGAGAATTTCGTGCGAAAGGTCTTTTATATCACGCTCGAGTTTTTCAAGGTCATCTCCCTTGAATACGCGGTACTTATCACCGGCTTTTTGTGAAATACGATTGTCCGGGGTAGCATCAATAAGTGCATTATACTTTGAGAGTGTTTCTTCGCTTGCATCCTCATAGATAATATCAAAAAGGTCTCCAAAACGCGAATTTGTGAGGATATGGCTTTCGTTGCCAAATTCGCCGCCATACGTCTTATAGATAAAATAGATAACATTTTCGACATAGGAGTTAAATTTTGCCTGCTCGGGAGAGAGGGTACACTGCATGTATTTGTTGCGTCCGCCACCGAGATGATGAGGTCCGAAAGCGTGTGGAATCTCAATGCAGTAATATTCTTTCGGCAGAACGATTGCAAAAGGAACACGAGCTTTCATTTTTTTGTGGTTGCGGATAAAGTCAATAAATTCCTTTTTTGCAAGACCATACTCGGAAAGTTCAAAGGTGTTCATATCGGTATAAGAACAGTTGAGCCCCCATTCTTCACCCATATAATCTGCACCTGCCATAAGTGAATAGTAATAAATTCTTTTTTGGAGGCGTCGTGAGCTACCGCCATTTGGTCCATGAGTTGAGAAATCGTCGGGGTGCTGTTCTTGTGCGAGGTACCACTCATTTGTCGGTGCATCGTTAAAACACGGCATTGAGAGGTCGTATTCCGTCGGAGCAGCATTCCAGGTCTCGTAATAGGTGCCCCAGGTTTTATGACTGTTTTCTGCCGTTCCTCGTGCCGATGCGACAGCAATTCGCATCTGACCTATCTGCCAGCCAACTTCAGGCATAAAAGTCTTCATTCCAAGCTCGTTATGGAGCCTCGTCATAAGATAGAAACTGTCAACGGGGAGGATATGATGTGCTGTATCCTCAAGATATCTCATATATCTTGCTGTAATATGCTTAAGAAACTCTTCAGGGGTTTCCGGAATTTTTATCTGCGCATAGTTCTCCGGTGTATCGTGTGAAAAACCGTAAAGAGAACTTCCGTCTGGCATGGTATATGGTGAACGTGATTTTTTCTTAAGCTCTTTTAAATCGTATGGTCCATTTTGCCCGTCCATATGTCGCAAAAGCTCTGAAAAGTCAGAATCATATATGTTTGATGCACTTTCGTGAAGTTGAAAACCTAAAAACCGGTCGCCGAGAATGTCTTCATATTCGCGGATGAGATTTTTATCGAAATCGTATTTGTGGTATGTAATTCCACCTGCGATTCTGTCAACATAGAACGGAGTTTTGTTTTCTTTTATAATTGAATGGAGCTTTCCACCTTTTGCGGCAAGCTCATTGAATTTAAGCTCGCGCGGAACTGAAAAAGCATGTTGAATCTTAAAGCCTGTATCCTCGTTAATGAGGTTGTTCTTCTCAAGGCCATTGAAGTGCCAGTCGTTGTAAACATGGAAGAATTTCATTCGTATCAACCTTCTTTCGAAGTTTATTATAGCAAGCTTTTTACTTTATGTATTTAAAGCATTTTAAATCCTTTTTGCACAATCTTAAAAAATTTTAACATTATAAAAGACTACCGAGAGGTAGTCTTTTATGTGTTTATATAAGCTCTTCGCCTGTAACAAATTCAAAGCCTGCACTAGCTACGAGCTTTGCCGCGTGGTGAACCTTCTCTGCGGCGTTCTCCTGATATGCGTAATAGTCAGGGTAATAATATTGCTCATGGATAAGAAAACCGAGGTATTCTTTGTCAAGTGCCGGGAGAATATCCTCTTCAACCTCTTTTAAGTCCTTGCAGAGGTTTATTGTTCCCGTGTTGCAGTAAACCTTGAAAAGAAGCCCTGTATCGTTGTCTTTGATAGTATCGAGAGTGTTTGCGGTTGCCTTGAATTGTTCTTCCGTGATGTGGTTCCAGCCGCAGACAGAACGCTCAATTGCAACATCGCGTGACTCGCGGAAAAAGACTTTCGTTTCCGGCTTGCGGTTCTGAAGAAGTCGTGCAGCGTGGCCATAGGGAAGAGAATTTACATCTCCGTTGTATTCTTCTGTTTTTCCGCAAGTTGCGCATACCATTTTTGCTCCGCAGTCGTAAAGAGCCTTGCAGGCATCTTTGCTGAGGGGAAGCCAGTGTGTACAGAGAGATTTCTTCTGCCAGCTTTTTTCTCCTGCAAATCGAACAACCTCGCGCTCCATCAATAAGAAAAGCTCTTTTATGTCATCGTAATCGGCATTGACACTTGGATAGTCGGGGAACTCTTCTTTGGCGTGGAAAGAGAATTTGAGCCAGTCTGAATTTGCCTCAAATTCTGCCTTGTAAGCATCTGTCATATCCGACAGCGAAAAGTCGTCTGTGCCGTAGAAGTAGCTATTGCGGTAAAAAAGGTTCATCTGGACTTTGAGCCCTGTTTCGTCGTGAGTTTCCTTAAGAGACTTTAAAAAATGATGGTCAAAAATTGAAGCGGGACGCTCTCTTGTAAGGTCGCGGAAGACCCAGATAACATCATCAATAAAGAAAAAGGCTTTTTTGGTCATTTAAATCGCTCCTTTTGTTTTTGTAAATTATAATATCGTCAGTGATAAATAACAATACAAAAATCAAAGATTACTGTACAAAACAACGATTTTATGTTATAATAGAGTCGGTGATAAAGTATGTTCAAATTTGAGTTTTCCTTTTCTGAACTTCCCAAAATAGGATTTGCGCATCATTTTTATACTGAAAAATATAACACATGGGCATCTCCTTGCGACGGAACGTACGAGCTTGTGTATATAAAGCAGGGTGGAATAACTGTTGAGCTTTTTGGTGAAAGAATAACGGCAGAACCGGGTGGAATTTTGTTTCTCTCGCGTGATTTGCCGTGGCGTCTTGGCCCGGCGGACGGTGTAGGTGCACAGAGCCATTGCAGTATCCAACTTAAGTTTTCTAAGAGCTTGTTTTCACTGATGACGGATGAAACTATACCATGCTGTACCGCTTTGCAGATGTATTATCCGCCGAGTGAAGAAAACGAAAGGATAAAGAGGGAGCTTTACTCAGTAATATCGGATCTTGCGGTTTCAAGAGAGGAAAATGAGTTGTCGGCCTCTATGCGAATAGTAGGGATTCTCGGTCGGTTATCGGCCATATGCAAGCATAAGAGAAAACTGAGCGGGAGTGAGCTCGTCAGCTACCGCGTAAAGCGCTTGATTCAGGCTGATATTGCCAAAAACATTACACTAGGAGAAATTGCGGGGTACATAGGAAAAACGCCTAATTATGTCAATTTTTGCTTTAAAGAGGCAAATGGAATTACTATCCGGCAGTATATTAACCGTGAGCGCGTGAGAAAGATATCGGGTCTTATTGAGTTTGAGTGGCTTTCGTTTCCGGAAGCTTGCGAAAATGTTGGTATAGAGGACACAACATACGGTTACAGACTTTTTAAAAAGTACATGGGAGTTACGCCGAGAGGGTATCTTGACGGCGAGCGGTATATAAAGAATGAAGAATGGCGATAAAAAACACCCGCAGAGTGTTCTCTGTGGGTGTTACTTATTATTGATATTACTTTTTGTCTGAATTGAGAGCTCTCTCAAGCCAGATGCAAGCGATATCCATTGCTTCATAAAGACCTTCGGTCTCAGTCTTTTTAACAACACGGTCTTTAGACTTGATTGTCGGGTCGGTGAGCTGAAGCTGCATAGAAACGCGTGTAGCAAGTTCAATATCGTTAAAGTCCTTGGAATCGAGAATCTGGAGCATAATGATATATTTCTCAGCCATGCTACCGTAATAAAGGACTTTATCCTTTCTTGTAAGGGGGTGTCCTTTATATGTCAAAACCTTTTCTTTGATATCTGCCATTTGAAATATCCTCCTCGAGTTATTCTGATAAGTAGTGGCGCACCAAGGCGTGCAAAAGCTCGTCTCGGTCGAGCTTGCGGACGAGACTGCGCGCGTTATTGTGGTTTGTGATATAAGTCGGGTCTTCGGAGAGAATATATCCGACAATCTGGCTTATGGGGTTATAGCCTTTGCTCTTAAGGGCGTCATAGACCTCGGTCAATATGAATTTCATTTCCTCGTCCTCGTCGCGCTTGAGAACGAATTTTTGAGTGTTATCAAACATATTGTTCACCTCTTTTTGAAGTACCATAGATATATTTTAATACATTTTTGGCAATTTGTAAAGATAAAAACGGAAATAAGAAAAAGTATTGAAAGAAGACAGGTGTCGAGTGAATATGAAAGGTCATAAAATAAGTGTTTTCAGCGAAAAAAGGGGAGAGTGATAACTTTTTTTGCTTCTTCGAAAAAAATAAAAAATTTTTTGAAATTTTGCTTGACATTGGCGGGAAAAATCGGTATAATATACAAGTCGCATATGACTGGCGGCAAAATGTGGGAGCATAGCTCAGCTGGGAGAGCATCTGCCTTACAAGCAGGGGGTCACAGGTTCGAGCCCTGTTGTTCCCACCACAAATACGGCCCGGTAGTTCAGTTGGTTAGAACGCTAGCCTGTCACGCTAGAGGTCGTGGGTTCGAGCCCCATCCGGGTCGCCAGTCTTCTTGCCTCTGTAGCTCAGTCGGTAGAGCAGGGGACTGAAAATCCCCGTGTCGTTGGTTCGATTCCGACCGGAGGCACCATTTTCTGCGGGAGTGGCTCAGTGGTAGAGCGTCACCTTGCCAAGGTGAACGTCGCGAGTTCGAATCTCGTCTTCCGCTCCATCGTTACGACAGGAGCAACTGTTCCTGTCGTAATTCATATGGCGCCATAGCCAAGTGGTAAGGCATGGGTCTGCAAAACCTTGATTCCCCAGTTCAAATCTGGGTGGCGCCTCCAAAAATCGACGAATTTCGACAGAAGTTCGTCGATTTTACTTTTTACCTATTACTTCTTCACTCTTCACTAATCTTCGGGTCGATTTTTGGCGAGATAATAAGTAAGAAGTAAGAGTGAATAAGTGTGGGCTGGACACCCGCACCCGATTGAAATTTCAGATTATGTGTGATATAATCATCTTGATAAATAAGAGTTTATTATGATAGTAAAACTTGAATTTGGAGGAAAATGTCT
>JAZOAS010000117.1:0-10154 GCA_045595605.1 Eubacteriales bacterium
AAATGTCTGTTGCGGTAAAGGAAAGCGGACCCGATCCGACAACAAATTCAAAACTTGCTGCCTGCATTGCAAAGGCAAAGGCAAATAACGTTCCGAATGATAATATCAAGCGTATAATCGAAAAAGCATCGGGTGCAGACGGCGCAAGCTATGAAACGATAGTATATGAAGGCTATGGCCCCAGCGGAGTCGCAGTTATTGTTGAAACAATGACCGATAACCGTAACCGCACAGCATCTGAGATGCGCCACTATTTTGACAAATACGGCGGAAATCTCGGTGCTTCGGGTTGTGTCAGCTGGCAGTTTGACAACAAGGGTATTGTCGTAATCGAGCGAGGAGATGCGGAAGAGGACGATGTCATGATGGCATGCCTTGACGCGGGTGCTGACGATGTTGAGGTTTCAGAAGAGGTTGTTGAGGTTTACTGCGAGCCGACTGCCGTTGCAGAGGTAAGCGACGCTCTTACCGCGGCGGGTTACACCGTTGTTTCTGCTGAGGCAGAGCTTGTACCGCAGAACTATATGAAGCTTACAGGCGAAGACGATATAAAGAATATGCAGAAGCTTCTTGACATGCTCGACGATAACGACGATGTCCAGAATGTTTACCATAACTGGGAAGAAGAATAAAGAGAGGGTAAAGATATGTCTAAAATCATTCTCAGTGCAGACCGCACTTGTGATATAGGCGACGCTCTTGCGGAAAAATATTCCGTTAATATGATATCTTATCAGATAACACTTGAGGATAAGACTTATCTCGACAGTGTCAATATTACTCCCGATGTGCTTTATGAGGCATATCACGAGAGAAAGGCTCTCCCGCAGACCTCTGCTATAAATACCGCGGAGTATATCGACTACTTCAAGAAATGGACGGATGAAGGATATGAGGTAATTCACTTTACGCTTTCCTCTGCGATAACGAGCAGTTATCAGTCCTGTGTTCTTGCGGCGGCGGAGCTTCCGGGCGTTTATGTTATTGACTCGCGAAATGTTTCGAGTGCAATCGCGCTTCTTGTTATGGAAGCGGGCGACAGAATTGCGAAGGGTATGCCGGCAAAGCAGATTGTAGAAGAGGTTTTGGCCCTTCGTGAAAAGAGCCATTGTAGCTTTGTTCTTGAAACTCTTGAGTTTATGAAAGCGGGCGGAAGATGCTCAGGTGTTGCGGCGCTTGCGGCAGGAGTGCTCGGTCTTAAGGTTTCGATTGAGGTTGATAATAAGACAGGCGAGCTTCATGCTGCGAAGAAGTACCGCGGAAATATGGACCGCGTCCTTTCTCAGTATGTTGCAGAGCAGTTTGAAAAATACCCCGCTATCGACGGAAAGCGTATGTATATCACACACTCGGGCGTTCCGGAAGAGAGACTTGCGGCGGTGAAAAAGCAGGTTGAGGAGTCAGGGCTTTTCGAGGAGATTTATATCTCCCGCGCAAGCTGCACGATTTCTACCCACTGCGGCCCCGGCACTCTCGGAGTGTTGTTCTTGGAGAAATAAAAAATAGACGGTTCTGTTGATGCAGAACCGTCTTTTTCGAAAATAAAGGAGGATTAACGAAGTGGATGCAAGAAGATTTGAAGAAGAACGTATAGAAAATATAGAATGTCTTAATTCGATTTTGGAAATTTATAAAAAAGCTGATAGAAAGATTAAAAAAGCTCTCGAATTTATTGTTTTTCTTTGCGCTATTTCTATGGTTTTTATGTTTTCTTCTTTGCTTGGGGGTGGATGGGGATACATCGTAGCAATGTTGATTATTGGAATAGGTGTATGTTGTATTAATGAACTGGGACGTTCCTTTAAAAATGATGTTGTTTCAGATGCTAAACTTGCATTTCAAACATGTGTCACAATGGAAATTCTTGTTAAAATAGAAAAAGGTACATACCGCGAAAATGGCATACATATAATAGGTGTTCAGGAAGGAAAACACCTTGATTTATATGAACAGTTTATTCAGTTTTATCCGGAATATAAATGTAAGGAATTAAAAAGATTAGCCAAAATAAAGTTGACTAAAGAAGATATGTGGGGAGACTTCTGTTGACACATACAGAAAAGATAAAAAAGCTGAAGCGAATTTCGCTTCAGCTTTTTCTATATCTCTCTGTTTTCTATTGCGTCGATTCCGAATTTTGTTGCGAGGTTTATTTTTTTCTTTTCTTCTTCGCTTTCAGCCGAGTCGAGAAGCGTTTTCATTTTTCTGAGAAACAGTCCTCGAAGACCGTCGTCCTCTATTCCTTCCCATATGTTTCGGGGCTCGACCGTGTGGTCGATGATTTCGACCTCTTTATAAACAGAAAGGAGTTTATCGCGAATTTCACCCTCGTCCAATTTTTCACATTCACCTGTTACGGTAAGGCGAAGGAATTCGTTTTTTGCAGGTGTGGGGAGGAGCTTTGAAAAATTATCAATATCCGCAAAATTAAGCTCTGCCATTCTGTGGCAAATATCCGAAACCTTACGGCGGGAGAGGTTAACTTTGCCCTTTTCTACCTCGCCGATGTATATTGCGGTGTCGTAGCTCTCGCCAAAGTCGCGGGACTCAGGGCATCCGCAATAGGCGAAATGAGTCTTTCCGACAGTTTCGACCTCTGTCGGCTTATGGATATGCGCGAGCGCAACATAGTCTGCTCCACTTTCTGCGATTTCGGCGTTTGTAACGGGGCTGTACCCGTCGGCGTTGAGGTTTGAATGGAGAATAAGGATATTTGCAAAGTCGTCATCGGGTACTTTGAAGCCTTCAAGAATTCGCTCGTAATACATTTCACTTGTATATGCCGCGCCGAAAATACGGAGAGAAAGCTCCGGAATTTCAACAGAGGAAAGTGTGTTTGAAGAGAAAATATGGACATTCTCCGGAAAAGCGAGCGTTGCATAAGGCGATGTGGGGGTGAGGGGGTCGTGGTTTCCGGGAGTTATGAAGACTCTGCATTTTGCGCGCTTTAAGTCGCGGAGAAATGAGCTTGCGGTCTCGGGGCGGATAGGATACCCTTCGAAAATATCTCCTGCGAGAATGAGAATATCAACCTCTTCAGAGTTTGCAATATCAATTATTTTTGAAAAAACATCGCGAAGGCTCTCTCGGCGCAGCTTTCCGTCTTCCGGTGAGAGACCGACAAAAGCAGAGTCGAGGTGCAGGTCGCCCGTATGTATAATTTTAGCCATAAAAATCTATCCTTTCAGGACTTTGTTTATGCGCGTGACAGAAACGCATCTTCCACCCTCGGAGATATCAAAGCAAGCGCCGTTTATCATAGCGGGGCCTGACGCTTCGGTGAAGCGCTCGGGGACAGAGCCGAGGAAGGTCGCAAGAGACTTTTCGGGCGCAGTTCCTATAACGGAGTTGTAAGCACCGCACATTCCGAGGTCGCAGATAAAGCCCGTGCCGTTGGGAAGAACTCTCTCGTCTGCGGTCTGGACATGGGTATGAGTGCCCCAGAGGGCTGAAATCCTGCCGTCAAGGTAGAAGGCGAGAGCCTGCTTTTCGCTCGTTGCCTCGGCGTGAAAATCGCAGATGGCAAAGTCATACTGGCCTGAAAGCTCGTTGAGAATCTTGTCTGCCGCAAAGAACGGGTTATCCGCGCCAAAGGTCATACCGACCCTGCCGAGAAGGTTTATGACGAGCGCGCGTTTTCCAAACGCGTCAAAGATTCCGTAGCCGACGCCCGGCGCATCACCGGGGACATTGTGAGGACGGAGAAGAGAAGGCTCGTTCTCAATATACGGGACAATCTGCCGTCTTCCCCAGGTGTGATTTCCGAGAGTTACGACATCAGCTCCTGCTTTGAAAAGCATATCTGCCTGCTCAGGTGTTATCCCGACCATATCTGCGTTTTCACCGTTGATTATGGTGAATCTCGCGCCGTATTCGCGCTTTAGTAGGGAAAGATTTTCGCATATTGCCGTGACGCCTATTGAGCCCACGACATCTCCCAATGCAATGATTTTCAAGGTATGTACCTCTTTCTAAAATGGAATAAAAATAAAGTGGTGTATTCTCTATTGATATTTTATCACAAATATCTGAAATACACCACTAAATTTATAAAATTTTATTTTGCGTAGTCAATAGCGCGGGTCTCGCGAACGAGATGTACTTTGATCTGACCCGGATAATCAAGCTCTTCCTCAATCTTCTTAGCAAGCTCGTGAGAGAGGAGAACAAGCTCGTCATCGCTGACCTTATCGGGCTCGACGATTATGCGGACCTCACGACCTGCCTGAATAGCGAAGGAACGCTCAACTCCGTGGAAGGAGTTTGAAATTTCCTCGAGCTTTTCAAGGCGCTTGATGTAGTTTTCAAGGTTTTCACGGCGAGCTCCCGGACGGGCAGCGCTGATAGCGTCAGCAGCTTGAACGAGGCAAGCGATAACCGTCTTAGCTTCAACATCGCCATGGTGAGCGTGGATAGCGTGAACGATTTCTTCGTTCTCTTTATACTTCTTTGCAATGTCAACACCGATAGAGATATGCGAACCTTCGACCTCGTGGTCAACAGACTTACCAATATCGTGGAGAAGACCTGCGCGCTTTGCCATCATAACATCGACGCCGAGCTCAGCGGCAAGAAGACCTGCAATGTGAGCAACTTCGATAGAGTGTTTAAGAACATTCTGACCGTAGCTTGTACGGAAACGAACGCGACCGAGAAGCTTGATGATTTCGGGATTTAAGCCGTGCACGCCTGTATCGAAGGTTGCGCGCTCACCCTCCTGCTTGATGACAAGGTCAACCTCGCGGCGAGCCTTTTCAACCATCTCTTCGATTCTTGCGGGGTGGATACGGCCGTCAGCGATGAGCTTTTCAAGAGAAAGTCTTGCAACCTCTCGTCTGACGGGGTCAAAGCTTGAAAGAGTGATAGCTTCAGGTGTATCGTCGATGATGAGGTCAACACCTGTGAGTGTTTCGAGGGTGCGGATGTTTCGGCCTTCACGACCGATGATGCGACCCTTCATTTCGTCGTTGGGAAGGGGAACGACAGAAACCGTAGCCTCTGTAACATGGTCAGAAGCACATTTCTGAATTGCGAGGGAGATGAGGTTGCGAGCTTTTTCGTCAGCCTCGTCTTTGAACTGATCCTCAAGGTTTTTGAGAAGAACAGCGTAATCGTGGCGAACCTCAGATTCAAGGTTCTGAATAAGGAACTGCTTTGCTTCTTCTGCTGTGTAGCCTGAGATTTTCTCAAGCATTTCAAGCTGACTGCGCTTTATCAACTTGAGCTCTTCATTGAGAGCGTCGTTATCTTTTACTTTCTGTTCGAGTACAGCTTCCTTCTGTTCAACTGCCTCGTGCTTTTTGTCGAGAGACTCTTCTCTCTGAACAACGCGACGCTCCTGCTTCTGAAGCTCTGCGCGGCGTTCTTTCATTTCGCGGTCAAATTCGTTTCTGCTTTTGTGAATTTCTTCTTTAGCCTCGATGAGAAGCTCTCTTTTTTTGCTTTCCGCAGTCTTTATTGATTCGTTGACAATTCGCTTTGCTTCGTTTTCAGCACTGTTGATTGTCTTTTCGGCAACCTTCTTGCGGAAAGTAATGCCGAGAACAAATGCAATAATCGCAATAATGACAAATACTACTGCAATTATGAGAAAAGTAAGAGCCGGGATTCCGAGAATTTTCATTATTGTGCATTACCTCCTTTTTTGATGATGCTTTTAAAGTTTCAAGTTTGTTTAATTATGTAATAAAACCAGTTATTGTAAAATGCGGAAGAACCGCACAGCGCAAATCAATAACATTGATATTATCCACTATTATATTTTAATTGTAAAAAGGCAATATGTCAAGAAAAAGTGAAATGAATATTCAAAAAATATGAATTTTTTTGCGCTTGACTTTTCAAGCGACAGAATATAACATTTAACATAGAAAGGAAGTGGGGAAGATGAAACTTGATGAGCTTGGAATAAACGGCTTTGTCATGGAACAGGATCCTAAGTTTCTTAAACTTGGGACAGACGCTATGCTTCTGTCCGAATTTGCGAAAATAAGAAAGAGGGATAAGGTCTGCGACCTCGGCTGCGGAAGCGGTGCGGTTTCAATTCTCCTTGCCGCGAGATATGATGAGATATCAATCTGCGGGGTCGAAATTGTTGAGGGTGCGGCGCTCCTTGCTGAGAAAAATGCAAAACATAACAAAATCGAAGACCGTATGACGGTTAAAAATATTGACCTTAAGAAAACAGAAGAGGCTTTTCCTGCGGGAAGCTTTGATGCGGTTGTGTCAAACCCGCCGTTTATGAAGCTTGATTCGGGGCTTAAAACGGGAAGGGAGGAGCTTCTCTGTGCGAGAATGGAGCTCTGCTGTACGATTGACGATGTGTGCCGTGCGGCATCGCACCTTCTCAAATTCGGTGGCTCATTCTCACTCGTGTACCGCCCGTCACGGCTTTACGATTTGTTTGAAGCTCTTGCAAAATACGATATGCAGCCCAAAAGAATGCGACTCGTTCAGGACACCGTTTCTGCCGAACCGTCGCTCGTGCTGCTCGAGGCAAGAAAGGGCGGGGGAAGCGGGATAAAGCTTTTGCCTACTCTTATCGTAAAGAACGAAGACGGTACAGAAACGGAAGAAACGAAGCGGATCTACAGGCGAAAATAGCAAAGGGTGGCGCTTTATAGGGAGAATACGGTTTTTTCCCTGTGGAGTGCCACCCTTCGTCAAAGTGCTGGAATTGGAAGATGTGTTTTGTGTAAAATGCCGAATATTAAAAATGAATAAACGAATGTAAAAAAACATCTTGAAATATTGTGTAAAATAGTGTATAATGCAATTATTCCAGTTACTGAAATAAAAAATGGAAAGAGGTTATTAAAATGGCTGAAAAGAAAGTTATGAATGGCGCAGGCATTGCTGAACTCGGTTTCCCGATGTGGCCGCAGCTTGCTCCTGAAACACCCGACCAGGTTGCAGATCTCCTCAGAACAGGTAAGGTTTGCTACTGGACAGGTAAGGTAGGTATGGAATTCGAAGAAGCTTGGGCAAAGTGGATTGGTGCAAAGATGGCTATCTCCACAACAAACGGTACAGCTGCTCTCCATACAGCTATCGCTGCTCTCGGCATCGGTCCCGGCGACGAAGTTATCGTTCCGTCCTACTCCTTTATCGCATCTTCTTTCTCAGTAGTTCAGGCAGGTGCTATCCCGGTATTTGCTGATGTTACTGACGACCACACTATTGATCCGGCTGACATCGAGCACCGCATCACTCCGAGAACAAAGGGTATCGTTGTTGTTCACCTCTACGGTGGCGTTGCTGATATGGGCCCGATCCTCCAGATCGCAAAGAAACACAACCTCAAGATCATCGAAGACTGTGCACAGTGCTTCGGTGGTGAGTACAAAGGCAAGAAGGCTGGTACAATCGGCGATGTCGGTTGCTTCAGCTTCTGCCAGTCAAAGCACTTCACAACAGGCGGCGAAGGCGGCATGGTTGTTACAAACGATGAAGAAGTGGGCTGGGAGTGCCGTTCATTCCGTGACCACGGCTACGATGTTAAGAAGCGCATGAGCATGCTCGCTCTCGAAGAGAAGCTTCCGTACATCCACAACCGCGTTGGTTTTAACTACCGTATGACAGAGATGCAGTCTCTCATCGGTCTCAACGAGCTTAAGAGACTTGACTCCTGGAACCTTGCTCGTCGCTTTAAGTACGCTAAGATGTACGACGACGCATTCACAGGTCTTAAGGGTATCAAGAAGCTCCCGACAAACACAGCAGAGCGTAAGAACTCTTACTGGTGGTATCCGATCAACCTCGATCTCAATGCTCTTGATATCGATGCTCCGGCATTCATCAAGGAGCTTATGGCTATGAACATTCCGTGCTACGGTATCCAGTGGCCGGAAGCATACGAAGAGAAGGCTTACAAGGAGCACGGCGGTTTCGGTACAGCTAAGTTCCCGTTCGAGTCAAAGGAGTATGCTGATCCGAAGTCTGCTGACTACACAAACGTTCTTTGCCCGAAGGCTAAGTCTCTCCGTGCAGAAACATTCTCACTCTTCCTCCATCCGTCATGGGAGCGCGTTCACATTGAGCGTTGCATAGAGGCAGTAAAAGAAGTTCTTGCAAAACACACAAAGTAGGTTTATAATAGAATATAAGCAGTATGGAAAAACGGACGCTTGTCCGTTTTTTCCATATATGAAAGAAAAAACCGCTTTGAAAGGAAGATTCAAATGAGAGTTCTTGCTGTTGGTTCGCATCCGGATGACCTCGAGCTCAGCTGCGGCGGAACCCTTGCCCGTATGGCAAAAGAAGGCTACGAAGTCTATACTTGTCATGTTGCAAACGGAAATATGGGACACGCTGTCATTATGCCCGACGAGCTTGGCCCGATGCGTACAATTGAAGCAGAAAACGCAGGTAAGGTTCTCGGCGTAAAGAAAGTTTATAATGTCGATGTCGGCGACTGCATGCTCTATGCAGACAATCTCGACACACGCCGTGAAATGGTCAGAATTATCCGTGAGGTCAACCCTGATTTTATCATCACCCATGGCCCGGATGATTACATGAACGACCACCTTGAAGTAAGTAAGCTCGTTTTCGAAACAAGCTTTACCGCAACTGTCGGTCATATGTTCCCGGAGACGGGCGCGCCGACCGCTGCTGTTGTTCCGATTTACTATATGGACAATCTCGCGGGCACAAACTTTGTTCCCGAGATGTATGTTGATGTTACAGACTATATCGACCAGAAGCTTGAGGCAGTTGACTGCCATAAGAGCCAGATAGTCTGGATGCGCGAGCATGATAAGATTGACTTTATCGAGTTTGTAAGATCATGCACACGCGGCCGTGGTCTCCAGTGCGGAGTTATGTATGCTGAAGGCTTCAAGACCTGTAAGGCTCACCTTCGCCAGACCACTATGAGACATTTGCCGTAAAATTATATTTTTACATATAGGAGGAAAAGGAAATGAATTTTATCGACACTTACAAAGGCACCTACACAGAATCTCTCTATCCCGCAGGTTGGGACTATGAGAAGATTGACAAATGTTGCTCAAATCCGCCTGAGGCTATTTTTGAGCGCCAGGATTTCTGGCACCCGGACTTCAAGCCGGTTGCATGTAAGAATGTAGCTGAGTTTGACATGATGATGGGTCACGAAATCGCAAACCAGATTAAGATGGCTCGCGACGAGGGCATCAAGCTTGCTATGATCCTTCCGGCAGGTCCGATGGGTATGTACCGCTGGGCTGCATACTTCCTCAACGAGTGGGATGTTGACTGCTCACATGTTTACGGCTTCAACATGGACGAGTGGAGTGATGCTGAAGGCAACACTCTCGACTCTTCAAACCCGGGCTCATTCACAAACGCTATGCGTGAAGCTTTCTACAGCAAGATCAACAAGACTGTTCCGGAAAATCAGCGCAACTTTGCTACAAAGGAAAACCTTCCGACATATCCGGAAAAGATTGCGAAGCTCAAGGCTGAAGGCGCTCGCCTTATCACAACATTCGGTATCGGCCGTGCTTGCCATATCGCTTTCTGGGAACCGCACTTTGCTGCAGAGTTCGAAACTGAGGAAGAGTGGAAGAGCCAGATGTACCGCATCGGTGCAAACCTCAACCCGCTCACAGTTGAGCAGAACGCTATTACAAGCTTCAAGAGCCGCGTAACTCTTGTTCCGTGCCGCGCTAACACAATCGGCCCGGGCCTCATTCTCCAGTCTGACCGCATCATCGGTGGTTGCGACGGTGCTCTTTCACGCGGTATGCAGTGGCAGGGCATGAGCCTCTGGATGACTCTCCGTTACGGTCCGGATAAGTGGGTAACATCTTCTTACATGCCGACTCTTCCGGGTAAACTCTTCTTCCTTGAAGAGCTTGCAGGTCCGCTTGTCGCAGAGTGCAACTAATTAAAGTGAGGTTTTAAACTATGAAAAAAGTTAGATGGGGCGTAATCGGTGCCGGCGGTATTGCTGACCGTCGTACACTTCCCGGTATGATGCTTTCTGACGAAGCAGAGCTTATCGCTGTTATGGAAATCAACGAAGAGCTCGCTGAGAATCTTCGTGTAAAATACGGTGCAAAGCGTGCATACACAGACCACAAGTCTCTCCTCGCAGACCCTGAGGTTGATGTTGTTTATATCGCTTCTCCCGTTAACTTCCACAAGGAGCAGGCTATCGACGCTGCTCG
>JAZOAS010000118.1:0-4541 GCA_045595605.1 Eubacteriales bacterium
CGAAATCATTGGTGAATTCGGTGCAGGCAGAGTTCTTATGAAGCCCGCAGCACCCGGTACCGGAGTAATCGCAGGCGGTCCTGTACGTGCGGTAATCGAGGTAGCAGGAATCAAGGACATCAGAACATGGGACGCGATACCTGAGCCTGACTTATCCCGATTTCGTTTGCAACCTCGGTTTGCGTTTTTCCGTCGAAAAAACGAAGTGAGAGGATTCTCTTTTCACGGTCATTAAGACGCGAAATCGCCTCCTTGAGAGCGATTCGCTCAAGCCAGTTTTCGTCTGTGTTCTTTGTGTCGCCCACCTGGTCCATAACGCAGATAGTGTCACCGCCCGAGTCCGAATATACGGGTTCGTAAAGTGATACGGGGTCCATAATTCCGTCAAGAGCAAAGACGACCTCCTCAACGGGCTTGTCCATAGCTTTTGCAATTTCCGTTACTGACGGCTCACGTTGTTTTTCGTTTGTAAGTCGCTCTTTTACCTGCAGGGCGCGGTAGGCGGTGTCGCGCATTGAGCGTGAAATTCTTATCGCGCTGTTATCGCGAAGATAGCGCCTGATCTCACCGATAACCATAGGAACGGCATAGGTCGAGAGACGAAGTCCGAGGGTTATGTCAAAATTGTCAATCGCCTTGATAAGACCAACGCACCCCACCTGAAAGAGGTCATCAACGGATTCACCGCGGTTTGCGAACCGCTGTATAACGCTTAAAACAAGCCTTAGATTACCTGAAATAAGCTCGTCTCTCGCAGAGATTTCGCCGCCCTTGTAGCGACGGAGGAGGTCGTTTGTCTCATCTCCCGAGAGAACTTTCAGCTTGGATGTGTTAACACCGCAGATTTCTACTTTTTCATGTATCAAAACTAAATCCTCCCAAAGCAAAAGGTTCATTATCATTATTGCCTTGGGAGGTTTCTTTAATACGATGTTAAATTTTATAACAGTCGGAGTATTTCGCTTCGTAGTCTTGTAATAATTCTTTTTTCGAGGCGCGATATGTAAGACTGAGAAATTCCGAGAATATCCGCAACCTCTTTCTGAGTTCGCTCGCGCACCCCGCCAATGCCAAAGCGCATTTTTATAATTGTTTGCTCCTTTTCGGGAAGTGATGACAGCGCACGGATAAGAAGCTCGCGGTCTGTTTCGTCTTCAAGCGGGCGGATTACGGAGTCTGCCTCTGTTCCGAGAATGTCTGAGAGAAGAAGCTCATTTCCGTCCCAGTCGGTGTTCAGAGGCTCATCAAAGGAAATCTCTGCTTTTTGCGAGGATGTTTTCCGAAGATACATGAGTATCTCGTTTTCTATACAGCGCGAGGCGTAAGTAGCAAGCTTTATTTTTTTGTCCGGGTTGTATGTATTTATCGCTTTGATGAGCCCGATTGTGCCGATTGATATGAGGTCCTCGATGCCGATGCCGGTATTTTCAAACCTACGCGCGATATATACGACAAGCCTTAAGTTGTGCTCGGTAAGCGTTCTTCTGACATTGTCAGAATCTGTCTGAAGTCGCGACATAAGGTATTCCTCCTCTTCGGCAGAGAGCGGCGGCGGAAGAGTGTCGTTTCCGCAGATATACATAATTGAAGCGGGGGAGATGAGCCCGAGCTTTTCGAGAAGCTTAAAAAAAGACAACTTTATGTTCATAAGATTTCTCCTTTATATAAGAGCGTTGTAGCCGCTGCCGTCAGAAACAAGGGATTCAGATACGGCGCAGACTGCGTTTTTTATAAGTGTATCGTCAATGAAAATTTCATCAGGCGAAAAGGTGAGAAGAAGAGAAAAAGGAACTCCCACCGTCTTGTAGGGGATGAGACCAAAACGGGAAGGCTCTGACAACTTATCAAGTGCAAGAAAAAAACCTTTTTCACGGTGCTCTTCGAGGATTTTTGCGTCACAGTCAGAAAAAAGCGGTCTGAGCGATTGAAAATCTGAAATAACTATACGACCGTTTGTTTTTTTGTTGCGCAGTGAGTTTCCCGTATCGGCAAGGGCTTGCAGAGAAATTTCAGCATCTCCGTTTCGGATAACTACCCTGCAGATTTTTTTATTATCGCTTCCGCGTCTTAAGAAGGCAATATGCAGAAGAAAGTACGCGAGAAGCGAAGAAATTAAAAGTGTCGGAAGCGACAAGTGTATGTAATATACGCCACCGCTTATATGCGAAAAGGCACGCGGTGCAAGAAAGGATGCCAAAAGCGAGACACCCGCAAAGGCAAAGGATACTGCGAAAAAGATAAGGTATGTTTTTAAAATTCGTTTTTTTCCAAAGGAAACAAAAACCATAATAAACGCGAAGAAAAGCTTTATCGGGAAAAGAGTGAGGAACGAAAAGTACGGAAGAAATGAAAAAGAGGCGTAAAGTGCGCCAAGAGCGGCAGAGAGAAGTAGCCTTGCTCTTGAGAGGGGGAGAGTTGCGATATTTGCCGTTACGAATAAAAGAAGATAGTTTATAATAAAATTTACAATGAAAAGGATATCAATATAAATAGTTTTTACCACACAGATATCACCGCCTGAATTAATTTTATCCGAAAGCTGGTGTAAAAAATGTCTAACGGTGAGAGAAACGGAAAATTTAAAATAATTGCAGTTGTCGTCGGGATTCTTCTTGCTGCGGGGGCGATTCTTTTTTTTAGCCTTGGCAGGGGGGAGGAGCTTCATCACGAGTTTTTGTCAATTCCTTTTGAAAGCTTTGATATAAGCTATACAAAGGACGGCGGCGTTTCCTTTTCGGCAGTTGCAAAAAAAGAGGATATAGAAGAACTTTTTAAAGAAAAAGGTGCGATAGCCTCGGCAATTCTCCGCATTCTTCCGCAAGAGGTCAAACTTTCCGGCAACGCCGGTTTAACCGATTCAGAGGGTTTTGGGAATGTCTCGCTGAGATTTTTGGAAATGAGTGTCAACGGACTGAAGCTTCCGAACAAACTTTTGGAGGAGATAGGGGAAATCAGCCTTGATTTTAAGCGCTCTTTGGTCTATAATTGAAAACAAGAGAAAGGGTGTTTAAAATGGTTTCAGTAATAAAGAACGGAGTTTATTATAAAGACGGTTGCGTACTCTCAAGAAAAGATGCGAGTGTGCTTGGTCTTGATGCTCCGAGTCAGGCGAAAAAGAAAACTATGGCATATTCCATTCTCGAGGCGCACAATACCTCGGACAATATGGAAAAGCTTGAAATTAAATTTGATGCTATGGCGTCGCACGATATTACATATGTCGGAATTATCCAGACTGCGCGCGCATCAGGGCTTACGGAGTTTCCGCTTCCGTATGTTCTCACAAACTGCCATAACAGCCTCTGCGCTGTCGGCGGAACAATAAATGAGGATGACCATGTCTTCGGTCTTTCTGCCGCGAAGAAGTACGGCGGTGAGTTTGTTCCTGCGCATCAGGCGGTTATCCACCAGTATATGCGCGAGAGATATGCAGGCTGCGGAAAGATGATTCTTGCTTCTGACTCGCATACCCGCTACGGTGCTCTCGGTGCAATCTCAATCGGTGAGGGCGGTCCGGAGCTTGCGCGTCAGCTTCTTTCAAAGACTTATAACATTGCATACCCTGAGGTCGTTTGTGTATATCTCGAAGGCGCTCCGCGCCCGGGTGTCGGCCCTCAGGATATCGCGATTGCGATTATCGGTGCTGTGTTTAAGGACGGCGCTGTCAAGAATAAGATTATGGAGTTTGTTGGTCCGGGTATCGCAAACCTCAGTATGGACTTCCGTCTTGGCATAGATGTCATGACAACTGAGACTTCATGCCTTTCATCTGTCTGGGAGACGGACAAGACCGTTTGCGACTTCCTTGTTGCTCACGGCAGACCCGAGGACTACAAACCGCTTCATCCGGAAACAGGTGCATACTATGATTCTGCTGTATGTGTTGATCTTTCAAAGATTGAGCCGATGATTGCGCTTCCGTTCCACCCGTCAAATGCATTCAAGATTTCAGACTTAAAGAAAAATCTTGCTGATATACTTTCACAGGTTGACCGTGATGCAAAAGAGATGCTCGGAATTGACGATAAGAGCGTTTCTCTTCTCAATAAAATCAAGAACGGCGAGCTTTATGTTGACCAGGGCTTTGTCGGCGGTTGCTCAGGCGGTCTTTTCCAGAATATCCACCGCGTACGCGACATTTTGAAGGGAGCGTCCACCGGCGACGGAAACTTCTGGCTTTCTGTTTACCCTGCAAGCTCACCGATGTCGATGGAGCTTATGCGCGACGGTACGCTCTCTGACCTCACGGCGGCGGGTGTCAGCATCCGTTCATGCTTCTGCGGCCCGTGCTTCGGTGCAGGTGATGTTCCGTCAAACGGAGCGCTTTCTATCCGTCACGCAACGAGAAACTTCCCGAACCGCGAAGGCTCAAAGCCTGGTGATAAGCAGATTTCTTATGTCGCTCTTATGGACGCCCGTTCAATTGCGGCAACAGCTCTTAACGGCGGTCGCCTCACATCAGCGTTTGAACTTGATAATATCCCGCTTGATATGCAGGACGAGAAGTATTCATACGACGATACACCGTACAAGAGCCGTAT
>JAZOAS010000119.1:0-25504 GCA_045595605.1 Eubacteriales bacterium
TGAAGTATGTCACATTATTAAACCCGACACCCGATGAAATGTCTATTATTTTTTCAGAAGTTCCCGAAAGTCGCTTCTTTGCGATTTCAATTCTTTGTAAGTTTATGTAGTCGTTTATTCCAAAACCCGTTTCTTTTTTAAAAAGCCTTCCGAGATAGACCTCGTTATAGTGAAAAATACTTGCGATTTGGGATATGTTGATATCGAACTCGATATTTGAAAGAATGTAGCCTTTGATATTTTCGATAAGCGAGTTTGAAGATACTGCGTTATACCCATGTTTTTCAAAAAGAAGCAGAATATAGCTTTCAATAATTCCGGCAACTCTCTCGCAGTCAGCTTCGGAAAAATTCTTCTCAAGGGTTTCGGAAATTAAGCCTTGCTTTTTTTCGATGTTGCCAATAAAAATTATACAGGCAACATCACCGTTTACAATGACGGGGTGAACATACTCAAAAAGCCCGTTTATACATTCCCCGCCAAACGCATGTCTTTCCTCAAACGCCTTTTTTATCGCAAGGTTTCTGCAGGCGAAGCATCGGCGGTATCCGTTTTTCGTGCTGCTTTTTGCATGGGTGCAGAAGGGAGATGAGTGTATCTGATGCGAAAAGGGGAGTTCACAGAATTCATTTCCGTAGTTTCCGAAGAAAAGAACGCTGATATGAAGCTTTGTTCCAAGCTCGAGATATTTTATGACATCATACAGCTTTAAACTCACCATATTACACCTCACCATACATATTTTATGCTATTATACAATAAAAGTATAATTTGTTCAAGTTTTGCTTTTAAATTTATAAGATGAAACTTGGTCTATATGTTATTATGATAAAAAAGTGTTTTGGGGGTATGTGAAATGAAGACAAAGTACGATCTTATAGTAGTCGGTGGCGGATTTGCAGGTGTTGCATCGGCAATTTCAGCGGCACGAAACGGCGCGGATGTCCTTCTTATAGAGAAATATAATTGCTTTGGCGGTGCGGCATCGTATGCGCTTGTCACACCGTTTATGTATTACTGGACCGAGGACCCGAAAACGGGTGGCAGAAAGTACCTTTGCGGCGACCTTTTCCGCGAGATAGTAGAAGAGATGAATAAAATTATAGATGTCAAACTTCCGGATGATGAGCCGACGATAGAACTCTTTGACGAGGAGCTTTTAAAGCTTGTCTTGAACCGTATGGTCAAGGCGGCGGGAGTTACCGTACTATTCAATACAACTGTTACTGAGGCTGTGGTGAAAGACGGAGTTATCTCATCGGTGAAGGCGTTGGCAATGGGAAGAAACTACGAGTTCTTCGCAGATTACTTTATTGATGCAACGGGAGATGCGATTCTCTCTGTTTATGCAGGTTGCGAATTTAAGCTCGGCCGCGAAAAGGACAATCTTTGTCAGCCGATGACGCTCTGCTTCAGGATGGGCGGTATCGACAAGGATAAGTTCTGGGAAGTAAAACCGCGCATTAACGAAGTTTACCGCGAGTTCAAGAAAAAGGGACTTATCAGGAACCCGCGTGAGAATGTTCTCACCTTTGACAACGCAAACGAGGGCGTAATTCACTTCAATACAACGCGCGTAGCAAAGAAAAACCCGACGGACATCTTCGACCTTACGGAAGCGGAGATGGAAGCTCGCGAGCAGGTGTTTGAGGTTCTTGAGTTTCTCAGGAACAATATCGAAGGCTTTGAGAAGGCAAGAGTTACATCGACTGCGATGCAGATTGGCATTCGCGAAAGTCGCAAGATTGTCGGCGAATATACGATTACAAAGGAAGACCTCATTTCGCTGAGGAGATTTGACGATGCAATCGCTACGGCAAACTATGCAATCGACATACACAACCCCGAGGGAACGGGAACGGAGTGTCGCTTCTTTGACGAGGGAACATGGTATCAGATTCCGTACCGTTGCCTTATTCCGAAGTCAATGAAAAATATGCTCGTCGTCGGAAAGTGCATCTCCGCAACACATGAAGCACATTCCTCATACAGAATTATGCCGTACTGTGCAGAGCTCGGTCAGGCGGCAGGCACTGCAATTTCAATTGCAAAGCGTGATAGTGTGTCTGATGTAAGAGATGTTGACATCAAAAAACTTCAGGAGATTCTCCGTCGCGAGGGTATTGATATTTGAGACAAGCTGTGATATAATCTTTTTAACTATGTTAAAAGGAAGATGAGAGATGAAAAATACTGAAAAAACAATGGAAAAAATCGTTTCCTTGTGCAAAGGGCGCGGTTTTGTTTACAGCGGTAGCGAGATTTACGGCGGTCTTGCAAACACCTGGGACTACGGTCCTCTCGGCGTTGAGTTCAAGAACAATGTAAAGCGCGCATGGTGGAAGAAGTTTGTTCAGGAGTCACCGTACAATGTCGGTCTTGACAGTGCTATCCTCATGAATCCGCAGGTATGGGTTGCTTCCGGTCATGTTGGCGGCTTCTCTGACCCGCTTATGGACTGTAAGGAATGTAAGACCCGTCACCGCGCAGACAAGCTCATCGAGGATACAGGTGTAAATCCTGCAGGCTGGAGCTTTGAAGAGATGTCAAAGTACATCGAAGAGAACAACATCTGCTGCCCGGATTGCGGAGCACACAACTTCACAGACATCAGAAAGTTCAACCTCATGTTCAAGACCTTCCAGGGCGTTACAGAGGATGCTAAGAACGAGCTTTACCTCCGTCCGGAGACAGCTCAGGGTATTTTTGTTGACTTCAAGAACATTGCAAGAACAACAAGAAAGAAGATGCCGTTTGGCGTTGCTCAGATAGGTAAATCATTCAGAAACGAAATCACTCCGGGTAACTTCACTTTCCGTACCCGTGAGTTTGAGCAGATGGAGCTTGAGTTCTTCTGCCGTCCGGGAACAGACCTTGAGTGGTTCAAGTACTGGAAGGATTACTGTGAGAACTTCCTCCTCTCTCTCGGTATCGCAAAGGAAAATATGAAGCTTCGCGACCACGAGCAGGAAGAGCTCTCTCACTATTCAAACGCTACAACAGATATCGAATTCCTCTTCCCGTTTGGCTGGGGCGAGCTCTGGGGTATTGCTGATAGAACAGACTTTGACCTTAAGGCTCACCAGACACATTCAGGCGAGAATATGGAATTCTTTGATACAGAAGCAAACGAGAAGTATGTTCCGTATGTTGTCGAGCCGTCACTCGGTTGCGACCGTGTAGCGCTTGCTTTCCTTTGTGAAGCATACGACGAAGAGGTTGTCGATGCAGAGAAGAACGATGTCCGCGTTGTTCTCCGTCTCCATCCGTACCTTGCACCGTTCAAGGCTGCTATCCTTCCGCTTTCAAAGAAGCTTTCAGAGAGCGCAGAAAAGGTATATGCTGACCTTGCAAAGAAATTTATGATCGACTTTGACGATGCAGGCTCTATCGGTAAGCGCTATCGCCGTCAGGATGAAATCGGTACTCCGATTTGTATCACATACGACTTCGACAGTGAAGAGGACGGCTGTGTTACAGTCCGTGACCGTGACACAATGCAACAGGAGAGAATTGCTATTGCAGACCTTGCAGCATACATCGAAAAGAAAATTGAATTCTAATATTAAACTGCGAAGCCGAAATTCGGTTTCGCAGTTTTTTGTATATAATTTGTTTACAATGTTTTGTTTGCAATTTGTGAACATATTTGGTATAATTACAAAAGCACTACTTTATATGTAAGGAGACAAGAGAAAATGAAAAGAATTAAACTTTTATCTTTGGTACTTGTAGCGGTTATGCTCTGTTCAGTTTTGGCAGGCTGCGGTGCTACAACAGTTATGAAAATCGGCGACGCTAACATTTCTAAGGATGTAGCATCCGCTGCGATTGCTTATGCTGATTTGATTTTCCAGCAGAATTACGGTCTCTCGCTTGCATCTATGCTTGACCAGGAAATGGGCGAGGGTCAGACAGGTGCAGACTTGCTCAAAGGTCAGGCTGAGGCTGTTCTCCGTGAGTTTGAGGCTGTTAACCAGTTCGCAAAGTCAGAGGGCATAGAGCTTGACAAGGAAGATATCGATTACCTTAAAGAAACAAAGAAGAACCAGATTGAAACTGACGGCGGTAAGAAAGAATTCCTAAAAAAGCTCAAGGAAAGCAATATGTCTGAAGAATTCTATGACTACATCATGCGCGGTCAGATCACATACTCAAAGGCATACAGTGAGCTCTTCACAGGCGAAGGTAAGTACGCTCCGACAGCAGAGACTATCGCAGAGCAGTTCTCAAAGGATTATTTCTGTGTAAAGCATGTTCTTGTTATGGCAAAAGATACAGATGCTGACTTTGCAGAAAAGAAGGCAAAGGCAGAGGATATTGCAAAGCGCGCAAAAGCGGGCGAGGACTTTGACGCTCTCATCGCTGAGTTCGGTGAGGACCCGGGAATGGAGTCAAGCAAGGGCGGATATATCATGGATGCTGAAGGTTACACTCCGGCAGGCGGTCAGATGGTTGCTGAGTTCACAGAAGCATCCACACCTCTTGCAATTGGCGGAGTTTCCGATATCGTAAAGAGTGAGCACGGCTTCCACATCATCAAGAAGTATCCGATTTCAGCAGAGCATATTGCAACAGACCTTGCAGGCTTCACAAGTCAGGTTGGTTCAGCTATCTTCGGTGAAAAGGTAATGGCTTTTGCTGAAACTCTCGAAATTGAGTACACCGATGCTTACGAGAAGTTGGATCTCCATAAGATTCTCGGCGCTGATAAGCCGCTTGGCGCAGATGTTGAAGAAGAAAGCCACGAAGGTCATGACCACGAGGCTGAAGGCGAAGAGCTTCCGGAAATTACTCTTACTCCGGCAGAATAATATTGTAACTGAGAGAGCTATTTAAAAAAATAGCTCTCTTCGTGTGTAAAAAATTAAGTGAGGTTAAAAAATGGTTGACAGAAAAGAGTTTTTAGAAGTGCTTGAAGCAGTTGCGACGACTCCTGCCCCCAGCGGTATGGAGGACAAAAGAGTAGCGCTCATCCTTGATTGGTTCGAGAAAAACGGCGTCAAGGCATATGCTGATGAGGCGAAGAATGTAATCGTCCCGTTCGGCGATGTTGACGGCAAAGATATTACAGTTTTCCTCGGTCACACCGATGTTGTTTTCCCGGATACTACTTCGCTCCCGTACTATGACGACGGCGAGAAGATTCACTGCCCCGGTATCGCGGACGACACTGTTCACGCAGTTCAGCTTATGTTCATAGCAAGAGCTCTCACACAGGAGAAAATTACCCCGAAGCACGGCATGCTTCTCGTTATGAACTCCTGCGAAGAGGGTCTTGGAAACCTCAAAGGCATCCGCCAGATTATGAAGGACTTTGAGGGCAGAGTAAAAGTTGTTATTTCCGTTGACGGAAACTATGACCATATCGTAAACAAGGCTGTAGGTTCTGAGAGATATAAGGTCACGGTAAAGACTATTGGAGGTCACTCTTTCGGCTCTTTTGGAAATCCGAATGCAATCGAAAAACTCTCAAGAATTATCTGCGAGCTTTATGATGTAGAAATTCCGCACATCGGAAACTCAAAGACTACATATAATGTCGGAACAATCTCCGGCGGCACATCAGTCAACACAATCGCACAGGAAGTCGAGATGCTTTATGAGTTCCGCTCAGACGAATATGAATGTGTAGAAAAGATGCGCGAAAGCTTCAATGCTATAATCGAGAAGAATAGAAACGACGATGCTGAAGTTGAGGTTGAGATTCTCGGAATCCGTCCTTGCGGAAAGGGCGTTGACGAAGCAGAACTCAATGCACTTACCGAGCGTTGCATAAAAATCTGTGAGGATGTATCTGGTGTAGAGTGCAAAATCAACTCAGGCTCTACTGACAGTAACATTCCGCTTTCTTTCGGCGTTCCGTCAGTTACAATTGGCGGAAGTATGGCTTGTGGAGCTCACAGACGCGAAGAGTGGGTTGATAAGGAAAGTATCTTCATAGGCTACGAAATAGTTGACAGAACTGTCCGCGATTTTATTAATGACTAAGTATTATGTTTGTATATCCCGATTATTATAAAGAGTTTCGGTGCATCGCAGGTGACTGCCGCCACAGCTGCTGTATCGGCTGGGAAATTGAGATTGATAAAGAGACGAAAGCGTTTTACGATACCGTCGGCGGAGAAATGGGAAAGCGCCTTTCGGAGAATATAAGTGGCGGAGATGCTCCTGAGTTTATTCTCACGGAAGGAGAGCGCTGTCCCTTTCTCAATCGCGATAATCTCTGTGACATAATCTTAAACCTCGGCGAGGAGCACATTTCCCACATCTGCCGTGAACACCCGCGCTTCTACAACGAATTTGCGGGAAGAGTTGAGGCGGGGCTTGGGCTCTCGTGTGAAGAAGCGGCGAGGATAGTTCTCGGGAAAAAGACGAAAACCGTTCTTGAGTCATCGGAAGAAGAGCCTTTAGACGATAAGCTACTCTCTCTGCGTGATGCGCTCATTTCGCGTCTTCAGGACAGGAAGAAGAGTATGAGAATGAGGCTTTTTGAGGTCCTCGGTCTTTGTAAAACAAGCCTTCCTGAACGCGGGGTCGGGTTCTGGGCAGACTTTCTCACTTCTCTTGAATGTATGGACAAAACCTGGCGCGAGAAGGTTTCGGCTCTTAAAAAGCTTTCAGATGTAGGATTCGGAAAGTTTGATGAGCATATGAAAGAACGCGAGACAGAGTACGAACAGCTCGCGGTTTATCTCATGTACCGCCATTTTGCGACTGCTGCCGATATGGACGATGCCGCCTCGCGCGCGTGCTTCTGCGTTTTTGGGGTATGGCTTGTGTACGCGCTGGGCTTATGTGCGTTTCTTGAAAAAGGCGAGTTTTCATTTGAGGACCAGGTCGAATTAGTCCGCCTTTTTTCGTCTGAGCTTGAGTATTCGGAAGAGAACACAAATGCTCTTTTCGATGAATTCTATACGGGAACTTTAAACTAAATATCTGAATATGATAATAGGCACAAGGATTTCCTTGTGCCTATTAAATTTTGGAGGTAAGGTGCTTTGGAATATAACAGACTTGCCGCCACGCGCTATGCAAGGCGCTGGGCGTTTCGCAGAAACCCCGAGTTTTACAGTTTTGATGAAATCGGGGGAGACTGCACGAATTTCGTCTCTCAATGTGTCTATGCGGGCTCACTTGTTATGAACTTTTCTGAAAATCTTGGGTGGTATTACATATCCCCCGACCTTCGCTCGCCGTCGTGGACGAGTGTCCGTTTTTTCTACGAGTTTATAACTCAGAATGAGGGCATCGGGCCGTACGGGTATGAAGCGGATTTTTCGCAGACTGAGATAGGCGATGTTGTTCAGCTTGCATACGGAGGCAGTGAGGAGTTTACTCATACGCTTCTTGTCGTGGCCGTCGGCAGAAACCCGCAACCGGGAAATATCCTTCTTGCCGCGCACACGAGGGATGTCTATCGCCGCCCGCTTTCGACCTATGACTATACAAAAGCACGGCTTCTTCATATAGAAGCCGTGCGGGATTCTTAAAGCTTTACTGTTATCGGTTCGTGCATAAGTGCCGGGATAATCTTTTTCATAATGTCTGAGGTTTTAAGCGCGAGGCTTGAGGTGTTGATACAAGGGTGAACGCCGATAGCCTCGGCTTTTAATATGTCTTCGTCAATGAGAAGAGTTACCTTTTTCTCTTTGTCATTCATAAGCCCGAGAAAGGAAAGTGAACCCGGGGTAATGTCGAGAAACTCTTCCATATATTCGCCTTTTGCAAAAGAGAGTCGCGCGGAATTTATCTGCGCGGAGATATCCTTCGTCTTGAACGGTTTATCTGCCGGCATCATGAGAAGGTAGAAGTTTGTTTCCTGGCGATTGCAAAGGAGAAGATTTTTGCAGAGCTCCGTACCGAGAACTTTATCCACCGCCTCGCAATCCTCCATGGTCATCGCGGGCTCGTGGTCAACTCTTGTGTAAGAGATTCCGAGCGCGTCGAGAAAATCGTAAACGCGAATTTCCTTCGCAAGCCTTTCTGTTGTGTTTTGTGGGCGTCCTGTCTGAAGTATCATTTTTTCACATCCAAATTAAGTAATATATTGAGGATATTACATTTCAACGAAAAAGTCAATAACAAAAGAAACCTCTTTTTCATATAATGTATCGCAGTAATGCAACGAAATCTATGAACGGGAGGCATAATATATGGCAATCTTTACGAACCAGGCAACGCTTTCGTATAACAACACGATTACGAACTCAAATGTTGCCGTTGGTGAGCTTTTGGAAGTCCTTTCGATGACAAAGACCGCCGTTTCCGACGATTACTCCGCGGGTGACAATGTGACTTATGTGATAAGCATTGTAAACTCGGGGACAACGGCGTTTTCAGGGCTCACGCTCACTGACAACCTTGGTGGATATACCTTCGGGACCGATACGGTATATCCTCTTTCTTATGTTGACGGCTCTGTGCGCTACTATGTAAACGGCGTTCTTCAGCCGGATCCGACGGTGACCGCAGGTCCTCCTATGGTAATCACGGGGATTTCTGTTCCTGCAGGCGGAAATGTAACGCTTGTCTATGAGGCAGAAGTAACGCAGTTTGCACCTCTTGCGACAGACGGCGAGATAACAAACACAGCAACCGTGACAGGCGGCGGTGTATCCTCAACACTTTCGGCAAGCGAGACGATTGGCGCAGCTTCCGATTCAAGCCTCACTATAACGAAGAGCATTTCTCCTCAGACGGTTACGGAAAACAGCCGTGTGACCTATACCTTCGTAATTCAGAATACAGGCAACGCTCCGATTCTCGCGACTGACAATGCAATAGTTACAGATACCTTCGACCCGATTCTTACCGACCTTGCGGTAAGCTTTAACGGTACAGCATGGACTTCACCTGCCGATTACACCTATAACGAAGCGACAGGCGAGTTTGAAACAAACGCAGGCGAAATAACCGTTCCCGCCGCGACATTTACGCAGGATGCTGAGACCGGCGCGTGGATAACAACACCGGGCGTTGCGGTTCTCACAGTTACAGGCACAATTTAGCGCTAAAAAGGCTTCCCTTTAAAAGGGAAGCCTTTAATCTTTCAGATATTTGTTTAAGAAATTGAGGACTTTCTTCTTATCGGCCGACCAGAGAGGTGCGATGAGGCTTTTCTTCGCGCCGTCGCCCGTGATTCTGTGGACAACCGTTTCTTTCGGCAAAACGGAAATGCAGGACTTTAAAATCTCGGCGTACTTTTCAAGCGTCAGCGCCTCAAATCTTCCGTCTTCATACTCTTTTGCAAGGCGCGTGCCGTTTATTATATGCAAGAGGTGAAACTTAACCCCGTCGGTTTTGCAGGCGACGGCATAGCGCGTGGTTGCGACGGCGTCATCGTCGGGAAGTCCGATGATGATATGGGTGATGACCTCTAACCCCGCCGCGTGAAGACGGATTACGGTGTCTTTATAAACTTCGGTTTCGTATCCGCGGTTTATGTACTTTGAGACCGTGTCACTTGATGTCTGAAGCCCAAGCTCGACGGTCACGGGCTTTAGCTTGTTTAATTCTTTCAAGAGCTCCACCGTTTCGTCCGGAAGACAGTCAGGGCGGGTTGCGACATTAAGCCCGACTATGTAATCGGGCTCAATTGCCTCATAAAAAAGCCGTTTTAACCGTTTGACAGGCGCATATGTGCTTGTAAAGGACTGAAAATATGCAATATATTTTCCGCTCTTTATCTTAGCCTCAACCCGTGCTTTTGCGCGCTCAAGCTGTGATTTTATATCACCACCGCTTTCGGCAAATTCACCGCTACCATCAGCAGAGCAGAAGATGCACCCGCCGGTAGAAATTGTACCGTCGCGGTTGGGGCAGGTAAACCCGCCGTCGAGGGAGAGCTTATATACCTTACACCCGAACTTTTCTTTATAATAATCGTTTGCGGTTTTAAACATAATATCACCGTGTATATTATATTATACAATGCCGCCAAAATCAAATCTGAACCCTTGCCGTCAGCCAATAAATGATTCCATACACCACGCTTGCTGTTGTACCGTAAACGATAACGGGTCCTGCGAGCGTAAACATCTTCGCACCGACACCGAGGATATAGCCTTCGGTTTTAAATTCGATTGATTCGGAAACGATAGAGTTTGCAAACCCTGTTATCGGGACAAGTGTACCTGCACCCGCGTGCTTTGCGATTTTGTCATAAAGCCCGAAGCCTGTGAGAAGGGTGGCGAGAAGAACGAGGGAAATGGAGGCAAGTGTGCTCGCGTCGTCGCGCGATGCGCCGAGGTATGAGTAAAGGCGGATGAAAGCTTGCCCGAGAAGGCAGATAAAGCCACCGAAGAGATATGCTTTTACAAAGTTTTTAAGGTGGGGAGACTTTGGCTCATGGCGTTTTACATAATTTGCATATTCCTTTTTTGACATATCCATAAATATCACCTCATGGATGGTATTTTTCGCAAAGCACGGCAAAATTATACATGATTTACCTTTACAAAAATTTGCGGTTTTGATATACTATTAAGCAGATGTGCGCCCGTAGCTCAGTTGGATAGAGCGTCAGACTCCGACTCTGAAGGCCGCAGGTTCGACTCCTGTCGGGCGCGCCAGAAAAAGACCTTAACTTTTATTAAAGTTAAGGTCTTTTTCAATGATGTTTGTCTTGCGGCAATATAGAAGGGGTTTTAATTAGAACCCTTTTCCTTGTAAAAAACTTTAAATACCAGTATCTCAGCGAGCAAGCATACAGGTAATGCCGCAAAGAAATCCACTGCCGAATGTTGTTTTATAAACATTGTGGAAAGACAAATTAAAACAATGACAACCACGACAAGTGCCTTCCATAGTTTTGAGACATTCTTTGCTTTGAGCCAGACCGAGGCGATGCCTATGGAATAGGCGCAGTGCAGAGACGGACATACACCCGTGTTGGTGTCAAATGAGTATAAAAAGCTTATGCAATCGGTCAAGAAATTGTTTCTCGGAAATTCGACAGGTCGCAAGTTCTGACAGTTTGGATAAAGGATATATACAATCATTGCGCAAATCTGAGTTATGATGATAAATGTCTGCAGTTTCTTAAAGCTATTCACATCATAAAGAGCGAAATACAGGAGTGAAAAAACAATCAGTACATACCAAAACACATAGGGAAGAACAAACCATTCGCAAAAAGGAATGATATCGTCAAGCCGACAGTGAATCACATGGCAAGCTTCTACGGGTATCAGATTTTCAGTGAGAAAATACAGTATAAAATAGCCTACCCAACCGAGAAGCAATTTAAGATGAGAAAATTGCGGTGTGTTGAGTTTGGAAAAGCGGAACTGACGGTAATCAACAACAGGTGTTCTCATCTTTTTCCTCCATTTGAGTATTTTTGGGATAATGTTTTTTTGCGATATTGCGATAAGGGATAACGGTGTGCTCCGGTAAATCGCAAGCTATATTGGTTATCTCATCCATAAGGTAATCGCAGATTCTCCGGCGTTCTTCATCAAGAGGAGTATCAGCAGAAAACTTAACCGGTTTGCCCAAATACACTTTTTTGAGCCTCGGCGCTATGTAGAGAGGAACAAAGAAAAGCTCTTTTCCCGTGCGCTTGTAATAAAGCCGTGCTATATCCACAAAGCCTTCCTGAAAGTCATAAACGATATGGTTGTGTTTTGCATCCTGTTCGGGGAAAACAACTACGCTTTTTCCGTCCTTCAATTTTGCTATTGAATCTTTGAATGTGCTCAGAATACGGCTGTCTCTGAACACCGCAATCGTCCGCGCGTTATTGAAAATCGACACTGACAGTGGTGCGATGATATAGGAAATAAGCTTAAAAAACGGCTTTGTTGCCTTTGGCTTCTGCGACCAGAAATCCTTATATGCATATGACGGAACCTCTCTAAGATTCATCATCTGTGCGGCACACCATGTGTAGCAGGTATCAGGGAAATACAGCTCACAGGTGATAGGGCCGTGAAGCTGGGAGTGGTTACCTATAATTGCGCAAGGTTCATCGGGAAGATTTTCAAGTCCGATTATTTCCATTTTCGGATAAAACAGACGTACTAAATATTTTATGGAGCTGAAAAGCCATGGTTTTTTCGTGCTTTTGTTCAATTTGTTGCCTGCCTTTCTGATATAGGGGGAATTTTAAAAGGAGCAAAGTTGACCTTTAGTGTCGCAGACGTCTACGACACATTATAAAAACTATTATACAATTTTTTGACGAAATCTGCAATGTATTTATGAGAAAGAAACAGGCTTGAATTTTAAAGTTCAGAAAATTTTTTGTAAATATTGAAACTTGCTTTTAAATCTGTTAAAATAAAGAAAAGCAAACAGAAAGGGTGTTTTAAAATGCATACAGAAAAAGCTAATTACACAATCTGCAACTGCAAGCAGGTAACATATTTTGATGTTGAGGATGCGCTCCACAACTGCCAGACCTTCTCCGATGTTGAGAAGACTTTTGAAGAGGTTCAGAAGATTACGCACTGCTCAACAGGCTGCGGCGGATGCCACCAGAAAATTCTCGACGCAATCTCCGAAATAATGATGAATAAGTAACAAAAAACTCGGTTGAATTTTCAACCGAGTTTTTTTATGCTCACAAATCGGCAAATATTGCTTTGAGTTCCTCTGACTTTTCATCTGTCGGGGGAGAGAAGGGAAAAGGCTCTTTTCCGAGTGCGTTGCGTTTTGCTTCTCCAAGCTTGTGGTATGGGAGAAGCTCAACCTTTTCAGGGGACCCGTTTTCTTTTAAAAAGGCTTTTACCTTTTCCATTTCTGCGGCATTGTCGTTGACGTTGGCTATAACGGGAATACGGATATGTATTCGCTTATCCGTTTTGAAAAGCTTTTTGAGGTTATCAAGAATCAGAGAATTGTCAGAGCCCGTAAATTTTCTGTGAAGCGCTTTGTCCATAAGCTTTATGTCATAGAGGAAGAGGTCAGTATAAGGAAGGATTTTTTCAAAGCTCTCCCACGGTACTTTGCCCGCAGTATCTACTGCCGTGCTTATGTGTTCATCCTTGCATTTTTTGAGAATTTCCGTGAGGAACTCTACCTGCAACATACACTCACCGCCTGAAAAGGTGACGCCTCCGCCCGAGGATTCGTAAAAAGCACGGTCGCATACGATTTCAGAAAAAAGCTCATCAACCGCATATCTTTTTCCGCAAAGCTTTCTGGCATCATAAAGACAATAATGGGAGCACCTTCCGCAAAGCGTGCAGGTTTTCAGTCCGTTCGGGCAGTTTCGGAGGCAAGCTCCGCAATCTTTGCATCTGTCTGCATAAAACATAAGCTCGGGCTTCGGGCTTATGCTTTCGGGATTGTGGCACCACTTGCAACGGAGGTTACAGCCCTTGAAGAAAACCGTTGTCCGTATGCCGGGACCGTCAACAAAGGATGAATGTGAAATATCAAAAAGTAAAGCAGAGTTTTCCATAGAACAAGGCTCCGTTATTCAAAAAAGTTTCGGGTGAGAACTTCTTCCTGCCATTCGGGAGAAAGGCTTGTGAATTTTGCGGAGAAGCCGCAGACACGAACGATAAGTGTCGGGTATTTTTCGGGGTTCTTTTGGGCATCGAGAAGCTGCTCACGTGAGGTGCAGTTTAGCTGGAGCGACTGCATTGCGCTTCCTGCCGCCGCACGGAGAAACGCCTCGCAGGTATCAACCGTCGTCTTGTTCGGGAGAATGATATTTATAACGGAGTTACCCGAAATCTCGGTTGAATCGATATGTGAAAGAGAGTTTATAACGCTCGTTGCAGACGGGATTTTTTTGAGGCGTGACGGGGTAAGCCCCTGTGCAATATATTCGCCGTCTTTTCTGCCGTCGGGAGTTGCGAGAGTTTTAAGCCCCCACCAGCGAACTTCGGTATATGTGAGGTGCGCAATAACGACCTTATCGCCAAACGGCGCTTTCTGTTTTGATGCCATATCAAAAAGGTCGGTGTTGAAGCGGGCGGCAAGCTCGGAAGCCTCGGCACTTCCGTCGCCCCAGCCGTGGCAACGAATGGCGTCTGTGCGCATATCCTCATAGCCTTCCCAGTTGCTTCTGATTGCAGAAAGAAGCTCACGGAAGGTGTATTTTTTATCTTCAAAGCAGAGCTTCTTTATCGCAAGGAGCGAATCGACAACATTCGGAAAACCGACAAGCTCATAGTGGGAGTTTCTGTACTTTGCGCCGCCTGCGGTGTAGTCACGGCGGTTTTCGATACAGTTGCCGAAGGTAGATGAGAAGATTGTCAGCGGGTCAACCTTATCCCACACATGACCGCCGAGGGTGAGAACACGTGTTCGTTCGTTCATAAGGAGAAGGATGTTGCGACAGAGGGTTTCGTAAACCTCCTCAAAGCTTTCGGCATCTTCTAAAGTCTCAAACGGAATTTTGATCTTTTCGATAATATCACGTTTTGCGTGGAGCATATATTCAAGCGGCTTTAAGATATTTACATAAAAGCCTGCATCGGTCTTTTCAACGCCGTTTGAAACTATTCCCCAGCAGCCCGTGATGAGAAAATCACGAGCTTCTTCCGCTGTCTTTCCTTCACGGATGAGAGCAGGGATAGTCGCATCGTCATTTTGGAAGAGGAGCGTGCTTGTTCCGTTTGTGACGGCGATGTTCGCCTCATCGAGATATTCTTTTGGTGAGTTTTTGTTGTATCGGCAGACAATTTTCGGGAAGATTATATCCTCTTCTCGGGATGCACGAAGGAACATAAGAGTAAGGTCGTTGCAGAAGGGATTGCCATCCATGTCACAACCGCCGATTACATATGTGTTCTCAAGCTCGTGGTCTGCATACTGCACCATCTTGAAATCGTGGTCAAAATGAAGATCCCAGGTGAGCAGGAATTTGCATATAAGGTCGTATGCGCTGTCTTTCGTGAGGCGGCCTTCTTTTATATCGTTTTCATAGAACGGGGCGAGGTCATAGTCAAGGCGACCGAAGGTGTTCGGGCCTATTCCTTCAAGCGTTCCGAGCGCTTTTCTCATGAAAGCGAGGGTGTTGAGCGCTTCGTATAAGGTTTCGGGCTTTTCCCACGGAACACGGCGTGCGGTTTCGTATATAAGGCGCATATTTTCTCGTGCTTTCTCATCGGGAGCAGTTTCAATCATTTCACGTGCCGTCTCCGAGAACTTCTCGCTGATTCGCTTGAGCGCAAGAAGGCCTTCGCAGGTGGTTTCGAGATATGCTCTTTCGGTATCGTTTTCTGCGCTTTTGAGAGCATTTAATGTCTTTTCGTAAACGCTTTTCAGACCCCCCGCAAGAATTGGGCGGTTATTGAAGTTGAAGTGCTGGGTTGTATCGTTATATATTCCGTTATATAAAATTTCGTCAAGGTGAGTGAGAACAAGGTCATAAAGCTCGGGGTTCTGGTCTCTGAAAAGATGTGAGTTTTTGTCAAAAGTCCAGCCGCCTGCGTGGGAATAACCACGGAAGGTCCGGCTTCCGTCACAGTGCGCCCACATAGTCGCAGTTTCGTAGTAATAGGGTGAAGTATAGAAAAGCTTCGGCTCAAGCATTTCGGAAATCGTTTTATATTGCATAGCCTTCATCTCATAGGCAGAAAGGCTTTCATCATACATTTTATCGAGCTTTTCAAAAACTTTTGTGCGGAATCTTTCTCCACGCTCGCCCGTGCCTTCACGGTAAAAGTCCCAAAGCTCGTTTCTCATTTCGGAATAGTTCATACATATCACTCCTTTTATAAATTAAGGGTATCACATCGGGTTGAAAGTGACAATGTAAAATATAGAGTTTTTGTAAAATATGGAAATGAAAATTTTGACAAACGGAAAAAGATAAAGTATAATTGGGTAAAAGGGGGCGGGGTGCTTGAATTTTCATAATCTTAAAATGAAAAATATAGAACTCTCTCTGCGTTTTACGCCAACGCTTAAAAGCTGGGTGGCAAAGGGGAGAGCTGACCACATAATAGGAATAGCGCTCGAAGGCTCGGCTTTTCACGATTTCGGTTATCAAAAATTTGATATTGAAAAGGATTGTATCTTCTTTCTCAATCAGAGAGATGACTTTTCGTGTTCTGTTAAAGAAATTTCGCCTTGCTTCTCGATTCATTTTACTACGTACGAGGAGATTGAAACCGACAGTTTTTGCATAAAAGTAAAAAATTCCACGCCCGTAATAAAGCTTTTTGAAAAACAGATTAAGATACCGATTGCGAATACACATTCTGCCCAAAGCAATTTTTATCGTATATGCGAGCTTTTTACATCGATTTACAGAAACAACCATTCAAAAGAAGATTCAAGAATCGATGTGGCACGAGCCTTTATTGATTCTTACTTTACCTCGCACGATTGCCTTTCTCAGATGTATGCAGGTTGTGAGCTCTCAAGACGTCGGCTTGATGAGCTTTTTAAGGAAAGCGAGCTTGTAACGCCGGCGAGATATATAACCGAGAAGAGAATTGAGCATGCGAAGAAGCTTTTGCTTCTTCCGAATATGTCGATACAGGAAATTTCCGAAATGTGCGGATTTTCTGATGTTTATTATTTCAGTAAGGTCTTTAAAGCAGAAACAGGCGAGACTCCGGGAGGCTTTCGCAAAATACTAAAATAAAAGGTTCTTGCCTTTACGGCAAGAACCTTTTTCTGTTTTATTTTAGAAACCGATGATTGCAAAACCTGCAGCAGGGATAGTAGCTTCGAATGTTTTATCGTCGATGCGCTCAAGTGAGCATGAGCCGAGAGTTTCCTTGAGGACGTGCGGAGTTGTAGCTTCCTTAAAGGAGATTGTAACTCTTCTGTCAGCCTCGTGGTGGAGAGTATTACCGCGCTTAAGGCTTCTTTCGTTACCTTCGTTATTGAAGATTGTGAGGTATCTCTTTCCGTTTTCGTCAGTCGATACAAGCCAGCAGAGGTCTGATACATAAACCGGCATAACTTCCTTTGCGAAGATCTTGATATCAGCTTCAAGTTTACCAATATCAGCAGATTCAAGTACCTTGAACTTGTTACCTGCTTTTTTAGCAAACGAGCCTTCGGGAGTTGCATCAATGAGGTATGCATACTTTGAAAGAGCTTCTTCGTTTGTATCGGCATAGACGATGTCGAAAATGTCGCCGAAACGTGAGTTTGTGATAGTGTGGCCTTCGTTTCCGATTACCTTTGTTCTCGCAAAGGCGAGCTTGAGGACATCCTCAATATGACCGTAATACTTCTTCTCGGAATCAGAAAGAACACAGCGCATATATGTATCTCTCGGATTTCCGAACTCACAGGTGTCCCAGATTTCGGGAAGCTCCATACATGCATAATCGGTAGGAAGAACGATAGCAAACGGAACCTCTGCGCATATTCCGCGGAAGTCGAGAGCGGTATTGATAAAGTCCTTCTTTACTCTGCCGTAATCGGAGAGAGTGAACTCTTCCATATCGGTATATGAGCAGTTGAGACCCCATTCTTCCGAGAAGTAGTGAGCACCTGCCATAAGAGCATAAAAATAAATTCTGTTCTGGAGATATCTTGAGCTGCCGCCGTTTTCACCGTGGCTTGTGAAATCGTCGGGATGCTCTGACTGGTCAAGATACCATTCGTTTGATGAATGTGTATTGAAGCACGGCATAGAATAGATTGCGTTCCCGTCTTCCCTGATTTCTCTCCAACATTCGTAGTATGCGCCCCAGGTCTTGCCCTTTGCTTTCGCCATACCGCGGGCAAGAGCAATCTGCTGACGCATAAGCGGAATCTGGCATCCTACCTCGGGCATAAAGGTGCGCATTCCGAGGTCGTCGTGAATCTTCGTTGCCATATAGTAGCTGTCGCAGGGGAGAACGAGACCGTCAACTTTTGCCATTTTTCGAGTGTAGAATTCCCGAAGCTCTTCGATAAAATCAGCAGGAGTTTCCGCATAGCGCATCTTGGCATAAACCTCGGGAAGATCCTGGAAGAAAGTCGGGAGAAGCTCACCATTTTCGTCTCTTTCGTAAGTTTCGCTCGTTCTCTCACGGAGCGTTTTTACATCGTACGGACCTTTATCTCCGTTCATGACCTGAAGAATTGCATCCCAGTCGCAGTTGCGGCGGTTAGAGCCGCTTTCGTGGAGCTGGAAGCCGAGAAACCAATCTCCGAGGATATCGGCGTATTCACTGATGAGAGCTTTGTCAAAATCGTATTCATGGTATGTGCAACCGCCTGCAATTCTATCTACATAGAACGGGATTTTCTCTCTTTTTATAAGCGAATGAATTGCGCTTCCCTTGGCGGCGTATTTGTTGAATTTTATATCGTCAGTCATTGAGAAAACGTGCTGAATCTTAAACCCGCTGTCGCGGTTGAGAAGACCGTTTTTCTCGAGAGCTTTGATGTGCCAGTCGTTGTAAACATGGAAGAATTTCATAAAATCTTCTCCTTTGTTTTCAGTATCTTTGCCATAATTCTATCATTTGTAAAATATAGTATCAATATATTATGCTATAAACACAAGGTAAATTTCTATAAAAAAACGGTGCTTTCTCTTGGAAGTTCATAGTTACGGAGTAGAGTAGTATTTGTTCAGATACTCGCGCGGAGTGCAATGATGATATTCTTTGAATGCCTGATTGAAGGAACGGATATTTTTAAAACCGGATTCCTGAGCAATTTCCATATACCGCTTGCCCGGGTGTTTTTTCATTGCCTGAATGGATTTTTCAAGGCGGAAAATAGTGTAGTATCTCCAGAAAGTAACGCCTGTTACTCTTTTGAAATAATGGCAAAAGTAGCTCTTGGTGTAGTTAAGGTATTTTGCCACATCTTCGAGAAGAAAGTCTTCTGCATAGTGTGTTTCCAAAAAGGATGTAACTGAAGTCAGAAAATCGTTTTTATTAGCGAGTTGCAGTTTAAACTTGTCATCCGACTTCTGATGTTCAATATTACGAAGTATCATAAGAAGTATTTTTTCTGCATTGATGTTTACTGAAAGCTCATATCCCGCAAGTCGCTTTTCGTCTTCCTCAATAATATCGTAAATATGCTGCCTTAAAAACTCGTAGTTTGCAGATCCGGGTGAGACAACGGGGGTTGTGAGCACTATGTTACCAAGGTCTATGACAGGAAAGAGTTTTATAACAAAGGTTATGTTCGGTTCGCGTGAGTAGAGATTGTGGATAAGGTCCGGAGTAATGATGCATATCTCGCCTTCGTTAAGTACAAAGGTATTGTTTTCAAGTGTGACATCCAACGCGCCTTCAAGAACGAAAACAAGCTCGGTTTCTTCGTGAAAATGTGGAATATATTTCACATCCGTATGTTTTATAAAAAACGGATACTGCCTTGTCGCATGGTTTATCAACTCATGATACATGAAAATCACCCCGTATTTTTATTATATAAGAAATTTTAAAAAAAGCAATATTCTTCCAAAACTAAACAATATATAAATAGACGGTATTTCCTCCTGAATCTATAATGAAGGTATATTTCGTAGTTTATCAGGAGGGGTTTTTGTGAGTAATATAGAGATGAACAGAATCAAACTTGCGTATTGTCCTACTCGCAGAGATGTTTTCAGTCGCGAAGAGGCGATGAAGTTCAACGAAGAAATTCGTGGGCAAATGAATGAATTTGATGTTGATATAATCGATCTGGACGGTATCAACGAAGAGAAGTTACTGTATCAGGATTGTGATGTTCCGACTGTTATAGAAAGGTTTATCGCGGAGAAGGTTGATGCGGTATTTTTTCCGCATTGCAATTTCGGTTCTGAAAACAGGGTTGCCGAGGTCGCAAAAGCACTCAACGTTCCGGTTCTTATATGGGGGCAGAGAGACGACTATCCTGACCGTGACGGGCTCAGAAGCCGTGATTCACAATGCGGAATGTTTGCAACGGGAAAGGTACTGCGCAGATATAATGTTCCGTTTACATATCTGACAAATTCGTGGGTAGGAAGTGAAGAGTTTAAGTGCGGAATGCAGAAGTTTATCAGGGTTGTAAATGTCGTAAAGTCGATAAAGAACCTGAAGATTCTTCAAATTTCCACACGTCCGGAGCCATTTTGCAGTGTTATCTGCAACGAAAATGAGCTGATTGAAAAGTTCAATGTGCATTTATACCCGATTACGCTGAACGACCTGATGATTAAGATGGAAGAGGTAGTGAAAGAAGCCTCTGATGAGTTTGAGAAAACCGTGGCATTTATAAAGAGCATAGATTCTGTGGGCGATGATGAAAAAATCAAAAAGGTTGCAGCTCTTAAGGTTGCGATGAAAGAGCTTGCAAAGCAATACTGCTGCCGTGCGATTGCCATACAGTGCTGGACATCGCTTCAGGATGTGGCGGATATCATGCCTTGCCACGCAAACGCTCTTCTTACGGATGAAGGAATTCCCACCGTGTGCGAGACAGATATCCACGGTGCAATTACCGCAATTATGATGCAGGCGGTCACGATGGGTGAAAGCGTACCGTTCTTTGCAGACGTCACGGTGCGTCACCCTGAAAATGACAATGCTGAATTGCTGTGGCACTGCGGAAACTTCCCGTATTCCTTGGCAAAAGACAAGAAGACGGCGAAAGTCGGAAAAAGCAGATATCATAATGACACCTACGGAATATGTCAGTGGGAGCTCCGCGAAGGAGATTTGACCATTGCAAGGTTTGACGGGGATCACGGTGAGTATAGCCTTCTCATCGGAGAGGCTCATACAACAGAGGGTCCTCAAAATGTCGGAAGCTATGTGTGGATCGAGGTTGACGACTGGGCAAAGTGGGAGCATAAACTTGTGGAAGGTCCGTATATTCATCATATATCAGGTGTTTACGGAAAATACGCGGACATTCTCGTTGAGGCGTGCAAATATATTCCTGCGCTAAAACCAGATTCCTTATTGGAGATTTCGGAAATTGAGCGTCGCTGGAGATAAAAAAAGAGGAGTTCGCACCTTTCGGTGCGAACTCCCTAAAAGCTTTGTTTTAGAAACCGATGATTGCAAAACCTGCAGCGGGGATTGTAGCTTCGAATGTTTTATCGTCGATGCGCTCAAGTGAGCAAGAGCCGAGAGCTTCCTTAAGGACGTGCGGAGTTGTAGCTTCCTTGAAGGAGATTGTAACTCTCGTGTCAGCCTCGCGGTGGAGGATGTTACCCTTCTTAAGGTCACGCTCGTTACCGTCGTTGTTGAAGATTGAGAGGTATCTCTTTCCGTTTTCGTCAGTAGATACGAGCCAGCAGAGGTCTGAAACATAAGCCGGCATGACTTCTTTTGCAAGACGCTTGATGTCTGCTTCGAGCTTACCAATATCAGCAGATTCAAGAACCTTGAATTTATTGCCTGCCTTTTTAGCAAACTCGCCTGTCGGAGTAGCGTCAATGAGGTAAGCGTACTTTGAAAGAGCCTCTTCGTTTGTATCAGCATAAACGATATCGATGATATCAGGAAGATGTGAGTTTGTAATAGTGTGGCTTTCGTTACCGATGGGAGCCTTTTCAAGGAAGCAGAGCTTGAGAACTTCTTCAATGTGACCGTAGTACTTCTTCTCTGCATCAGAGAGCTTGCAACGGAGGTAAGTCTCACGCGGCTTTCCGAATTCGTACTCATCCCAGATTTCGGGGATTTCCATACAAGCGTAGTCTGTCGGGAGAACGAGAGCAAACGGAATTTCGGCCTTAACACCCTGGAAGTCAAGCGCTGTATTGATAAAGTCTTTCTTTATTCTGCCGTAATCGGAGAGAGTAAAGTCTTCCATATCTGTATATGAGCAGTTAAGACCCCACTCTTCGCCGAAATAGTCAGCACCTGCCATAAGTGAGTAATAGTAAATTCTGTTCTGGAGGTAACGGGAGCTTCCGCCGTTTTCGCCGAAGGTTGTGAAGTCGTCACCGTGCTGTTCCTGAGTGAGGTACCACTCGTTTGACGGATGTGTGTTGAAGCACGGCATGCAGTAGTAGGGACTTGACATACCGTCGCGGACCTCTCTCCAGCATTCATAGTATGTACCCCATTTTTTGCCTGAAGCCTTTGCCATACCGCGGGCGAGAGCGACCTGCTGACGCATAAGCGGAATCTGGCAACCTACCTCGGGCATAAATGTTCTCATACCAAGCTCGTCCTGAAGCTTTGTGGACATATAGTAGCTGTCAACAGGGAGAATCTTTCCGTCAACCTCAGCCATCTTGCGTGCGAAGAGGTCGCGGATTTCTTCGATGAACTGAGCGGGAGTTTCCGCATATTTTCTTGCAGCATAATCGTCGGGAAGGTCCTGTGAAAGTGACGGAAGAACTGTTCCGTCGGTTGCTTTTTTCGCTGTGGGCGGGTAGAGCGCCTCGCGGAGCTTCTCAACATCATACGGGCCTTTTGCGCCGTCCATAAGTCGGAGGATAGTCTGCCAGTCGGAGTTTCTGCGGTTTGATGCGCTCTCGTGGAGCTGGAAGCCGAGGAACTCGTCACCGAGGATATCGTTATACTCGCGGATGAGGTCCTTATCAAAATTGTATTTATAATATGTAACGCCACCCTGGATTCTGTCAACATAGAACGGGATTTTGTTCTCCTTGATGAGTGAATGGAGCTTTGTGCCCTTTGCGGCGTAGTTATTAAACTGAAGCTCGATCGGAAGTGAAAAAACATGCTGAATCTTGAAAGCGGAATCTTTGTTGAGAAGACCGTTCTTTTCAAGAGCTTTGATGTGCCAGTCGTTGTAGACGTGGAAGAATTTCATAATGAATGTCCCCTTTGTATAGGTAATGGAAAGCGAGGTTCTTATTAAAAAAGGAACCTCGCTCTGGCGGAGAAGGTGGGATTCGAACCCACGGACGGGGTTAACCGTCAAACGATTTCGAGTCGTTCTCGTTATGACCACTTCGATACTTCTCCATATCAAAGGTATTATACAATAAAAACAAAGGAATTTCAACACTTAAATGTAGAAAAAATTATAAAATAGTGGACAAAAATGTATTGACAAAAAGTTTCGGATATCATAAACTTCACGATAGAGATAATTCGTATCCGGAAGGGGATATTTAAATGAAGTTTTTTCATGTTTATAACGAAGACTGTTTTAAGGGGCTTGAGAAAAACGGTCTCATAAACCGCGACACCGGTTTTAAGGTGCAGAATGTCTTTTCTGTTCCGCGTGAGAGGCAGTTTAACAATATCGCAAGAATCGGCGGAGAGCTCCACTCACTCATCAAGGAGAACAAAATTCCGTTTTATTGCGACCGAATCGCAGGCGGAATAACATACTATAAATACGCATATGACCCTGCGCTCATTCGTGAATATGAGGACATCCTCGGCGATTGGTTTCTCGGCTTCCAGCTCCACGAGAGCGCGTCAAACCGCCGCCAGGGTGACTGGCCGTTTCTTTTGGAGAAAACAGGTTCTAAGGGGCCGTATGACATCGCACTTCTTGATACATTCAAGAGTCCCCACGCCGTAACCCCCGAGGGTGAAGTTTTGCACATTTTTGGCCACGGTACGATTTATGACTATGCAAATATGGTGTTCAAGGAAACACCTGAGGAATATTACGAAGAAATGCGCGAGATGTTCTCTCAGCGTCTTGATGAAACCCTTGGCCACATTCTCCCTTGTGACAGCTACTTCCTTATGACAAAGCTTCAGGACGAATTGGGAATGAAGTCGTTTATGCCCGAGGTAGGAAGTCAGATTCAGGATATGCGAATCGCCGTCGCTCTTGCCCGCGGTATTGCAAGAGCTTCGGGTAAGACCTGGGGAGCATACTACGAGTGTTGGCACCATACAGTAAAGGAAAACGGGCAGGTCGTCTGCACAATGCCGTGCTTTAACCTCGACCCGACGAATGAGTGGTATCTCACCCAGGAGACACACGCCGACGACTTCACTACATACGGCGAAAAGGGCGGAAGCTCGCGCCTTTTGCAGAACAGAATCTACTACCACGCTCTCATGTCGGGCGCGGACTACTTCTCCGAGGAGTGGGGGCTTAACTGTTCATATACGGATATGCAGGAGTTTACTCTTTCCGCCTACGGAAAAACGAAAAAGGACTTTATAGATACAGCCCTGAACCTTCGCGGTCTGCGCGCGAAAACTCCGTTTGCAATTGTTCTTCCGAAGAAATACAGCGTGGTCGAGACCCATGACCCGTTCTTCCCGAAGAAACTTAATATTGTTGATGTTGACAATGTTTTCTTTGAGGATGTAACTTCGTTTGAGTATATGAACTACACCGTAAGTCGAGAGGATGAGACTTATTATAAGCATGTCCAGTCGGTAATAAATCTTATCTTTGACAGAAACGGGAAGACCCACGGTAACGAGTCCCATGTCATCAAAAATTCGCGCTTCGGTGATTTGTTTGATATTATCTACGAGGACACAGCTCCTTCTGCAATGGAGAAGTACGATTATCTCATCGACGCATCTCCCGACGGGGCATTTGCGCGCGCGGCGGGGGATAAGTACCGCATCCTTGAGAGTGCAGACCTCGGAAAGATTGAAGCAGAAATCAAAGCCCTCATCCCCGAGGTTATGCCCGTTACCGTTTCAGGTCTTTGCTGGCTTGTATCTGTTGACGAAAACGGTCGCCGTTACCTTTCAATATTCAACAACGAGGGAAATACGCGAACAATTACAAACGGCGATGTTATCGACAATTCTTTTGACGAAACGGTTGAGGTTAAGTTTGCTTCTCCTTCAGAAATCAAGGTGATAAAGGAAGGTAACTTCGCATCCGAAATTACAAAGGTCAATGAAACTACATACAAGGTGAAAGTTCCCGCAACCGCGTTTGTTATAGTTGAATTTTAAGGAGAAGAAGAAATGAGAACAGAAACTTGTGGCGCAAATTATGTTTATTATGATGCGGATACCCTTCAGAAGGGCGGATATCCGAAGATTAAAAAACTCGGCGCGTGCAGCCCGAACGGCGAGATGACACCGTTTGTCTGGAACGGTCGCCTTTATCGCGCAGAGCTTGTTGATCCGGGTAAAGGAACAGACTCAAACATATTAAGAAGAGTAGGCATCCGCGATGTTGAGACAGGTGAGTTTATCTCATATCTTGCAGAGGACAGCTATTTCCACTCCGCTTTCATTGACGGGGATATAGCGTATGTAACGGGTGTCTGTATGGCGCGTCGCGATACCATCCGCATCTACGAAAGCCGCGACCTTATAAACTGGACGACACGCGACCTATTTACGAACCCGGGATGGGTATATTTTAACTCGCAGATAGTAAAAGGACATGACGGTTATACAATAATCATCGAATCGGGCCCCGATGCATATCCGGACCTTCCGGATGAAGCGTATCCGAAAAAATATGTCGGCAAAAAAGGCTGGACGATGTTTTTTGCAAAATCTCCTGACTTAAAGAATTGGGAATTTATGGATTATGAAAAGCCTTTTACAAGAGATGAGGGCACAGGCGGCCCTGCGCTTAAATACTGTGACGGCTGGTAGTATCTCCTTGCAGACTGCGTTCTTCCGAGAAAGATTTTCACAAACTATATGTACAGAACGCGCGATTTCGAGACATGGTATGTAGGCTACTATAACCCGATTATCATGCCGTCTGACGAGGATCGCAAAATCTCTCC
>JAZOAS010000120.1:0-10438 GCA_045595605.1 Eubacteriales bacterium
ACGCTTTTTATCCTTGTTTCTTTTTGCCATTTAAACTTCCTCCTTCTTTTGGGAGAATCAAAGAGTAATTCCAAAATGCTCGGGGTAGGTTACATTTGTCATATAGAGACCGTGAGCAGGAGCGGTTGCGCCTGCGCGGGAGCGGTCTTTTGAGAGAAGTATGTCGGAAATTTCTTCTGCGGGAATTTTCCCTGCGGAAACATCGAGAAGCGTTCCGACAATTGCCCGCGCCATATTATAAAGAAAACCGTCCGCCGCAATTCTTATTGCAACGAGATTTCCTTCTTCTGAGATTTCGCAGCAAAAGATTTCACGCACTGTTGATTTTACGGGAGTTCCGAGGCTTCTCACAGCTGAAAAGTCGTGTTTGCCTACAAAACCGTCTGCCGCGGTCTGCATAAGACCAATGTTTAACGGAAGGCGTGTGTGCAAAGCTCTGCCCTCAAGGAACGGGTCGTGTACGGGAGATGAATATATATAATAAGTATATTCCTTTCGTATGCAGGAATGAACAGGGTGGAAGTCTGAAGAAACTTCAAAGGCCTTTCTTACTGAAATATCCTTCGGGAGATAAGCGTTAAGCCCAAGAGGAATTTTTTCCACAGGTATATTTGAAGTTGTTCTTAAGGATGCGATATAGTTTTTGGCGTGAACGCCCGTGTCAGTGCGCCCGCATCCGACGACCTTGATTTCTTCATTGAAAAGAGAGGAAGCTGCTTCGTTTATGGTATCCTGAACACTGCGGGAGTTTGCCTGGCTTTGCCAGCCGTGATAAGCTCTTCCGTCATAGGATAGAAGAAGTGCAACTGTTCTCATCATATCAGGACACCTGCTTTGAGTGTATGTGAAAGGAAAATTGATAATGCAAAAATGACTATGCAGAAAAATGTTGCGGCGTAGTCAAGCTTTGAAAGTCTGAGTGCATGAAGGCTTGTTCTTCCTTCGCCGCCGTGATAGCAACGGCACTCCATAGCGAGAGCAAGCTCGTCTGCGCGGCGAAAAGCATTGATGAAAAGCGGGATGAGAACGGGGATGAGAGCCTTGGCTCTTTTTATTATACCACCTGTCTCAAATCCTGCTCCGCGGGACTTCTGCGCCGACATAATTTTGTCTGTTTCCTCAATGAGCGTCGGGATGAAACGGAGCGCGATCGACATCATCATCGAAAGCTCGTGAACGGGGAATTTGATTTTTTTGAGCGGGGAGAGGAGAGCTTCAAGCCCATCCGTGAGCATTATCGGAGAGGTTGTGTATGAGAGCATAACAAAAGTTCCGACAACGAGAAGAACGATTCTTGCCGCCATAAAGAGCGCTGTGTATATACCGCCTGTTGTGATGACTACCTTGCCGACAGAAAGGAGAACCCTTCCTTCGGTTGAATAAAAGACATTGAGAATTGCGGTGAAAATCAAAAGGATGAAAATCGGCTTGAGGCTTTTGAAAATAAGTCGGAAGCTGATTTTTGTTATGAATATGACCGCAACGAGAAAGAGCGCCATAATTGCATAAGGGACGATTCCGTTACAGAGAAAGAGCGAAACGATAAAGAGAATTGTGAGAATGAGCTTTACTCTTGGGTCGAGCCTGTGAACGAGGCTCGTTCCGGGGAAGTATTGGCCGAGAGAAATGTCTTTGATCATTTTTTGTCACCTCGCGCCTTAAGAATTGCAGAGAGAGCCTGCTCCACCGTATAGACAGAATCAGGAAGTGAAACTCCTTTCTGTCTCAGAGTATTTACTATGTGAGTAACCTGCGGAAGGTCAAGCCCCGCAGACATAAGCTCTTCGGAATGTGAGAAAACTTCGCTGGGTGTACCGGAGAGCATAATTTTTCCTTCGTTCATGACAATCAGACGGTCAGCGATAGCGGCGATATCCTCCATACTGTGTGAAACGATAACAATGGCTGCGCCGGTTTCGTCGCGGTATGTGCGGATATGTTCAAGAAGGTCCTCCCGTCCGACGGGGTCAAGCCCTGCTGTCGGCTCGTCGAGAATTAAAACTTTCGGTCGCATTGCGATGATGCCTGCTATTGCAACTCTTCTTTTCTGGCCACCGGAGAGCTCAAACGGAGAGAGGTTAAGAAGGTCTTCTGAGAGACCTGCAAAGCGGGCGGCCTCATGAACGCGCTCGTCAATTTCTTCCTTTGAAAGACCCATATTGCGCGGGCCAAACGCGATGTCGGCATAAACGGTTTCTTCAAAAAGCTGGTATTCGGGGTACTGAAGAACGAGACCGATTTTAAAGCGGCATTCGTGTGTGAATTCTTTTGATTTAAAAATATCTTCGCCGTTGTAAAGAATGGTTCCGGAGGACGGCTTTATAAGTCCGTTTAGGTGCGAGATGAGTGTTGATTTTCCGGAACCTGTATGACCGATAACGCCGAGTGTTTCACCGGCGTAAATGTCGAGGTTTATATCGTTGATTGCAGAACACTCAAATGGCGTTTTCGGGCTGTAAACATGAGAGAGCCCGCGAATACTTATAATTGCGTTCACTTACAGGATACCTCCGGAAAGCTTAAGACTCTTGAAAATTGCATCTGCACATTCTTCTACTGTGATATTTGAAAGCGGGATATCAAACCCGTTTTTATTAAGCTCGGATATGAGCTCGACAGTCTGCGGAACGGTAAGGCTGAGTTCACGGAGACGGTCGATGTTCGGGAAGATTTCACGCGGAGTTCCCTCCATGACAATCTTGCCGCTGTCCATGATTATGATTCTGTCTGCATTTACTGCTTCGTTCATGTGGTGGGTAATAAGAACTACGGTGATGCCGTGGTTCTTGTTGAGCTCGTCGAGGATTCTGAGGACATCACGCCTGCCGACCGGGTCGAGCATGGAGGTCGGTTCGTCAAGAACTATACAACGCGGGCGCATTGCGATAACACCTGCGATAGCGATTCGCTGCTTCTGACCTCCTGATAAAAGGTGTGGCGCGTGATCGCGGTAGTCATACATTCCGACGGTTTTGAGAGCGTCATCGACTCGCCTTCTGATTTCCTCGCGTGGGAGACCGAGGTTTTCAGGTCCGAAGGCGACATCCTCCTCGGTGATTGTTGCGACAATCTGGTTGTCAGGATTCTGGAAGACCATTCCGCAGGTACGGCGGATTTCGAGAAGGAGAGCCTCGTCGAGTGTGTCCATACCGTCAACGAAAACCCGTCCTCCGCAGGGGAGAAGCACCGCGTTAAAATGCTTCGCAAGCGAAGATTTTCCCGAGCCGTTATGACCGAGGATAACGAGATACTCGCCCTCTTTGACAGAGATATTGACCTCGGAAAGCGCGGTTTGCGGGCGCGCTGTGTCGAGGTTGTATTTGAAGGTTAAGTTTTCGGATCTGATAATGTCCTTCATTTTGAGACTCCTGAATTTACTTTATTGCAGACCAGCGCATAGCGCTTCCTGCAGGAAGGTAGAGACCGGTTTCTTCAACTCTGAGACCGAGCTCTTCGCACTCGCTTTCTCCGCCGTAGCGGCTTGTGAAAATCATTTCTGAAATGTATTTGAGAACTGACGGGGCAAGTCCTGTCGTGTATGAGCTTATGATAACAAAAAGCGGTTCATCGGAAAGAACACCCGAGCAGAGCTTTACGAAGTCGAAGAGGTTATTCTCAAGTTTCCAGATTTCGCCTGTCGGACCGCGGCCGTATGACGGTGGGTCCATGATTATCGCATCGTACTTTCTGCCGCGGCGGATTTCACGCTCGACAAATTTTGCACAGTCATCGACTATCCAGCGAATGGGAGCATCGGAAAGACCTGACGATGCGGCGTTTTCGCGAGCCCAGGCGACCATGCCGCGGGCAGCGTCAACATGGCAGACTGATGCGCCTGCCTTGGCGGCGGCGATTGTAGCGGCACCGGTATAAGCAAAAAGGTTAAGTACATTTATCGGGCGACCTGCTTTTGAAATCTTTTCAGTGATGAAATCCCAGTTTGAGGCCTGCTCGGGGAAGATACCGGTGTGCTTGAAGTTCATCGGCTTTAAGTTAAAGGTGAGATTCTTGTATGAAATTTGCCAGGAAGCGGGAAGGTTGCGATTTGTCCAACTTCCGCCACCTGAGGATGAACGCGAATAAAGAGCGTCGTAGTTCTTCCAGTGTGGGTTTGTTCTCGGAGAAGTCCAGATAGCCTGAGGCTCCGGACGGACGAGGTAATACTCACCCCAACGCTCAAGTTTTTCGCCGTTTCCGCAATCTATTACGCTGTAATCGTCAAAGTTTTTTGCAATCCACATATTGTTATTTCCTTTTAAATACAATTTGATATTATATCATACCATAAAATAAGGAAAAGGTCAATGAAACAAAGGGTTTTTTAATGTGTCATATTTGTTAATTTTTCAAAATATTATTTAGTACAGAAAACAGAAAGGAAAGATTGGTATGATAGTATTTACAGCAAAGATAACAAGAAGAAAAATTGTAATGGGGATGCTCGCGCTATGTGTGATAGTTTGCTCTGCCGTGGCGGTTGTTATGAGCTCGGGGGACAGGACGGTAGTATCGGTTTCTGATGAGACGGAAAAGGTATATGCGGGAAGAAAAATCAGGGCAAATGAGGACAGAGTTTCCCTTCTTCGCGAATGTGGCTGGGAGGTTTCGGAGGAGCCGGTCGAGTTTATCGAAGTAAAAATCCCTGAGAAGTTTGACGGGGTATATACTGAATACAACGAGCTTCAAAAGCGTCAAGGAATGGATCTTTCGAAATTCTCGGGAAAGCGCGTTATGAGATATACTTACATGATAAAAGACTATCCCGGCGGGGAAGCGGGTGTGGTTGCGAACCTGATTGTCTATAAGGATAAACTCATCGGAGGAGATGTATCCTCGCCAAAGCTTGGCGGGTTCATGCACGGTCTTTTTGAAAAAAACGAAAAAGTGGCAGAATAGTATTGAAAAGTGTCGTCGTATAGTGTATAATATACTTAGAAAACTATGGAAAAGGTGAAAAACTATGAGAATTAAAGAAGGTTTTGTTTTGCGTCGCGTGCTCGATGAAGCTATTGTTATCGCAAGCGGAGAGGCGAGCAAGAGTTTTCATGGTATGATAAAATTGAACGATACGGCGGCTGATGTATGGCAGTGGCTTTCTGAGGGTAAGACTGAGGAAGAGGTTGCAAAGGCTCTTGCTGAGAAGTATGAGATCTCACTGGAACTTGCAGCTGCAGATACAAAATCTATGCTTGCTACAATGGCTGAAAAGGGCTTTCTTGAAGAATGAGCGAGAAGGATACGATAGAAAAAGTTATCGCCGCTGAGGGTAAGCATGTTTCGACGACATCAGGCTTCAGTATGTGGCCTCTTTTTTCGGATAGACGGGATACGATAATTGTCATTCCGACAGACGGTCGTCTTCAGAAGTATGATGTTCCGCTTTATCGCAGGGGAGACAGTTATGTTCTTCACCGCATAATCAAAGTGTTACCCGATTCGTACATAATCCGCGGGGATAACTGCCTTGCGAAGGAGTACGGAATCCGCGATGAGGATGTTCTCGGTGTTTTGCGAGCGTTTTACCGCAAGGATAAATATTACGAAGTGTCAAACTTCTGGTACCGTGTTTATTCTGTCATTATAGTTGCTTTGCACCCCGTTTGCGTAAGGGCAAAGTTTCGCGTAAAGGGAATCATAAGTGCAGTGCTCAGAAGATTAAGGAAGAAATAAAATGTCCGCTTGTTGCGGGCATTTTTGATTGAAGAAGGAGAATTTATGGAGACGGCAGCACAGATAATAGGTATTATTGCGCTCATCTGCGCAGTAACATCGTTCCAACAGAGGACACACAAATACATACTTGCGTTTCAACTTGCATCAACCTCGCTTTTTGTCGCGCATTATGCGCTTCTTGGTGCATACACGGGAGCAATTCTCAATGCGATAGCGCTTATTCGCTCTGTTGTTTTTATAAATAAAGATAAAAAGTGGGCAAACAGCATAGTTTGGCTTGTTCTGTTCTGTGTTGTGTCGGTCAGTACGGGAGTTCTCACCTGGAATGGCAGTATGGTTTCCGTTCTCCCTGTGTTGGGTATGCTTTTTACAACGGTTGCATTTTGGATAAAAATTCCGAAATATGTGAGAATGACAGCATTTCCGAGTTCTCCGTTGTGGCTTGTTTATAATATAAGTTGTAATGCCTGGGGTGGCGCTATAACAGAGGTTATAAATATGATTTCGATAATAGTTGCGATGATTCGCCTTGACTTTAAGAAAAAATAAATATTCGGACTGCGTTCAATTTCACGCGGTCCGAATATTATTCATTTTAGAGTGAATAATATTCATTATTTAACAAATATTTATTAAATAAATGCTTGACATTATATATATGCTGGTGTATAATAATTCATAATTATTATGGGAAAGAAGTTGCTTACAAAAAGACAAATGAGGGATAAAAATGACAAAGGTATTTATTGACGGAAGTGTCGGAACAACAGGGCTTCGTATTTACGAAAGGCTTTCGGGGCGACGCGATATAGAGCTTATCACGCTTTCAGAGGAGCTTCGCAAGGACAGGGAGGCACGACGCGAAAAGCTCAACGCGGCAGACATCGTTTTTCTCTGCCTGCCTGATGACGCGGCGCGCGAGTCCGTTTCTCTTATATCAAACGACACGACGGCTGTCATAGATACCTCAACTGCTCACAGAACGGCAGACGGTTGGGCGTACGGTTTCCCTGAGCTTTCGGGAAAAAGGGAGAAGATAGCTTCTTCAAAGAGAATAGCAAATCCCGGATGCCACGCAAGCGGTGTTATCGCGCTTGTTGCTCCGCTTATTGAAAAGGGCATAGTTTCAAAAGATGCAACTTTTGCCGTCACTTCGCTCACAGGTTATTCCGGCGGGGGAAAGAAAATGATTGCGGAATATGAAGCAGAGGAAAAATCAATGCTTCTTACAGCTCCGAGAATGTACGGTCTTTCGCAGACACATAAGCACCTTCCTGAGATTGTAAAGGTCTGCGGTCTTTCAAAGGCGCCTGTGTTTTCTCCGATAGTCGCGCCGTTTTATAGCGGTATGGAAGTTATCGTTTCGCTCATCGCAGGTGAGTTTTCGGGAAGCGTTTCCGATATGAAGCGAGTATATGAGGAATATTACAGGGAAGGACTTGTAAGTTTTAACGAAAATGCGGATGAAAACGGCTTCCTTTCAGCTGCGGCGTTTTCAGGTCGTGACGATATGGAGGTTTCCGTTTTCGGAAACGAAGAGAGAGTCGTTCTCGTCTCAAGATTTGACAATCTCGGAAAGGGCGCATCAGGCGCCGCAATACAGAATATGAACATTCTTCTCGGTGTGGATGAAAAAACCGGGCTTGATGTATAACGGAGGTAATACATATGAAATTAATTAACGGCGGTGTTTGTGCCGCAGAGGGCTTTCTTGCAAACGGAATACACTGCGGAATAAGAAAGAATAAAACAAAGAGAGACTTATCTCTTATATACAGCGAAGTCCCGGCAACTGTAGCGGCAGTATATACAACAAACCTTGTAAAGGGTGCGCCCCTTACAGTAACGAAGCGCCATATTGCCGACGGTAAAGCTCAGGCAATCATCTGCAACAGCGGCAACGCGAATACTTGCAATGCCGACGGTATCGAAGTTGCAGAAAAGATGAGCGGCATCTGTGCGGAAGAGCTCGGAATAGATGCAAAGGATGTGGTTGTTGCATCCACAGGTGTTATAGGTTTGCCGCTTGATGTAACCCCGATTGCAGAGGGGATGAGCTCTCTTGCAAAGGGCGTTTCCCGTGAGGGAAGTTACCTTGCAGCAGAGGGGATAATGACGACCGACACAGTAAAGAAAGAGGTCGCGGTTGAGTTTGAAATTTCGGGAAAGACCTGCAAGATTGGCGGAATTGCCAAGGGTAGCGGAATGATTCACCCGAATATGGCAACAATGCTTGTGTTTATTACAACGGATGCGGCGATAAGTGCGGATATGCTCCGAAAGGCTCTTTCTTCCGACATCAAAAACACATTCAATATGGTAAGTATCGACGGCGATACTTCAACCAACGATATGGTATGTGTCCTCGCAAACGGCAAGGCAGGCAACAAAGAAATCTGCGAAGAAGACGAAGACTTCAAGACCTTTATGGAAGCGCTCAACACCGTTACCGTAAACCTTTGCAGAATGATTGCGGCAGACGGTGAGGGAGCAACAAAGCTCCTTGAATGTTCTGTAAGCGGTGCAAAGGATGAGGAGACGGCAAAGATTACCGCGAAGAGCGTTATTTGCTCAAGCCTTCTCAAAGCGGCTATGTTCGGTGCCGATGCAAACTGGGGACGCGTTCTCTGTGCGATAGGATACAGTGGAGCAGATGTAGATGTCAACCGCGTTGATGTTTCCTTTAAAAGCGGTAAGGGCGAAATCTGTGTCTGCCGTGACGGTGCGGGAATCCCGTTCTCCGAAGAGGTGGCAAAGGAGATTCTCCTTGAAAAAGAAATTGAAATCATAGTTTCCGTCGGTGACGGAGAGGGTAAGGCAACCGCTTGGGGCTGTGACCTCACATATGACTATGTAAAGATAAACGGCGATTACAGAACATAATAGGAGAGTATGGATATGTCAAATATGTTTTCAAATCCGGAGCGCGCAGAGGTTCTTGCCCAGGCGCTTCCGTACATAAAGCGTTATAACGGAAAGATTGTTGTCGTTAAATACGGCGGAAATGCTATGATTGACGAACACCTCAAGCAGCAGGTTATGGAGGATATCGTCCTTCTGTGGCTTATCGGTGTAAAGATAGTTCTCGTTCACGGCGGTGGCCCTGAAATAAGCGATATTATGAGTAAGCTCGGCAAGAAACCTGAGTTTGTTGACGGGCTTCGCGTAACAGATAAGGAAACTGTCGATATAGTCCAGATGGTCCTTGCAGGAAAGGTAAACAAAACTCTTGTTACTCTTCTTGAAGCAAAGGGTGGCAAAGCGATGGGTATCTCCGGTATGGACGGTCGCCTTATCGAAGCAAAGATGAAGGACGAGCGTCTCGGCTTTGTCGGAGATATAACAAAGATAAATATTGAGCCTGTTGTTGACCTTCTTGAAAAAAATTACATTCCGGTTATTTCAACTGTCGGTTGCGATAAGAACGGCAATACATATAACATAAACGGTGATACTGCGGCGGCTCATATTGCAGGTGCACTCGGCGCTGAGCGTCTTATAATGATGACCGATATCGCGGGTATCCTCCGTGATAAGGACGACCCAACAACACTCATCCCCGAGATAACTCTTGACGATGCAAGTAAGCTTTATGCGGAGGGCGTAATTTCAGGCGGAATGATTCCCAAGGTTGATTGCTGTATCGAGGCAATCCACAAGGGTGTTTCCAAGGTAATTATAATGGACGGCCGCGTTTCCCACTCAATACTTATGGAGCTTCTCACCAACGAAGGTGCGGGAACAATGGTAACCGGAGGTTAAAATGAGCATTATAGAAAAAGATAAAAGCTTTGTTGCAAATACATACAACAGATTCCCGATAGAGCTTGTAAGCGGTAAGGGGGCAGAGGTTTACTCTTCTGACGGCAAGCGCTATATTGATATGGGAACGGGTATAGGTGTTACCGCGTTTGGATATTGCGATGAGCTTTGGAGCGAGGCAGTAGCCAACCAGGCAAAAAAGCTTCAGCATACATCAAACCTTTATTATACCGAGCCGTGCGCGCTCCTTGCAGAGCTTCTCTGTGAAAAGACCGGAATGAAAAAGGTCTTCTTCGGAAATTCCGGAGCAGAGGCGAATGAATGTGCAATTAAGGTTGCGAGAAAATATGCGGCAGATAAAAAGGGTAAGGATTATTATACGATAGTCACCCTTGAAAACAGCTTCCACGGCAGAACGCTTACTACTCTTGCGGCTACGGGTCAGGAGCATTACCACGAGCTTTTCTGCCCGCTTACCCCGGGCTTTGTCCATACCCCTGCAAATGACTTTGAAGCGCTTTGCAAGGTGGTTGAGGAAAACAAATGTGCCGGAATCATGATGGAATGTGTCCAGGGCGAGGGCGGTGTCATTGCTCTTGAAGAAGACTTCGTAAAGAGGGTAGCCGAGCTTGCAAAGGAAAAAGATATCGTTCTTATGATAGACGAGGTTCAGACCGGTAACGGCAGAAGCGGCGCGCTTTATTCATATATGAATTTTGGCATCAAGCCCGATGTCGTCACAACGGCCAAGGGACTTGGCGGCGGTCTTCCGATCGGTGCGGCACTCCTTGGTGAAAAGGTGCAGAATGTGCTTGGCTTTGGAGACCACGGCTCGACCTACGGCGGTAATCCTGTCTGCTGTGCGGGAGCGCTTTCTGTCATTTCAAGAATAGACGAGGCACTCCTAGCAGGGGTGAAGGAAAAGAGCAGATTGGTTTTCGATGCGCTCAAAGATGCAAGCGGCATTGAGGGCATTAGCGGTATGGGGCTTATGATCGGCATC
>JAZOAS010000121.1:0-1519 GCA_045595605.1 Eubacteriales bacterium
TGCCTGAACCTTGAGCTTCTTGCCCTCGGGAGAAACCTTACCGACCATTCCCTTTACATACTTGACACCGAACTCTTCAACAGCTCTGCGGTAGAACTCATCAAAGTTCTTACCAGGAGTACGGACATCTATATAGAATACATATACTTCTGTATCAGGATATTTATCACGGACAAGCATAGCGTGCTTTGCTGTGTACATACAACAAATCTTTGAGCAGTATTCCTTACCCTTTTCTGCACAAGCGTCACATCTTGAACCGACACACTGAACAAATACGATAGTGTGCGGATGCTCGTGGTCAGACGGGCGAAGAAGCTTACCTGCTGTCGGACCTGCAGCGTTTGTGAGACGCTCGAACTCGAGAGATGTGATAACATCCTTTGACTGGTTATAAGCAAACTCATCAAACTTATCAAGGTTTATCGGGTTGTAACCCGTAGCCGCAACGATTGCGCCATAACGCTCTTCGATGATTTCGTCCTGCTGCTTATAGTCGATAGCGCCTGCTGCACATACCTTTGCGCAGACACCGCACTTGCCGTTCTTAAGCATATTACAGGTGTTCGGGTCGATTGTTGCAACCTTCGGAACAGCCTGAGCAAACGGAATGTAGATAGCCGAGCGGTTGTCCATATTGAGGTTGAACTCATTCGGAACCTTCTTCATCGGGCACTTCTCAAGGCAAGCTCCGCAACCTGTACATACATCTTCTTTTACATAGCGGGCTTTTTTTCTTATCTTTACATCGAAGTTACCGACAAAGCCCGTAACCTCTTCAACTTCACTGTATGAGAAGATTCTGATGTTTTCATTCTGAGCAACATCAACCATCTTCGGAGTGAGGATACAAGCCGCACAGTCGAGAGTCGGGAATGTCTTATCAATCTGAGCCATCTTACCGCCGATAGTCGGCTTTGTCTCAACGATGTCGACCGGGAAGCCTGCATCTGCAATATCAAGAGCAGTCTGGATACCTGCGATACCACCGCCGATAACGAGTGCGCGCTTAGTAACCGGAGACTCGCCCGGAGTGAGCGGAGCGTTGAGGTTAACCTTCGCAATCGCCGCACGGCCGAGGATGATAGCCTTTTCCGTACCGATTTCCATTTCCTTATGAACCCATGAACACTGCTCACGGATGTTTGCGATTTCTACCATGTACGGGTTAAGGCCCGCAGCGGCAGCAGTTTTACGGAATGTCGCTTCGTGCATACGCGGAGAGCACGAGCAAATAACAATTCCCGTAAGGTTATGCTCTTTTACAGACTCAATGATCATATTCTGACCTGCCTGTGAGCACATGTACTGATAGTTAGTTGAGAAAACAACATTCTGTTCTTTTGCGAGTGCGTCCGATACTGCCTGAACATCAACTGTACCTGCAATGTTACTTCCGCACCAACATACGAAAACGCCTATTCTATGCATTTGCCCTACCCCCTTACTTCGTATATTTTCTGAATGCGCTGACGAGAGCCTGCTGCGGCATATCGTCATCAAGCATATCAGGAATCAT
>JAZOAS010000122.1:0-3576 GCA_045595605.1 Eubacteriales bacterium
ATTCTTTTTCTTGCATAGGTCTTTTCCATTTAAATTTTCTCCAAAACTAAATTACTGTGTTATCCAGTCGGGTACCTCTGTATTCTCACTCTCGCCCGACGGCTCCTGCTGATTTTCCGTAGTCTCTCCGCCTGCATCCGGAGTCTCGGGTATGACAGGGGGCTCGGCCGGTGTTTCAACCGGAGTCTCCTCAGGCTTCTGAGTCTCAGGTGTCGCTTCCGGAGTCTCAACAGGCTTTTCTTCCTCAGGAGTCGGCGCAACCGTCGGTTTTGCAGCTCCTGTGCCTACGAGGACAATTTCGGGCATCGGTTTGTACTTTGAGTTGTTCTCAAGGTATGACTCTATAAGCTTTCCGTTCTTGTCATAGACATTGCGGTAAACGCTCATAGAAAGACCTTCCTGACCTTTCTGCGAAACCTCGCGGACCCCCGCTGCAAGTTCTGTTGTTTTCTTTTCTCTTGTTGTAAACGGAGTTGTCGAGTGAGTCTTCTTTGTAAGCTTTACCGTTACCTTCTCGTCAGGCTCTGTTCCCATAATCTTGATTCTGATATAGTTATTTTTTGAAGTTGCGACAATCTTTATCGGATACGCACTCGTATTCTTGAATCTGAAGTCAATAGAGCCGTAAACAACCGTTGCATCCTCGCCCTTCGGTGTATAGTCAACATAGAACGCGTGGTTCTTGCGCTCGGTTATCTTCATATTCGCACGAAGCGCCGCCATATAGATAGTCGAGGAAACCTGGCAGATGCCACCGCCGATACCGTCAACAACCTCGCCGTTTGCAAATACACCGGCCTCTTTAAAGCCTCGTGCCGAAGTTCTCGGTCCGACGACTTTATTATATGAAAATTCTTCACCAGGATTTAAGATTGTTCCGTTTACAAGCTTTGCCGCAAGGCGGACATTTGCCGTTCTCTCAACCTTTTTCGGGCTGAAGTGAGTTTCAACTTCAGAAAGGCAATACTTGAACAAATTGACCTCAAGGTGCTTTGTATATACCTTCGGCTCTGTTATCGTAAGCGGAATCTTTACAACCTCATCAGGGGTCTTGTTGTATGCCGCACGAGCTGCTTCGAGGTCAAAGTCAACACCGAGGACATGAGGGATGATTTTATTTCCGTTTTCACCCTTTTCGAGGTATGCGTCCTTAACCTCGGTATGGACCTCGGAATAAACCTTGTCAATATCAAGCGCAACAGATTCTGCAACCTCGCGCACAACGAAGATTTCAGAATAATCTTCTCTTGCAAATGCAGAAAGGAGATTTTCTTTTAGCTCTTCGATGTTTACCTTTTTTCCGTCGTGACGGGGGTGAAGGATAAGCGTCTCATCCTCTATCATATAAGACGCATCAACAGGCGCAACATCGTACTTTGAAACTTCTGCAAGGAATTCTTCCATAGCTATTTCGTCATAACTTACGGTGCGACCGACATCCACGCCACCGAATGTGCATTTGATAACACTTCCGACGCGTGAGAAAAAACCGCCCTCGTGACCGACCGCAGCCGCCTTCTTCGCTATATCCTCTGCCGAGAAGACTATGCCAAGCTCTTCTGCGTTTGCCGCGACGGCTCCGAATTCCTCAACCGAAACCTTGATTTCGGCATCCTTATATTTTTCGCCGCCCGAAGCAAGGAGAAGCTCTACAGCCTCCGCTTCGCTTTTTCCGGAAAGCGAAATGTCGCCCGCAGAAACGCCCGGGAAAATATCATTGTATGCATAAGTATATATAATCAAAGCCAAAAAGAGAAATACGATTACTCCCGCCGCGATAATTGAAATCAGCGCCGGTTTTGATGCCTTGATTCTTTCAAAAAGATTTTTCATACTCATACCCCTGCAACTTTCATAAAAAGTTAAACTATTACATTATAAGTATAGCTTTTAACCTCTTCAATTTCAACTACATATTTGTAACTTTTAAGACTTTTTTCATATTTTTATATAACGGTTGCAAAATTCTCCACTTTTATGTTATACTTTACTATTATAGACATATTCAGAAAGAGGAAACAGAAATGGAGCAGAAAAAGTTTTATATCACAACTGCCATTGCTTACACATCAAGAAAGCCTCATATCGGTAACACATATGAGGTTGTCCTCACTGACGCTATCGCAAGATTCAAGCGTTCATTGGGCTATGATGTCTTCTTCCTTACAGGAACTGATGAGCATGGCCAGAAAATTGAAGATATTGCAAAGGAAACCGGCGTTACTCCGCAGGCGTATGTTGACGGCGTTGCTGGAGAGATCCGCGAAATTTGGGATCTTATGAACTCAAGCTACGACAAGTTTATCCGTACAACGGATGACTACCATGTCGAAGCTGTCCAGAAGATTTTTAAGAAGCTCTACGACCAGGGTGATATTTACAAGGGCGAATACAAGGGCTGGTACTGCGTACCGTGTGAATCCTTCTTCACCGATACACAGGTTGAAAACGGCGTCTGCCCCGACTGTGGCCGCCCGGTAAAGCAGGCAAACGAGGAAGCCTACTTCTTCAGAATGAGCAAGTACCAGGATGCACTTATGAAGCATATTGAGGAAAACCCCGAGTTTATCCAGCCTGAAAGCCGTAAGCGCGAAATGGTAAACAACTTCTTAAAGCCGGGTCTTCAGGACCTCTGCGTTTCCCGCTCATCGTTTAAGTGGGGCGTTCCCGTTACATTCGACGATAAGCATGTCATCTATGTATGGATAGACGCACTTTCAAACTATATCACAGCTCTCGGATATTCTCCCGACGGTTCAGGCGAGCTTTACAACAAGTACTGGCCGGCAGATGTCCATATCATCGGTAAGGACATTCTCCGCTTCCATACAATCTACTGGCCGATTATGCTTATGGCTCTCGGAGAGCCGCTTCCGAAGAAGGTCTTCGGTCATCCGTGGCTCCTTTTCGGCACAGATAAGATGAGCAAGAGTAAGGGCAATGTTATCTACGCTGACGACCTCGTCCGCCACTTTGGTGTCGATGCTGTCCGCTACTATGTCCTTCGCGAAATGCCGTTTGCTCAGGACGGTACAATCACCTACGAAACAATCATCGCCCGCTTTAATGCAGACCTTGCAAACACTCTCGGAAACCTCGTCAACCGCACTGTCGCTATGGCGAACAAGTACTTTGGCGGCAAGGTAACATACAAGGGTGTATGCGCTGACTGCGATAATGACCTTAAGGCGAGTGCCGTCTCTGCCCGTGAAAACGCGATTGCTAAAATGGACGAATACCGCGTTGCTGATGCGCTTGAGGAAATCATCTCTCTCGCTCGTCGCAGCAATAAATACATCGACGAAACAGAGCCGTGGGCTCTTGCAAAGGATGAAGGCGCGCGCGACCGTCTCGAGACCGTTCTCTTTAACCTTCTCGAGTCTATCCGCTTTATCGGAACTCTTCTCTATCCCTTTATGCCGGAAACTGCAGATAAGATTATCGCTCAGATTGGTGCCGAGAAGTGCGACATCGCAAACCTTTCTTCTTTCGCGGATAGCGGAGAGAAGACCGTAGGTACAGCTGAGGTTCTCTTTGCAAGAATCGACGAGGCTAAGAAGCTCGAAGAGCTTGCAG
>JAZOAS010000123.1:0-6990 GCA_045595605.1 Eubacteriales bacterium
TCTCTTGGTGCAAAGGGTGTTATTTCTGTCACTGCAAACCTCATTCCCGGTGAAGTTTCAAAGATGTGTAAGCTTTGCCTTGAAGGAGACTTTAAAGCTGCTTCAAAGCTTCAGCTTGATTATTTCGACCTTTCAGATTCGCTTTTCTGTGAGGTGAATCCGATTCCGGTCAAGACGGCTCTCAAGCTTATGGGTATGGACAACGGTTATCTTCGTATGCCGCTTTACGAAATGGCTCCTGCGAATGTCGAGAGACTCAGAAAATCTCTCAATGCTGTCGGTATTAAAACGGTTGAATAATTAGGAAGTGAACTACAAATGATAAAGATTTTGCTTTCCGGTTGTAATGGCCGTATGGGCAAAGCAGTTTCGGAAATGTGCAAAAAAAATCAGGAAACGATTATAACTGCAGGTGTGGACCTCTTCACGGAGAGAACTTTCAATTATCCTGTATATGATTCGTTTTCTGCTGTTAATGAAGAATGTGATGTCGTGATAGACTTCTCAAATCCGAAAACCCTTCCGGCACTTATTGATTTTTGTGTTTCGAAGAAAAAACCATTGGTTTTGTGTACAACGGGGCTTTCGGATGACGATCTTAATCTTGTTGAGAAGGCTTCTTCGGAGATTCCTGTTTTCCGTTCGGGAAATATGTCACTTGGAATCAATGTTCTTATGATGCTTTCAAAACGCGCGGCTCAGGTTCTCGGCAACAGCTTTGATGTTGAGATAATTGAACAGCACCATAATCAGAAGCTTGATGCTCCGAGCGGTACGGCGATTATGCTTGCTGAAGCGGTTGAAGAGGGACTTGATTATGAGACGCACCGTGTTTATGATAGACACGCTGTTCGTGCAAAACGCGAAAAGAACGAAATCGGAATGCACTCGATTCGCGGTGGTACGATAGTGGGTGAGCATGAGGTCATCTTTGCCGGTGATAACGAAACAATAACACTTTCTCATTCGGCGCAGTCAAGAGAAGTGTTTGCTGCGGGTGCTGTCAGGGCGGCAATATTCCTTGCTCGTGCCGATGGGGCAGGGAAGTATAATATGGATGACTTGATAAACACATATCTTGATATCTGATTATTGTGTATTTTGCTAAAAATTAAAAATTAGTTTATTTTTTACTTTTGTGTTGTAAAACTAAATATAGCGTAATGGGGAAAGTGCATCTACAACAGATGCGCTTTTTTCTTGTCAAATTACTTGGTTTACATAATTTTGTTTACATAACTTTTTTGTTCAAAGTGACAAAAAGAGCTCGCGACACATTGTTTTACTTGATTTCTGCAGGTTTTTGAGGTATATTATTATTTGCAAAGTTTTATGTAAAGTAGTATTGGAGGTGTTTCGATGTCACACGGATATGGTGTTTCGTTCGTAGGTGGCGGCAATATGGCCGGCGCTATTATTGACGCGATTTTAAATTCAAAAATGCTTCCTGCGGAGAGAATATCTGTTTTTGATCCGTCGCCTGAAAGACAGGAGCAGCTCCGGGTTAAAGGCATAAATGTTGTTAGCTCAAATGAAGAGCTTATTTCGAAAGAGGATATTCTATTTGTTGCGGTAAAGCCACAGGTTATTGACTCCGTTCTTTCAACAGTTGCGGGAAAGATTAAAAACTGTTGTGTTGTTTCAATTGCGGCAGGTATTTCGGTGGAACATATTAAATCCATAATCGGCGATTCGATTCCGGTTATAAGAGCGCTTCCGAATACTCCAATGCTCATTTTAAACGGTATGACTGTCCTTGCTGAAAGTTCTGAGGTTCCGGAGGAGCTTTATTCGTTTGTTACTTCAATTTTTAAAGCTGCAGGCGAGGTTGTTGTACTTCCTGAAGAGAAGATTAACGAGGCTATTCCGCTTTCAAGCTCAAGCCCCGCTTTCTTTTTCAGAATGCTCAGAGCTATGACTGAAGAGGGCGTGAAAAACGGTATTCCGTATGATGAGGCCTTCAAGCTCTCTGCGGCAGCTATGAGAGGCTCTGCGGATTATGCAATGAAAAGCATGTCATCACTTGATGACCTCATTTCTCAGGTCTCGTCTCCCGGTGGAACGACCGTTGCGGCGCTGTCTGCGTTTGATGACTTTGACTTTGAGAAATTTATCGGTGAAGTTGAGTCGCGCTGCATAAAGCGCGCTTACGAGCTCGGCGAGAAGAAGTAAGAGTAATATAAAGCATCCTGTAATCATATTTTTTACAGAAAGTAAAAAAGAGAGGGATGTCTTATATGAAACAAAAAGTAAAAAAGGCGGTTAAGACAAGCTTTACGGGGATAACTCCTTTCGTTGCGATGATGTCAGCGTGTATGCTGGTCGGAATTGCGGTAGGTTGTGTGTGTGCGGCACACGCTGAAGGTACTGTCCTGTCGGGACTGATAGGGGAAGATTTACTTGCCTTTTCAAGTGACGGAACATGGCAGTATTCATTCTCAAAAACCTTTTTTAACTTGATAAAGTATCCGACGGCTGTTTTTCTTCTTTCGTTTACAGCTTTTGGGGTCGTTGTGATACCGGCGCTTATGTTTCTTAAAGGTTTTGTTCTTTCATTGTCCGTATCGTCGGTCCTTTCAAGTCTCGGAAAGCGTGGAATAATAACAGCGTTTTCTGTTTTTGGAGTTCAGAGTGCGGTTTCTATACCGTGTCTCATTTTGCTTGCGGCGCTCGCTTTTGAGATATCAAAGGTGTTTGCTTGTGTGCTTGTGCCTCAAAAACGCCGTTTAAACGGAAAAAAACCGAGCTTCATATACTTTTTAGTCTTTTTCGTTTTTTGCTGTATTTTGCTCTTTTTGACCGCTTCTTTAGATTCGGTCCTTACTCCGAAACTTTTGTCCTTATCGCTTAGGACAATTTTATAAATGATGGTGAATTTTAATGGAAAACTACTTGCAGAATTTTGAAACCTATTTACAAAAGAATAAAAAAGCTTCTGAAAATACAATCGTTTCGTATATGCGCGATATGAGTAAGTTCAACGAGTATGCTTTCGGAAGAGGGATTAAAGATATCTCCCGTTGCTCAGGAAAGGAAATCACAGGATATATAAGCGAATTGAGTGAGGAAGGGAAGTCTTCCGCGACAATTACAAGGGCGCTTGCATCTATCAGAGCGTTTTATACATATCTTGTATCAATCAAAGCGGTCAAGAAAAACCCAACAAAAGACATAAAATCAGAAAAGAAAAAGAAGACTCTGCCAAGGATTCTTACTGATAAAGAAGTCGATTTATTCTTAAAACAGCCAAAATGTGATTCTCTCAAAGGGTACAGGGATAAGGCGATGCTTGAGCTTCTTTATGCTACGGGCATAAGGGTCAGTGAGCTTATTTCTCTTAATGTAAAGGATATAAGCTGTGAGCTCGGTTTTGCCCGCTGTGGAGAGGGAAACAGCGAAAGAGTTATTCCGTTATATCCTGCGGCGATTTCCGCTATTTCCGACTATCTTGAGACTTCTCGTCCGCTTCTTGTTGCAAACCCTGCAGAAAAAGCGCTGTTTGTAAACCTTAACGGTGAGAGGATGACCCGTCAGGGCTTCTGGAAGATTATAAAGCACTATCAGAAAACTGCAAAAATCACGACAGAAATCACGCCTCATGTTTTGCGCCATTCTTTTGCGGCGCATCTTATACAGAACGGTGCGGATGTCGGGATTGTCAAAGAGATAATGGGGCATTCTGACATTTCGTCAACAATGCTTTACGCTCAGCTTATAAAGAGCAATCTCAAGAGTGCATACATAAAGTTCCACCCAAGAGCGAACTAAAGAAAAAGGAGAAAATAAATGTCGTTTTTTAATTTTAAAAGAAATACAGTTACTCCTGAAACGGATGAGAGGGAAAAGCGAGCGATTGTAAGATACTTTGAAATCATTTTTACAAAGTTCTCAAAGCTTGTTTTACTCAATCTAATATGTTTTGCTTGTGCGCTGCCACTTCTTTGCGGAATCGTAACTATGATTTGTGCATCATTTGATTTGACGAAGTATATAGAATCAATTTTCTTTATGGAGATTCTCCTGAAGCTTTCGGTAACGGTCATGAAGTTTTCAATGCCGGTTGCGCTTATACTTTTCGTTGCATCACTTTTAGCTTACGGACCGCTTATGGCAGGACTCACTTTCTGTATGCGAAATATAGCGACAGGTCGCCATATCTGGATAAGCGATTTATTCTCACGGGCCAAGAGCAATCTCAAGCAGGGGCTTGCACTCGGAATCATTGATATTGTCGTTGTATTCAGTCTCTTCCTGTATTTTACTGCTGATATTTCTGCAATGCAGGGTAGTGCGGTTACGATGTATAAGATACTGAAAATCGTCTCTGTGGTAGTTACGCTCTTGTATATCACAATTCGTTTTTATACATATTCAATGGCAGTTACATTCGAGCTTCCGCTTCGGGACATCTTCAAAAATTCGTTCATTTTCCTTGTTCTTGGCTTCTTTAAGAATATCATCGCGCTTCTTGCGTGTGGATTCATCCTCATTTCTTTCGTATCAACACCGAAGATTGATATTATACTTATCGCAACAATCGTATTGTCACTTGTTCGTTTTACGGCAGTATTTACGACATACCCGATAATTGATAAATACATGCTTAAGGTTTCAGAAAAAGAAGACAGTATCGAGGAGTAATATAGAGAAAAGCATCCGCGGTTAATTAAAAACCGCGGATGCTTTTTATTGTAAAAAACAGCACCCACCAAAAGGTGAGTGCTGTGAATTTGAGAAGTAGAAATTATCTCTTTGAGAACTGCGGAGCACGACGAGCGCCCTTGAGTCCGTACTTTTTGCGTTCCTTCATTCTCGGGTCACGAGTGAGGAAGCCTTCCTTCTTGAGAAGGGGGCGGAACTCTTCGTTTACATTGAGAAGAGCTCTTGCGATACCGTGGCGGATAGCACCAGCCTGACCTGTAACGCCACCACCGATAACAGTAGCTTCGATGTCAACCTTATCTGCCATATCAGTTGTGACGAGCGGCTGACGAACGATGAACTTAAGTGTATCAAGACCGAAGTAGTTTTCGAGCTCACGGCCGTTAACAGTGATTTTACCGCTGCCGTTCGGGAATACATGAACTCTTGCAACAGAAGACTTTCTTCTGCCTGTTCCGTAAAAATAAGCTTTCTTAGGTGTGTACATTATTTTACCTCCTCATAAGAAGTGAACATTACCGGCTTCTGTGCTGCGTGGCAATGCTCAGCGCCTGCGAATACCTTGAGGCGGCCAAGAGCCTTTCTGCCGAGAACGTTTCTCGGAATCATACCCTTAACTGCAAGCTCGAGTGCAAGCTCCGGCTTCTCTTCCATAAGGATGCGGTAGGGAACCTCTTTGAGGCCACCGACATATCCGGAATGAGTGCGGTAATACTTCTGTGTAAGTTTGCTTCCTGTGAGAACTGCCTTAGCAGCGTTGATGACTACAACGAAATCGCCACAGTCAACATGCGGTGTGTAGTCTGTCTTGTGCTTTCCACGGAGAAGGACAGCTGCCTGAGCTGCAGTTTCGCCAAGCGGCTTGTTAGCAGCGTCAAGGATGTACCACTTACGGGTAACTGTCTTCTCATTTGCCATAAATGTAGACATTTTGTATCCTCCAAAAATTAGTCTTCGCAGAGATTCTCTAAGTATCGTAAAAAAAGAATGTAAAAAAACATTCCCTTTTTACGCTACTTAGTATATAATCTCATTACGAGCAGTTACAATCTTACACTTTTTAGGACAAAAAGTCAACACCTATTTTTGAATTTTTTAATTTATATTTTTCAATCTCTCGTATTCTCTTGTTTTCTCTTGAAATCTCTCGTATTCTCATAACGCAAATTAAAATTTTTCGGAGGTATTTTTAATGCAAAGGGTATTAAGTCTTGTCAGAAAGTGCATTGCAGAGTACAAAATGATAGAAAATGGCGACATTATCGGCGTAGGAGTGTCAGGCGGAAAAGATTCTCTGATTACGCTTCTCGCAATGAACGAGCTTCGCAGGTTCTATCCAAGAGACTATCAGATAAATGCGATTACAATAGATTCAGACCCCGGAAAGAGTGATTATTCTCCGATAGAAAAGCTGTGCCGTGATAATGATATTGAATATTCGGTTGTGCCGAGCAATATTTTTGAGATTATTTTCGATATAAGAAAAGAAACTAACCCGTGTTCACTTTGCGCGAAAATGCGAAGGGGAATGCTTCATGACGAGGCTCTGCGACTCGGCTGCAACAAAATCGCGCTTGGGCACAACTTCAACGATGCGGTTGAAACTTTCCTAATGTCGCAGATATTCGAGGGCAGAATCTCGTGTTTTTCACCCGTTACGCATATGGACAGAAAAGGGCTTTATCAGATTCGCCCACTTTTATATACTGATGAAAAGCTTATCCGAAGTGTAACAAAGCGCCTCGATTTACCGGTTGTAAAAAATCCGTGTCCCGCAAACGGTAACACAAAGCGCGAGGAGATTAAAAACTTCGTCGCTGAGATGAACAGAAAATATCCGGGCTACTCAACAAAGATTTTCAACTCCATGCAACGACTTCCGCTACCCGGCTGGGAAAAGCTTGACGAAGACCCGCGAAGAACTGCAAGAGAAGCAAAAAACGAAGCAGATTAATCTGCTTCGTTTTTTATTAAATCTCGTATTGCTTCGCCTGCGAGGAGTAAGCCTGCCGTTCCTACGACCCATGCGGCGCTTGCAGGTGAGCGTTCTTTTATAACAGGAAGTTCTTCGGAATAAACAACTTTAAGGTGTTTTACGCCGCGAATTCCAAGCTCCTTGCGAAGAACCTTTGCAAGCGGGCAAACTTTCGTTTTTGATATGTCGGAGACCTTGAACGCGGTAGCATCAAGCTTGTTTCCGGCACCCATTGCGGAAATAATCGGGATATTTCTCTTTTTTGCCTCAACTATGAGGTCTATCTTATCCGTGACGGAATCAATTGCATCTATTATGTAATCGGGATTCAACGAGAAAAACTCTTCGCGGTT
>JAZOAS010000124.1:0-33514 GCA_045595605.1 Eubacteriales bacterium
ACAAAGACATCGTCTTCCCTTTCAACCGCACATACGAAAACATCCGTCTTGAGCTTTGTACGAAGATTACAGATGCGAAGGTCATCAAGAACAGACCCCTCCGGAATCTCGTACTTCATAATTTCAACTCTTCCCTTTGCAAAGGTTTCAACGCCAAGTGCAGTCGGGAATCGAAGCAGACGCGAGATTTCGTTTGCCGCCGCGCGCTCAGGGTTGATATGAAGACTTAACCCCAAATCGTCTTTTATAATACTTATCGCATCGGCGTAAATGGGATTACGGACTCGCGCAATCGTATTTTTAGCGCCAAGCTTCTTCGCAAGAAGGCAGGTGAGAAGATTGAGTTCATCTGAGCACATAACAGCGATAAGGATATCGCAGGTTTCAACTCCCGCTTCCTTTAAAACATTTACAGACTCACCCTGCCCTTCAACACACATGATATCCAAGGTATTGCCCATTTCGTCAAGCTTTTCAACATCAATGTCTATTACAACGACATTATGGCCCTCAAGAACGAGCTCTTTTGTAATAGTCGTTCCTACCTTTCCGCATCCGACAACAATAATATTCAAGGCAATCTTCTCCTAACTAAAAAACAATATTCTTGATTTTATCATTGTACCACTTTCTTCTTCATTTATCAATATATCTCTTTACCTTTTGCATAAAATATGATATAATTACCCACATATGAAAAAATACAAGGAGTTGTAACTATGGGAATTTCATCATTACAGAAAGCAAGATACGAATACTCTCCGAAGCTTCCGCAGATGCTTCGCGGCGGTATTGCAGAGATAAGCGTTTCTGAAGGTGCAGAGACAAAAAGCGTCGCAGATTGCGAAAAGATCAAGGCTCTCTTCCCCAATACCTACGGTAAGCGCGAAATCGTTTTCAAGAAGGGCGCAAACACTTCAGCTTCAAAGAAGCAGGTTGTCGGCGTTATCCTCTCCGGTGGACAGGCTCCGGGCGGCCATAACGTCATCTGCGGTTTGTATGACGCACTCAAGTCAACAAACCCCGACAATGTCCTCTACGGCTTCAAGGGCGGTCCGAGCGGTCTTATCGAGGATGATTATATAATCTTTGACGACGAATATATTAACAATTACCGCAACACAGGCGGTTTCGATATCATCGGTTCAGGCAGAACAAAGCTTGCAACAAACGAGCAGTTTGCTATCGTTGCTGATGTCTGCAAGAAGCACGGCATCACAGCTATCGTCATCATCGGTGGCGACGACTCAAACACAAACGCTGCAGTTCTTGCTGAATACTTCGCAGCAAACAACACGGGCGTTCAGGTTATCGGCTGTCCGAAAACCATCGACGGTGACCTCAAGAATGAGGATATCGACTGCTCTTTCGGTTTTGACACAGCTACAAAGACATACAGCGAAATCATCGGTAACATCGGCCGTGATGCAAACTCTGCAAAGAAATATTGGCACTTTGTAAAAGTTATGGGTCGCTCTGCTTCTCATGTTGCCCTTGAGTGTGCGCTCAAGACTCAGCCGAACATCTGCCTCATCTCCGAAGAGGTTGCAGAAAAGAAGATGTCTCTCTCGGAGATTGCTGACTATATCGCAGACTCTGTTGCAGGCCGTGCCGCAAAGGGCATGAACTTCGGTGTTGCAGTTATCCCTGAAGGCGTTGTTGAGTTTGTTCCTGAATTCTCAGTTCTCATCTCTGAAATCAACGAGCTTCTCGCAGGAAGTAAGGCAGATGAGTTCAACGCTCTCCCGACCTGGGCTGATAAGTACTCTTTCATCGAAAAGGGTTTAACCGCGGCTTCTATGGAAGTTTTCGCAATTCTCCCGCAGGGCATTCAGCAGCAGCTCTTCCTCGAGCGCGACCCGCACGGCAATGTTCAGGTTTCTCTCATCGAGTCTGAAAAGCTCTTCTCAGCTATCGTTGCAGACAAGCTCGCAGCTCGCAAGAAGGCTGGCACATACATCGGTAAGTTCTCACCGATTCACCACTTCCTCGGTTACGAAGGAAGATGTGCTTTCCCGTCAAACTTCGACGCTGACTACTGCTACTCACTCGGCTACAACGCATTCATGCTCATTCAGTACGGCTACAACGGTTACCTCTCAAAGATTTCAAACCTTTCAAAGCCGGCTTCTGAATGGGTTGCAGGCGGTATGCCGATTACAAAGATGATGAACATCGAGCGCCGTCACGGTGAGGACAAGCCCGTTATCAAGAAGGCTCTTGTTGAGCTTGACGGCAAGCCGTTCAAGTTCTTTGAGGCTCACCGCGAAGAATGGGCACTTGAGACATCATATGTATATCCTGGTGCTATCCAGTATTACGGTCCGGCTGAAGTCTGCGACATCACAACCGTAACCCTCGCACTCGAAAAAGAATAAGAAAAAAAAAGAAAAAGAAAAAACAGAGCAGGCCAAAGGCCTGCTCTGTTTTTTTATTTGTTTTACCGTTCCTCTCGGAAATAAGGCAAACCAAGCGCTGCCGGTGGCTGGTTTTCCTTTTTATCTCTCATACTTGTAATGACAAGAACGATGATTGTAACAACATACGGTAGCATCTCAAAAAGCTTTTTTGCGCTGACGCTGATATCCGGGATGTAAGTCGGGATAACATACAAAAATCCGAAAAGAATTGAGCCCAGAATACTGATAGACGGACGCCAGACAGAGAAAATAACAAGCGCGATAGAAAGCCAACCACGGTCACCAAAGCCGTTGTTTGACCATACACCGTTTGCATAGTCCATTACATAATAGAGTCCGCCAAGGCCTGCGATAGCACTGCCGATGCAGGTCGCAAGGTACTTATACTTTGTGACATTGATACCTGCCGCATCTGCTGTTCCCGGGTTTTCTCCGACAGCTCGGAGGTGAAGACCTACTCTTGTCTTTTTTAAGATATGCGAAGAAATTAGCGCGATGATAATTGCAAGATAAACAAGGAAGCCGTAGGAAAAGAAAATCTCACCGAACCAACCAAGATTATCCGCAAACGGAAGCTGCGTTTTAAACGCTGTGCTTGTCTTTGAAAGCGCAATTGACGGAACATCCGAATTTACAAGCTTAATGAGCGAACCGCCAAAGAAGTTACCAATTCCTATACCGAAGGTGGTAAGGGCAAGACCTGTAACATTCTGGTTCGCGCGGAGAGTTACTGTCAGGAAACAGTAGATAAGGCCCATGAGCGCCGAACCGATTATTGCACAGAAAAACGGAATAAGTACGGCAATTAACGGATTTATTGTCTCAACGCCATGCTCATAGAGGAACGCGCCCGCAACACCGCTGATTGCGCCAACATACATAATTCCCGGGATACCGAGATTGAGGTGTCCTGATTTTTCCGTGAGAATCTCACCGGTAGAACCGAAGAGCAAAGGAGTTCCCTGCATAACAGCACGCTGAATAATTGTCGCTATCATACATTTTCCTCCTTTTTATTGAACTTAATCTTATAGTTGATAAAGAATTCTGAACCGATGATAAAGAAAATAATAATTCCCGTAATAATATCAGAGAACGAAGAGTTAAGGCGATATACCTCTGAAATCTTAAGCGCGCCCTTCTGCAGGAACACGATAAGGAGCGATGTAAGGACCATGAATACGGGGTTGAACTTAGCAAGCCACGAAACCATGATAGCCGTAAAGCCTCTGCCGCCCGCCGTATCGCTCTTGAGCGAGTGGTCCGTTCCCGCGACGAGAAGGAAACCTGCGATACCGCAGATTGCGCCGGAGATAAGCATCGTTCTGAGAACTACCTTTTTAACATTGATACCTATGTATCTCGCGGTGTTTTCACTCTCACCGACAACGGCAATTTCATAGCCCTGCTTACTGTGTTTAAGATAGATATAAACGATAATGGTAAGAACTACAACAATAAGGATGTTTATCATATACTTCTGTCCAAAAAGCGACGGAAGCTGACCAAACTCCAAGGTTCTCGGAGTTCCCGAGCCTTTCGGCACCGACCATTCAAGAGTAAAGTACGCAACAATCTGAATCGCTACATAGTTCATCATCAAAGTAAAGAGTGTTTCGTTTGAATTGAACTTCGTCTTGAAATAAGCCGGAACAAGACCCCACAAAGCACCTGCGATTATCGCCACCACAAACATAATCGGAATGAGTACATAAGGCGGAAGCTTTTCGCCGAGATAAATCATGCAGGTCGCAGTAGCAAGACCGCCGACAAGAACCTGACCCTCTGCACCGATGTTCCAGAACCGCATTTTGAACGCAGGAGTTACTGCAAGCGAAACACAGAGCAAAATCGCCGTGTTCTGCATAAGGTTCCAGGTAAGTCGCGATGTGCCCACGGCACCTTCAATCATTGTGACATACATCTCAATAGGATTGAGGTCTGTGAGTGACACCGTAACAATTCCGCAGACAATAAGCGCAAATATAACCGAGAGAACGCGAATCCCCCAAGCCTTCCACCATACGATTTCATCTCGTTTGGCGATATGAGAAGATGCGCCGAAAAAAGTCTTTATGCAAAAATCATTCAGTTTTTTCATTGCTATCTCCTTCCTTTATCATATCTTCCTGATAATCGGACTTTGTCATAAGAATTCCGATTTCTTCTTTTGTTGTATTTCTGCCGTCAACAATACCCGTTACCTTGCCTGAACCGATAACCATAATTCTGTCGCACAGCTCAACCAGAACATCAAGGTCTTCGCCGACAAAAATTACCGCTACACCCTTTTTCTTCTGCTCATTTAGAAGATTGTAGATAGTATATGACGAATTGATATCAAGACCTCTTACGGGGTACGCCGCCATAAGAACCGTCGGCGCAGAAGAAATCTCTCTGCCGACTAATATCTTCTGAACATTTCCGCCCGACAAGCGTCTTACCGGTGTGCTGACCGACGGTGTTGCAACCTCAAGGCGCTCGACAATTTCATCTGCAAGGGACTTCGGGGCTTTCCTCTGGAGGAAGGCTGATTTACCCTTCTTATAACTGCGGAGCATCATATTATCTACAATGTCCATATTTCCGACAAGTCCCATACCCAGACGGTCTTCGGGAACAAATGCAAGCCTTACGCCCATCTGGCGAATCTCAAGCGGTGTTTTATCACGAAGATTTTCGCTTGCACCCGTCTTCGGGTTATTGTAGATAATACTTCCGCTATCGAGGTATTGGAGACCTGCGATAGCTTCAAGAAGCTCACGCTGGCCGCTTCCCGCGATACCCGCGATACCGAGAATTTCACCTGAACGCGCGGTAAACGAAACCTTGTCAAGAAGCTTAATGCCGTCACGGTTGATGCAAGACACATTCTCCACAACCAAACGGTCGCAGGCATTTTCAACTTCGCTGCGCTCAATATCGAGAACGACCTTCTTACCAACCATCATTTCGGTAAGCTTCTCTTCATTTGTCTCTGAGGTTTTTACCGTTCCGATATACTCTCCTTTTCGCAAAACAGCGACATTGTCAGAAATAGCAAGCACCTCGTGCAACTTATGGGTGATGATGATAATAGCCTTTCCGTCCTCACGCATATTACGCAAAACGCGGAACAACTTCACTGTCTCCTGAGGAGTAAGAACAGCTGTCGGCTCGTCGAGTATGAGGATGTCTGCACCGCGGAACAAGACCTTTATAATTTCAACAGTCTGCTTTTCGGAAACCGACATCTCGTAAATCTTCTTATTGAGGTCGATCTCAAAGCCGTACTGAGTAGCAATTTTATTGATTTTTTCTATGTACTCGGGCATGTTGAAACCCTTTTCATCTTCTATACCCAACACGATATTTTCAGCAGCATTAAAAACATCAACAAGCTTGAAATGCTGATGAATCATACCGATTTTATGCTCGTAAGCATCCTTCGGAGAGGCAATTACAATCTCCTTTCCGTCGGCAAAAATCTGACCGCTGTCCGGGAAATAAATTCCCGAGACCATATTCATAAGCGTTGTCTTTCCGCTTCCGTTTTCACCGAGAACGGAAAGAATCTCCCCTTTTCTTACCTGGAGGGAGATATTCTTATTGGCTACAACGCTTCCGAAGGTTTTCGTTATGTTCTTAAGTTCAAGTGCAATCTTCTGTTCCATAGCAATCTCCATTAATAGAAATTTCTTATATCCTATGATAAATAATCACCCGTGTACTTATCATGGGACACAAGTGTATAAGGTAATATAGGGCGGAGAAATTCCCCGCCCCATATCAATAAACGAATTAGAACATGCTGTTGAGCAATGTGATACCGTCAATCTGAAGATCGAAGTACGGAGCACTGCGGAATTCAGACTCATGGAAGTAACCGTCAGCGATTACCTCTGTATCCTTTTCGTAATTTGCATCAGTGTCAACATCTGCCATGTAGGATGTGAGAGTCTCGCCACCAACAGTGAAAGTAGCTGTATCAAATACATTGATTTCGCCTGCGATAAGCTTTGCCTTTGCATCCTCGATAGCTTCCTTTGTGCCCTCTGCTGCAACTGCTTCGTTGATGTCTGTAAGCTTTACAGAACCAGCTTCGAAGCCTTCGCACCAGTCAGCTGCGATTTCTTCGCCGTTGAGCTCAGCATTGATGATGTACTTGAAGTACGGAGCCCAGTCGATTCTTGAAGAAATGATGAATGTGTTCGGGCAAGCAGCCTGTGTGCTTCCGTTGTAGGAAACATTCGGAACGCCTGCGTTTTCACATGCAGTCGGTGCGCCCATTGAGTCAGCGTGCTGGCTGATAAGAACACAGTTGTTGCTGAGGAGCTTTGTTGCAGCTTCTTTTTCAAGAGCTTCATCATACCAGCTACCTGTAAACTGTACTTCCATTGTTACGCTCGGGCAAACTGACTTTGCGCCAAGGTAGAAAGAAGTGTAACCTGAAATAACTTCAGCGTATGTGTAAGCACCTACATAACCCATCTTAGCCTGGTCTGCAGTGATCTTACCTGCTTCGATCATTTCGTTGAGCTTCATACCTGCTGCAATACCAGCAAGGTATCTGCCTTCGTAGATTGAAGCAAATGCGTTGTGGAAGTTCGGGAGATTCTCTGTGTGTGCAGTTGTACCTGTTGCATGGCAGAACTGAACATCCGGGAATTCCTTTGCAGCCTTGAGCATGTACGGCTCGTGACCGAAGCTGTTTGCGAAGACGATGTCGCAACCCTGGTCAGCCATGTCTGCTGCTGCTTCGTAGCACTCGTTACCCTCAGGAATGTTTGTCTTGAAGATAACCTGTTCCGGCTTGAGGCCGAGTTCTGCTGTTGCTGCTTCTGCAGCTTCGAGGAAGTTCTTGTCGTAGGTCGAATTTTCATCATGCAAGAAGATGAAACCGATCTTGAAGTCCTCAGAGACAGCGGTTGTGTTGTCGCATGCTGTGAGCGTGCACATTGCAGCTACGAGCATAACAGCAACGAGAGCGAGTGAGATGATTTTTTTCATTTTTTATACCCTCCTTGCCTTTTCGGCAAAAATTTGACATATGTAATTACCGGGTGAAACGCTACTTGCGGAAAGTCAGTGAAGAATCGGTCATTGATTCAACAATGGCCAGCGACTCGACGCGGATTCCCTTTTCACGAAGCTCGTCGCCTCCACCCTGGAAGCCCTTCTCAATAGCAATGGCACAGCCAACAAGCTCTGCGCCCGCCTGAAAAAGAATATCCATCATTCCGTTCAAGGCTTTTCCTTTGGCAAGAAAGTCATCAATCAGAAGAACCTTATCGCCCTTACCGAGAAATTCCTTACTTACCACAGCATCATACACGATTTTTTTAGTAAAAGACTCTACTCTCGACGAATAGACATTTTCTGAAATGTTCCCCGATCTGTTCTTTTTAACAAAAACAACCGGGAGGTTCATAAACTGCGCCGCGGCAAAAGCTATCGGTATTCCCGAGGTTTCAATCGTAAGAATCTTGTTTATATCAACACCCTCGTAGAGACGCGCAATTTCCTTTCCCATTTCAAGTAAAAAAGGGACATCAAGACGGTGATTCAGAAAACAGTCAACTTTGAGGATATCTCCGGGCAGAACCGTTCCTTCCTTAAGTATCTTTTCTTCTAATGCAATCACGACGCCTCACCCCTTCTCAATAATAGTAAAATTATAGCATACCGATTTTCAAAAGTCAACAAATTCCAACCCTGTTCTGACAAGATTTGACAGGCTGATATTATAAAAACAGAGTCGGAATTCCGACTCTGTTTTGTCTTTTACCATTATTCCATTCCGATGAGACGCTTTGCATTACCGCAAAGGACATCATAGATATCTTCTTTTGAAAGTTTCATCTCTTCTGCAACATTCTTGAATGCAAGAAGCTGCTCATAAAGCATGAGTGTAACATCCTTCTCGTCTGTTTCGCGCATATGAGGCTCGCCGTCAACATTTCCGTAAAGTCCTCGCGGAACAACATTATAATAAACGCCGTCCTCAACAATGCGGTACATTCTCATAACTGCAATCGGAAGGTCCGAACCGAAAATAAGCTTCTTCGGTCCTACCGCTTCAAGACACGCCTTTATCGCATCTTCCGAAAGGTTTGCAGTGAAGTCGAAGTAGGTATTCTTACCCTTTCCGACAAGGTCAAACGCATTTCCGATATCTTCCTTAGCGTACGCTCTGCCGATGTGAGCGATTATGAGCTTTAAGTTCGGGTACTTTTCCTCAATCTCCATAAGCTGAGCAAGGTTTACCTCGTCCCTGAACCTTTTGTCTCTCGGAATGTGGAGCATTACAATCCAACCGTTTTTGTCGCAGACCTTGAGGTGTTCGTGCGGAACGAAGTCAAAAATGCGAGTCTCTTTCGCAGGGATATACGACGGGCAGTTTGAAAGGTAGGGCTTTATTCCGAGGAATCCGCCTTCCTTTATGTTTTTCTCAAGCTCTTCTGCCGTCATAGCATAATGTGTGCGGTAAAGAGTCGGACAATCGTACTCTATACCCTTTGCATGAACATACTTATTTACATCATCAATATCGCAAAGGCAACCGCCAAAGAGAAGAGCCTTGACCTTTTTGTCCGGGAACATAGCCTTGTAATTATCGAACAAAGCTTCAGCTGTTCTTGAACCGACAACGAGGTCAGTCCATGAAGAACCTCCGTTGTGGTCGCCTTGAGGCTTGTAGTTATCTTCCTCGATATGAGTGTGGAAATCTATAAACTCATCGGGCAAGAAGTCGCGGAGTTTTGTTTCGTACACATGCTTATCGTATTCTGTTATCTGTAAATTAGCCATTATTTCTCACCTTTCATTACACTCTGGGCATGTTTTTCGTCCTTGTATTCACCGATGCCGATGCCTGCCATTATTGCAGCACCGACAGCACCGGCAGACGCACCGTGCGTAACCTTTACAGGGAATCCGCACATTTCAGAAATAAGTTCGACAAGAACAGGATTTTCAGACGGCCCACCAACCATAACTGCGCAATCTGCGCTGATTCCTTTCTCCTTGAGCGTATCAAGCTTTGCCTTGAGAAGATTTACCGCACCCTCGCAAATCGCGCGTGCTATATGCTCTTTCGGAAAAGCGAGAATCTTCTTATCATCAGGTTCATCAAAGAGATTGATATCAAGGCCGTTTGCACCCGCAACGCTCTTTTTTGCAAGTAGTGAAAGTTCGTCGAATGCTTTATCAGAACTGTCAATGTAGCGCTCAACATAGAGCTTGATTCTCGCAGAGACCGATGCAACACTCGTCATAGCGCCCCAGCATCCGTTCGGTGCGAGGAACGGGTCAATGAGCATTTTTGCATCTGCGATCTTTTCGCGGTCCTTTATCGGGAAGAAGCCAACCCACGATGTACCGCACGAAAGAAGAAGCTCGCCCTCATTAAGAACTCCTGCACCTCTTGCTGCAGACGGGTGGTCAAAAGTACCGAGGACCACCGGGATTCCCGCAGGGATTCCGGTTTTTTGCGAAAACTCGTCAGTTGTTGCACCGAGAATACTGCCACACGGCATTATCGGCGGAAAACGGCATTCATCAAGCCCGAGAGCTTCTAAAAGCTCCGGAATATACTTTTCCGAGACCTGGTCGATAAAGTAGAACGGAGTTCCCGCAGAGCCCGAAATTCCCCACTTACCTGTCATGACATAGTAGAGATATTCTGTACTCATTGCTACCTTTCCGCATTTTTCAAGAAGCTCGGGAGAATGTTTTTTCATGTAACAGGCTTGCGCAAGCGGAAAAGCCTTTCCTCCAAACGGCCAACCTATGCGCTTATAGAGTGCATCAAGGTCAATATCGCCAAGCACTTCAGCCGGCTCGCCGTTAACCCTCTTATCCTGCCAGTTGATAATAGGAGTAGTCGGTTTTCCGTCCTCATCAACAAGCACGAGATTTCCACTTGCAGAAGCGGAACAGATACCGCAGATTTCACCGTCCGATGCAGCATCTGCAAGAGTCTTTATCGCAGATACACAGGAAGCAAGAAAGCTATCCGCGGAGATTTCAACTATATCGCCTTCAGTTTCGTATGTAAAAGATGCGTGTGCTTCTTTTTTGATTTTTCCGTCAACCGACATCAGCACGCCTTTAACCGACGATGTACCGATGTCAAGACCTATAAGATATCGCATCAAAGTCCCCTCCTGCCTTATATTTTGACAATCTTCATAGAGAGGAGACGCCCAAAGAATTCAATTTCCTCGGCTGTTGCACCGTAAACGAAGGTGCTGTGGTGTGTTGCACCGTTTACACTGAGCTTTTTAAGGAATTCTGCAGTAGAAGATGAATTTTCAGGCTGCATCCAACCGCGCATCGTTCGTGTAAAGTTATCGTTCTTTACAGGAAGCATTGATGCCTCAGCGATAAGAAGCTTATAATCATCCGCATCGCGGCTGACATTGAAGTAAACACCGCGACCTTCCTTCATTCTGCAATATCCTGCGTACGGCATCGTTCCCTTTACATAAGACGAGCCTGTACGAGAAATGAACGGTTTTGTCGCTGCAACTCTGTAATTTGTCTCACCCATATGACTCATAAATACATTGTTGCTCTTCCAGTCGGGGCAGAATATCTCAACAAAGTTCGTTTCGGGGTTAACAGAAAGGTACGCACCCGTAAACGCCGCAGTAAGAGCATCACCCTCGCCTGCATAGCCGATACCTCTCTCCATTGCCTTACAGCATTCCATAAACGGCATTGTTCCGAGCTTACCTACATTCAGGAAATTCGCAGAAAAAGCAGTGTATCCGCGTTTTTCGACGCACTTACGCAAAGTAAGGCAGGATTTTATATACGGAATATATTCCTCTTCAACGATATTGTCGTCAAAGTCGTAGAGTTTCTCATTTAACTTGATTTCTTCTGCGATCTCAGCTTCAGTAACAGATTTTCCAGCTTCCTCAATATCTGCTTCCGCAACATTTTCGACGCTTATACCAAAGCGTGACTTAAGCTCATGGGGGTCGACTGCAAAGTCGCCCATTCCGTCAAATGCGCCGCCAAAAAGACCGACCTTCATACCCGAAAGCTTCTTTGCAGCAACTGCCGCACGGACAAAGCCACAGATACGGTCTATAACATCAGATGTATCGATATGCCCCGTCGCAAGTGCATACGGCTTTCCAAAACGGGTCAACATACTGCACATATCCATAACACCGTGGATACCGTGGTTTGCCATAAGAGGTCCGTCGCCACCCTCGGGAGTGAACTCAAGTGTCGGAGTTGAATCGAAAACGATTATCGGAAGTGAAGTTCCGACAAGCGCATCGATTGACTCAAGCGACGGAGAGTATGCCGCGTGCCATGTGACGATAGCATCGACATCCGCTGCTTCAAATTCCGCAATTGCTTTCTCAAATTCAGGCTTTATACGGCAGAAGTCGCACGTAACAACCTCAAGCCCTTTTTCTTCAAAAAGGCGAGCCGTGTCAGCGTAGAACTTCTCCATAGGCGCGCGGTCTGAGCCGATGTCGTCATAAAGCTTTATGTATAACGGTAAATATCCTATTTTCATATGTACAACCTCCCGCTTATGATAATTTATGGAGGCCTTCTTCTATTTTCTCAAGAACAACCTCGATGATTGTTTCGTCGCTGATTACAGGCGGCTTGAGAAGAACAGCCGGCGGGCAATCAGGCTTATAGAGCTGTGCGCTGATATCAACACACATATCGTTCATAATCTTTGTGAACTCTGCAGCTTTTTCAACGCTGTTGAAATGGATAGCAGAAAGATGTCCAAGACCTTCAGGCGGAGGAAGAATCTCAGGGTATTTCTCAGAAAGTGCGCGTACACCGTCTTCAAGGAGCTTTCCGATTCTGTCAATCTCCTTGCCGTTTGCATCAGAGAATTCCATTGTGATGAGGTATGCAAGGCTTGCAAGCTCTTCCTGACCGTTTGTGACAAGCGCACCAAACTGGTTGAGGCTGTCAGCAGGAGCAGTTGTGAGCACCTTGCTTGCAGGGTATTCTCCGCCCGGGAAGCCCTTACCGATTATGACAAAATCAGGGTGAAGGTCATACTGACGGAAGAGGAACATACCGTCATACCACATACATGACTGAATCTCGTCAACCATAGTGAAGGTATCTGTATCGCGACAGAGCCTGTGTGCCTCCTGAAGAAATTCCTTAGTGAGTCGGATTCCCGCATAGTTCATGAGGATAATCTCGTGCATAAATCCCGCTGTCTTGTATTTACCGCTGTTATATTTCTTTATCTTTGCTTCGAAGTCTGCAATGTCGTTCTTTTTGACACTTACCACGCGGTAAAGCTCATTTGCTTCACACTTCGCATAGAACTCAGGCCACATACCGCGGAGCGTCTGAGCTATAACCGTTGTGCCGTGGTAGTTTGCGCCAAGGCCCTCCTTATTGTCCTCCATAACAAGGAATACAGGAATCTTTCCCTCATATACAGGAGAAGTATAGCTTCCGTCAAGACGGTAGAAGCGAGCGAGCATCATCTTGATACCGGCTTCAGCCGCAAGACTTCCTGTTTCGAGGTTTATGATTCTGTTGAGAACATGCGGCTCCTTTGATGCAAGGATTGCATCAATCTCAGAGTCAACCTTTGTTCCGTTTGCAACCGCAACAATTCTCCTTTCAGCAAGACGGGTGATGTAACCTCTTGTGTTGTTATGTGTAGCATTGAGGATGCCAAGTCCGCGTGCATTGTTGATAAGCTTGTATCCCGGGAAGTTGTGTCCGAGAGATGCGTGGTAGTGTTCACTCTTTGCGATAAGGTATGCCTTACCGTCCTCACCGATACGGGTACAGCCGTAGCCCCCGATTGGTGCCATATTTGAGTGCGCCGCTTTTGCGAAAGAATCAGTAGGTGCTCCCTTTTCGTTATTCTCAAAGCCGGCAACGAGCTTCTCACCCGTACGGCGTGCAAGAGCTCTCATTTTCTCAATGTATGAATCAGGGAAGAATTCAATCTGCTCATTTACGAGAAAATCAGCTTCCTTCTCATCCATTCCGTTAATTTCAACCGCGACTGATTTTACAGCCTCCATGTATTCTGCACCCAAGAGGTCCTTGAGTGAGCGTTTTATGCTCTTTAACATAGCTTTTTCTCCTTTTCAGATAATTAAAGCTTAATTACGGCCTGCTCTTTTTCTGATTTAAGAGCGGCTGTATGAAGCTTGTGGGAAATTACAGTTTCTTCAGGAGTGAAGCAACCAAATTCTACTTCCTTGCCTGCGATTTCGTAGATGAACGCTGCCCACATCTGCATAATAGCATCTGTGAAACCAAACTCAAAAATACCGCCGGTTGCAGTTTTAAACTGCGGCTTGAAACCTACATTGAGTCTTGCCCATGCCTGCTCAGAACCGATGTTCTCTGTGAAGAAGAAGGCGTTCGGGTCAGAGGAGGAGAACTTGACGGACATATCCATGCCGTAAACTTCAAGATACCAGTCATCTGTTGCGCCCGGCTGCATTCTCTTCATCTCAAAGGTAATCGGGAACTTGTTTCCGTCTTTATCCTTCGTATCGCAGATGAGAATTGCATTGTCCCAGGTTTCGCACTTTGCCATACCGCCCTTGCCGTCAGGACGCTCGGTGATGTACTTTGAGAGCTTTGCATATACATTTTCGGGAACCCAGCCGAGTCTGAACGGAACATGCTGTGCATGAATACCAAGGTCGCCCATGCAACCGTATTCACCGTTGAGCTCCTTGATACGCTTCCAGTTAATCGGCTTCTGAGGATTTAAGTCACTCGAATGGCAAAAACCGGATCTTACCTCAAGAATTCTTCCAAGCTTGCCTTCCTTCACATAGTTAATGAGCATCTGGCATGCCGGATAGAACGGAAACTCACTTGCACAACGGACGATGCTTTCAGGATGGCGTGCGATTGCAGCCATAATCTTCTCATTCTGCTCCATATCCATACCGAAAGGCTTTTCGCCCATAAAGTGCTTTCCCGAGTCAATTATATCGACATAAATCTGACCGTGGAGAACATGCGGAACTGCACAGTAAACCGCGTCGATTTCATCGTTTTTAAGAAGCTCGTGATAATCGCTGTAAACATACTTTATTGTAGGGATTCTGTCCTTGAACCAGCTCTGTGCTGCTTCGTTTGTGTCGCAGATTGCTATGATTTCAGGTCTTACTTCTGCATCCTCAAGATGAAACCATCTGCCGACAGCGCCAGCAAACTCCTTACCCATAAGACCGCAACCGATAATTCCGAATTTGATTGTTTTCATACCTTTCACCTCATTAAAATGTTAAACCTTAGTTCCAAATCCCTGAGAGAATGCAAGCTCACGATAACCGGAAGTTCCGGTTCCGTTACACTCTGCATCCCAGAGCTCTTTTATATGGTCATAAACACCCTGATCAATCTCGGGTGTTCCCGTCGAACAGGTCGGAAGAAGCATATCCCCTGCTGTCTTCGGGTCTGTGCACGCAGTATCGTTTCTCCACTTTTCGCGTTCTGCCTTATCGCGAAGGTTTGGAATCTCCTTCGGGATTCCGCCGTCAAGGATTGAACGGTATGCAAACATACCCGGAAGGAACATATTTACTGCCTCATAGACATCTATTGTATCGGCCTCAGGGTTGCCCTTTACCTTTTCAACAAAGTGGTACATTGAGTAATAGTCGCTTCCGCCGTGGCCGTAGCCGACAATTTTATCTTCCTGACCGTGCTTCGGCTCATAGACCTCGATATTCTCTTCTCCGTACTGACCGGAGAACTCGTCAGCGTTGACATAAATCTTATGGACATGACCGTCCTTCGGGTCTTCGCGTCCGCACTCCATTCTGCCTTTTGAGCCATACGTGCAGTACCAGATTGAATCTCGGTATAAGTCACCGTGTATGCTCTTTATAATACCGCCGTTTTCAAGCGTTACCATTTCAATACCAAACTGTCCGCCCTTCGCACCCGAACGAAGCCTTCTTTCATTTTTGGTGCCTTCAAAGCCCGTTACGGAAACAGGACGGAGCCCTGTCATATGAATAATCGGGCCGAGAGAGTGTGTGCAGTAGAAGGTGGAGTACATATTATTTCTCCAGTGGTCCTCTTCACCGTATGTAATACTCGGCCAGATGCTTTCGCAGTTGTGAAGGTATTCACATTCGCCATACTCAAACTCGCCGATTTTGCCCGCCCTGTAAAGCTTGCTCATCTCATAGGGTGCGGGCATATAGCAGTAGTTCTCACCGTAAGCATAAACCATTCCGGTCTCCTCAACAGTCTCTATAAGCTCTACCGCTTCCTTCATTGTCTGGACAGGAAGAACCTCCGAAAAAACATGCTTGCCCATTTTCATTGCCTTTATCGCAAAGGGCGCGTGTTCATTTGCGTAGTTTGCAAGAACAACAGCATCCATATCATGTTTTATAAAATCTTCGAAGTTGTCGTAGAAAGTGATATCAAGTCCTTCAGCCGCTTTGCGCTGAGCATCAAGCGCATCTTTGGACTTATCGCATATAGCGACAACCTCTGCATTATCCGCGCGCTTGCAGTAATTGATCATGCTTGTTCCGCGGTAACCGCCGAGAACACCGATTCTGACTTTTTTCATATTAATTCCTCCTGTACTTTTATGGCAATAAGAGTTTTGCGCCGGATTTTAAATATCCGACCACCAAAGGCACCTTGCACGGGTACCGCTCATCCACCGCAGGAACAGAAATTTTCAATATGAACACAGACAATTTACTACATTTAATATGTAACATATTTTAATTTCAAAAGCAATACACCGACACCAAATAGCTGGTTGTTTTGTATAAATTAGTTGTAATTTTAATTAAAAACTTCTGACCCTATTCACAACCGCTTTCCAAAAAGTCGCTACTGTGCCATTTTCGACACAATGATAACACAACAAATCCATCTTTTCAATATAAAAAATACACAACATTGTTTAAAAAAGTTAGTTTTAACTTGAGTTTTTGAAATTGATATGCTATACTGCAAAAAAAGGAGGTGCAAGATATGGAGAACATTTGTCATTTTATTCCATACCACAAGGATTACCATTCAATCCACACCATAAACTTCGTTCTCGAAAATAAACAGATGCCCCTCGCACCACTCAAAAGCGAGGCCGTTTACAGAATACACTATGTTGTAAATGGTACCGGCTTTCTCCATGTTCTGGGAAAGATCGTCCCCTTATCTGAAGGCAATATCTTTTTCACATTCCCCTCTATGCCCTTCTGCATCGAATCAGGAGAAAATTTTTCATTTATGTATATAAGCTTTGTTGGTTCCCGCGGAAATATGATAATGGAAAAGCTCGGAGTTTCCCCGCAGAACTTTGTTTTCCCCGAATGCAATGAGGTTTATGACTTCTGGAAAAACGGAATCGATACCTCTTCCGAAGTTATGGACCTTATTTCAGAGAGCGTTCTGCTTTATACCTTCTCTTTTCTCGGAAAGAAGCTCCTGCGGCGAAGTCCTGATGACAAAAAAGAGAGTTCATTTACTCTCACGGTAAAAAAATACATTGACGATCACTTCACCGAAAGCGGTCTTTCCCTCGACAGAATCAGCATCGAAACGCGGTATAATCCAAAATATATCTCATCCGCCTTCAAAAAGCACTTCGGCGTAGGAATAACCGAATATTTAAACACCATACGCATACAGCATTCCTGCACATTGATACAGCAAGGAGTAACAAGCATCAAGAACATCTCCTCGCTCTGCGGATACAGCGACCCCCACTATTTCGCCGTAGTCTTCAAAAAGAAGCTGTCAATGTCGCCGAGTGAATACATCGAAGAAAATGCAGGCCGCGCTTACGAAGATAATAAACAAGATTAAAAACAGAGCAGAGGAAAGGCCACAGCCACACAAGGCAGTTTTGCCCTGAAAATCTGTCTTTTGGCGCATTTTCTCTCAAAAAAGGCAAGCGAACCGTCACAGGTTATGCTTGCCTTTTTCGCTTAAACTGCATCCAAAATCAAGACCTTCAGGGTGCAAGCAGTTTTGAATTGAGAAATTTTTCGTTTGGATAAATATAAAAATTCCGGGCATACTGTCGTATTCCCGGAATTTTTTGTGCAATACAAGCGGAAAATAGCCATTCAAAACCAATACTTCCTTATGCGGCTGTGGCCAACTCACCTGCTCTGTTTTGTTATTATTTTGCATCAAATCTTTCCATAAACGGCTCACATTCTTCAACCGGAAGCGGTTTGGAATAATACCAGCCCTGTATATAGTCACATTCAGATTCAGACACGAATAAATTCTGTTCTTCTGTTTCGACGCCTTCGCAAATAACCTTTATATTGAGGCTATGAGCAAGAGCAATTATTCCCGAAAACAGATCTTTTCCCTTTTTCGTATCCGTCTTGAGAAGAATATCACGGTCGATTTTGACAACATCTATCGGATAATCACAAAGATTTATAAGCGAAGTATATCCGCTGCCAAGATCGTCAAGGTAAACTTTAAATCCGAGTTCCTTGCATTTTCTGACATTTTCTGTCGCAAGCTCTCTGTTATTCTCCATTGCATCTTCCGTAATCTCAATGACAAGCTTCTCCTTTTCAAAATTATATTTATCTGAAATTGATACGAGCCTGTCAATAAAGCTTTCTTCAGAAAGCGTAATTCGTGTAAAGTTGCAGGAAATCGGTATATCCTTATATTCTGTGTCTTTCCACTTTTCAAGCTGGCGGCAGACAAGCTCGAACATATAAAAGTCGAGTTTGCTGATAAGCCCCACCATCTCCATATTTTCTATATACATACCCGGACTCTGCAAGCCTTTGTCAACACTGTTCCAACGAGACAGCGCTTCAGCAGATACTATCTTTTTCGTTTTGTTGTCAACAACAAACTGCAGATACATCTTGAACTCATTGTTTTCAAAACCTTTCAGGATTTTCTCTGTAATTTGCTTTTCTTCCTGCTCCGAATTCATTGAATGAGTATCACAATGCACAACCTGCTTTTCTGTACCCAAAATTCTATTGCAGTTTTTTCTCAGATTAAAGAGCAGAAGCTCACAGTTGCGGTCAGATTCCAAAAGCGGATACTCTGCCGCATAGAAAGCTATGCTTTCTTTTTTTCCATTCGAGTTTATAAACGAGTTCAGCTTGTCCATGATCTCACTAAGCCTTTTCTGCGCAGCCTCATCCGAGTCCGCACGGAACGCGAAAGCAAATCCGTTTTCCGTAATTCTCGCAGAAATTTCCCCGTCCCCCGTATGCTCCGACAAAACGGATGCAGTATATTCAAGAACATCCGAAAACGAAAACTCGCCACGATAAGCTCTTAAGCAGCTACTGTCAAGAATAATATACGCGACATGATAGGTACTTCTCAATATGTCCCCTATTGTGTACTTGAAGTGATATTTGAAAAACTGCAGGTTTCCGATACCTGTTTCCGCGTCTGTCATTTTATCGGTCTCGTTTTCTTTTTTTACGCGCTTTATCTGCACAACCAAAATTGCTATCAGAACAAGCAAAAGCGGAAGAATAACAAATCTTATCAGAATCTTATCCATCGGACACCTCCTCCTTTCCCTTAATATCATATTCCTTCTCAGCCTGCAAAGTGTAATAAAAAACTGCAACAACAGAAAGCCCTGGCTTCAGGGCCTCTATTATTGCAGCTGGACTGGCATAGTATAAAACCTTAGCCTCTTGGCTTTGCGTCGCCGGCTTTCGCCGGTTTTGCCAAATATTCAACTTTTATTACTTTATCACACTAAATCGTTTTTGTCAAATGGTTTAATCTTTTGCAAAAATCCAGAGTGTCTCGTTTATATAATCATCTTCCTCATTCAACTTATACACACTGAGGATGACGATTTCCCCGTTCACCCTTTTGTATGTAATACGCGGAGAATCACCCGTCGCAAGCTGTTTTTTTATGGCGTCATAGTTAAGGAAGCTTGCAACTGCTCTATGGAAATCAGGGTGAACCATCTCATTTATGTATGTCTGCAAGAGATTTGAAAAGTGCTCCTCATTTTCCTTGTAACCGAAGTATGACGGCATAAGTATCCTGCGGGCTTTATCTGTATCAAGCGCAACACGGTAGATTCCGTTATAATGCTCTTTCAGCACAGAAATCATCGTATCAATTTCCCGGATTCCGGTCTTGATCTGGTCATAACCGAGATCTTCAGTTTCAACAGTGCTTTTATCTTCTTTATTCTGGTAATACTGAGCCTTCGCCTCGTACATCCTGACCTCAGCCTCTCTTACCATTTCCTCAGTATTTGTGTTCTGAGTTCTGTAAGATGTTCCGATTGCTACATGGTAATTCATAGGTTTTAAGCGTTCAACAAGAAGCTCTACACCCTTTTTGATTTCATCTGCCTTTGTTTCCTTTGCAAAAACAAGGAACTCGTCGCCGCCCATACGGTATATGTTATGGCCGTAGAATACCTCTTTCAAGGTATTTGCAATAAATATAAGCATTTCATCGCCAGCCGCATGACCGTATTTATTGTTGCGGAGATGAAGCTCGTTTACATCAATGTAAACACACGAGAACATACACGGCTTTTGATCGTCAAATTCCTGCGAATCTCTCTTGAAAACGACGCGATTAAGCACGCCTGTGAGAGAGTCGGTTGTTGCTGCACGCTCTGTTCTGTTCAGATGCTTCTTGTTATACAGCGCGATCGAGAAGCAAACAGCGATGTTTTCTGCAAGAAGTCTTGCATCCTTACTCTTTCCGGGATTGATTACGCCTATAATCGAAATGTGATTGTCCTTACTTGTTACAGCCGCGAAAGAAACTTCTTTGATATAATGAGTACGCAAAAATTCAAAGAATCTGGGGTTGGTATTTTTAAGGTGTTCGTTCGGAACAATGCGCATAACGCTCATTGTAGTTCCGCTCGCCTTTTTAAGCTCTGCCGAATAATGGAGAAGCTCTTCGATGAAATATACTCTGTCGTCTCCCCTCAAAAGCTTGTTCTCGTCTGCCGGCAAAACATAGCTGTAATCTTCTCCGTCTGTATCAAAGAAAAATGCCGACTTCGATTTTGAGAATACGCAAATCTTGCGAAGTGCTTCCGTAATATTGTTCTGCTGCTGGTTGATTTCAAGAAGAACCTTTCTTACATTGGAGGCGTAAACTGCCACAACATTTCTGCGTCTTTCTATCGCCATAAGAAGCAGCATATACAACGCCATTACTACTGCCATAGCAAAGAACGTCAGAAATAAGACCCTTGAGATGATATGAGTATCCGCAAAAACCTGAGACTCGTATCTCGCGAGAATGATTTTCCATCCAATCTCCTCGATAGCGGAATAATGGACATAAAGGTCTTCTCCGTTGTACGCCGAAACGAATGATGTAAAGCCCTTATCGTTCTCCATCAACTCTTCATAAGAGTAACTGTCGTTATATTTGCGGTCACTTAAAAAGTTTATATTTCCAAGTTTGTCGTGAAGCGAATCGATGACGATAATACCGTTTTCAAGGTCATGAACAAAAAGCTGAGCGTCAAGCTCTTTCGCCATAAGGCTGTATCTTCTGTTTATCACCTCGGTGTCGATGATACCGTATAACACACCGACCACTTTATCATTCACCTTAATCGGAACAGCGCTTCGGATAACTTCATCGCCTTCGGTTATAATTGAAGGCACTCTTCCGCTTATATACTGACCGCGTTTACTCTCCTCCTCAAAAGAAAGCTTTCCTGTTAAATCAATCTGTCTTCCGCGCGAAACAAAGATATTGTCAGGTGTTAATATGCCTATGCGCGAAAAAAGACCTATTGGTTTGAACGATTCAAAAACGCGGTCATAGCTTTCACCGTCCTCATAAAGCTTTGCCGCAAAACTTGCCATAGTAATAAGATTTTCTCTGTCAGAAATCATCTGCAGTGTCAGATCGTCTTTTATCTGTTTTGTCTGCATATGGAGCATTTCATACGCGTCGTTCTCAGCTTTCGTATAAAAGTAATTCACCATAGACAAAAAGATTGCGCATAACAAAACTATGGTTACGATTGTATAAAGAATATTATTTTGTTTGTGTTTTCTTTTCTCGTATGTCTGTGCCATTTATAATATCTTCTTTCCTGATGAACTTAAATAAAATATAACCACACACTACATTATACTACTGTTTTTTATCAAAAACAACATAAATATATGTGCTGACTTATCCGTGATATTCTCCGTTATACTGGATGAATGTGACATCCTCTACACCCTCGACAGCTCTGATCTTTTCAAGTATGAAGGTATCATTATTCTTGCAGTAAATCTCAACTGCCATTTCGACAACATCTTTTCTTACAGTCTTTGACTTTATGAAATACTTCATCTTGCCAAATGCGCGGATAATGTTATCTCCCACTTCGTCTGATGTATAATGAATAACCGCTATGTAGATTCTTCCTTTGAGCTGATGCTTATTGAATATTATGATAATAAGGACCATAACAACGGCTGCAACAAGGACAAGCAGATACATATTTGCACCCGAAGCTATACCCGAAGTTATTGCCCAAAAGAGATAGAGAAGGTCAAGCGGATCTTTTACCGCAGTTCTGAAACGGACAATTGAAAGCGCACCGACCATACCGAGAGATATGACGATATTGGTACTGATAGCAAGGGTAATGACCGCAGTCAGAACCGTCATACCGATAAGCGTTACAGCAAAGCTTCTTGAATAAATAACACCAGTGTAGAACTTCTGGTAGGTAAAGTATATTACTGCACCAATTATAATTGCAGTAACAAGTCCAAGCGCAATATTCGTAAGACTCAAGCCGTCAAACGCACCTGATTCAAGTATTGATTTTTTGATAACATCCTGAATACTCATTTTACATCTCCCCTTTAATTATCATACCAGTATTTTGTAAATGCGTTCATATACTCGGTTTTCTCATAGCATAGAACATACTTCGACACCGCAGTGAACTCTGAGCCTCGGTCAGGTAATATCTCGCGCACTCCCTGCGGAAGAAACTCCGTGAACTTGACCTCCATAACACACTTTCCCGGCTCAAGCACGGGAAGCGTCGGCAAAGCAGAATCAAATATGTCAAAACTTCCGACAGCCGCGCGGACATCCATATCAAAAGTTATCCTGACCGTTCCCTCGTCCGCTATCCACGGCTCGCGGTCATAGTCAACAGTTACCCTCGGGCGCATGACATTTGACACGCACTCGAAATAGAACTCCCTCAAAAGACTCTTGTCGCTTTTAAGCAAAAAGTCATAATCACCGTCTAAAATCTTATAGACCTCGTCACGCGTGAGCTTTGCCGATTCTTTAAAAATATAGCTTCCGAATTTCTTTTTTCTCTCAAGCTTGATACTTGAATCAGAGCAGTTATATATTCGGATACGGTATTTTTTTCTCTGCAAAAATCCGCCTTCCTTTTCCTCATAGGCTGTATCGTAATAATCGTCAAAATAGAGACTTCGAATCATATACCCGCCGTTTTGGGCATGTTTATCAAGCGTAAGATACGGCAAGAGTCTCTTTGTTACAACCTCTTTCTGAGCGGTATCAATAAGATACTTCCACTCATTTCTGTACCTTTCAGTCTTCATATATATCCTCCACGACATTACCGCCTTCATCTATATAGAAGCACTTTGTACCGTACTTTTTCATACCGTCAACATAGTAATAGTCAAAGGCCGTCTGGGTATATCCGCTTTTGTTCGTCGCAGTTACCTTTATGAAATACTGACCGCGCGGTAACATATTTATCTCGACAATCGGAAGAGAAACATCCTGCTTGTCAACGATAACGCTTCTGAAATTATAATCCCGTGCAACCTGTATGTCATATGTAATCTGCTCAGCATCAAAGTCAAACGAGCTCTGGCTTGAAATTACAAGCTTATCTCCCTTTTTTCTCGGCGTGTCAATAAAGAACGGCATCGGCTTTTCAAAAGAGGTTTTATAAAGATTGTAGTTGAGCTCAATTTCTGACGATAGACCGCTGACAACTCTATCATACTGCGCAGAGGTAAGCGGCAAGTTGAGAATATCAGGGTATGAATAGACATACGGCTTTACAATCGCCGAATATCGCTTTGCAATACCATCTATTTTCGTTTTCGTAAGGTAGTTTGCCTTAAGGTCATTTATCGCATCATCAAGGGCCTTTCTGAACCTTTCGCTCTTGAGAGCTCTTTGGAAGAGAACATTACCCCAGTAGTTGCTGACGCCTGTTTCCCACTCGTCATAAGAAACTCTGTTCATAGCAGCGTACTCAGTTTTGTTGAGCATACCGTCGTTGTCCCATGATATGAAATACCACTTATCAAGATTGAGCGGGCTGTAAATATATACATTTCGGCTCTGTGTATCGGCGTTACCCGTAAGGATATGGAACGCCATCCAATAGCTCAAATTTTCAATATCAAAATGCTTATCGAGAATTTCATCGATAGGTCTTGAGAAATCATTTACATCTTCAAGCATTTTAATAAGCTTTTCGTGGTCATCGCTACCCTTTGTTTCTATAAGCTCTTCAAACGCCGCCTCATTAAAAGTTGGGTCTTCTTTCATTTTGATTATGTCTTCGTATCTGTAAAACTCGAACACATTTATCTTGTAAAGATGACCGTTTGCATCAAGTCCGTGTGCTTTGAGCGCTTTTTTATTCATCTGTTCAACATATGTATATATGCCGTAATCGGTAAACTCATTGTTTCCGCCGCGTGTTGTGTCCTTTACATAAAGGTGGACAAACTTTGTTCGAAGTCCCATCATCTGCGGTATTTCCGCCATAAGGTCATAAGCCATTTTGTTGCGGAATCTAAGACCTTCATTGATGTGTTTATTGAGCGGAACGGATGTGTTTCCCATCCACATACCCTTATTGTCCTTAAGGCTTATCTTATAGTTTTTCACAGACTGGCGGCTTGAGGTCTGACCGCGTATCTGTATCGTGCAGTTGGGTGAAACCTGACCGTAGCCGAGCTTTCCGGGAAGAGGACCAGACTCATCTCCAATCTGCAAAAGGCCTTCAACCTTATACCTTTCAACACCCATATCCTCATAATCAAATACGGAATATGTGTTTATTTCACTCCAGGTGTGGTTTGTTTTTTCGCCTTCGTTTCCTTCCGAAACGGTGAGATACATAGTCACAACATCTTCCGGTTTATCGACCGTATATAAATCCGGTTTGTCGCGGAGCTTATATTTTTCGTTGTACTCAAGATCCGGCACATAAACGCTTTTTGGCGATTCTACCACTTCCTCCTGTGGCAATAAGACGGTACACCCCGTGAGAAGGATACTCAGTACAATCAGCAAAGAAACAAGTTTCAGTGTATTTTTCATTTTCTGTCCTCCAGCTTATCTTCAAGGAATACTCTAAGTCTTCCGAACACTCCTGATTTATCTTCGCTTACAAGCGGTTGAACGGCAAGTATATAATACGGCAGGCGTTTTGTAAAATAATCAAGTCTTGCAATTGCAACTATCAAAAACGCCATGGATGCAAGAAGAAATCCAAACCCGTAATAAACCTGCGGCAAAAACAGAGAAATTACGGAAAGCACAACGGACCCTGCCGCAAAAACTCCCGTTGCAAAGAACGCGCCTTTATAATCCGTAAAATACAGAAGCATAAGCATCGTCATATTCCCTATTGCATAAAGCCCATACCCTACGCACAGAGTTCTGAAATACCCGCGCATCATCTCGTTGAATCCAAGCGGCAGAATATCAAGCAGGAATCCACCTCCCGCTATGAACAGAGCTGTACACAAAAGCTGTTTTATTGCGGTGTAAAGCATTTCGGTCTTCAGCGTATCAAGCATTTCCTTTTCTGACTGAATAATGTCTTTTACGGTACCCTTGTCATTATATAAGCTGTAATGATTTCTGTATTTTCCGTAGAAATTCACTTCGACCGAAACAACAAAGTTTACGGTTGTAATGAGTGTCGTCATAAACGCAAGAAGAGCCGGAACATCGTGCTCCGGCGCGCCGTAGAAAAGCCCGTGAACCTTTACACCAATTTTTGAAAACCACAATATGACAAGATGTGCAAACATCCCGATATTCACAAAAAATCCCGACAGCGCAAGGTAGATATATTCATCTACCCATTCAAGAAAAACAAAAGCGCCGACATCTGATTTGGGGAAATACTTATGCAGAAGAACAAGATTCCATATAACCATAACACCGTATCCTACCGTTATGGAAAGAAGAAGCATTTCAATTACATACGACCTGAAAATAAGCGTAAGCACAAGTCCGAGCACAAATGTCACAAGTATCGCAGCAAGATACGAAAGGAAGATTCCTTTATAATCCTTTATTGCCGTGAGGTAGCTCATTGCATTCCATACGATTATCATCTCGTTGAAGAATATGAACATAAGCACGGAACATATGAGGTTCGCGCCTGAGAAGGCGAGAAAAATCACCCAAAGAACACTTCCGAGTGTCATCATAAGCGCACTGCTTCCCCAGAACGACGGAAGGACTGCACTCTTTTTCTCTTCATAGAGCATATCTGCGGTGAATCTCGTTATTGTCATTGAGAAGAAGGATGTAACAAGAATCGATGCAAGCAAAGTATAGGTTATCATACATATGAGAAGCTCTCTCGTCTGCGTTTCTATTCCTGCCCGACTGCACAAAAACATTATACCGAGCAAGAGAATAACGCCAAGAAGCATCGGTCCCGAACAGATAACTGTTGCGTAGCCGTATGCCTTGACCGAGTTGAGTATTCCCTTTTTCTGAAAGAGTTTTTTAAGCTCAAACCCTATGCCTGCCAACCTTCTTCTACCTCCTTATAAAGATTTCTGTATTTTGTGAGCATTATTATGTATCTGTAATACTCATAAGCTCTCTTTTTCGCAATTTCGCCCATTTTGAGCCGCAGCTCGCGCGACTCACACATTATTTCCATTTTGTCTGCAAGCTGTTCTCTCTGCATCGGTGGAACGCAATACCCCGCTACACCGAATGTGTCGCCCGGGCTTCCCTCAAGAAGCTCGCGACAGCAACCAACTTCGGTTGTAACACACGGTCTTCCCGCTGCAAACGACTCAAGAACAGACAGTGGCTGACCTTCGGAAATACTTGTGAGTATTGTAAAGTCAAGCTTTTCAAAATACTCGACAACATTGACTCGACCCGGCATTATCACCTTGTCGTCCATGCCTAGCTGGGTGATAAGGTCGCGACATTCTGCCGCATACTCCTCGTCATCGACACCACCCATTATGTGCAGTCTCACATTATCCATTCGTGTTGAGAGTTCAAAGAATGAATATATCATCGTTTTGATATCCTTGATAGGAGCAAAACGGACAACTGCGCCGATATCGACATACCCATCATCTTCTTTTATGGGTATATCGCAAAACCTTTCATAACTTATTCCGTTTTCTATAACATAGCACTTTTCCCTCGCACATCCCATTTCAATCTGGGTTTCTTTTGCGCGCGTAAAGAGCGATGTAACACGAAAAGCTCTGTCATATATAAGATCTGAAAGCATATAAAAGAATTTTACCCAATGCGGTTTAAACGCCTTTTCAACCCATTTCGCTCTGATTATCTCCTCTTCGCGCTCACGGGTGTATATGCCGTGTTCAGTAAGAAGAACAGGCTTTTTCTTTACATATCCGCCAAGGCTTGCAAGAAGTCCGCCATAACCCGTAGAAATAGCGTGGTAGCAGTCCGCTTCAGGAATTTCCGTACCCATAAGGTACAAAACCGGAAGGAGCCTTGAGCGCACGGAATGAAACGCGTCCGAAAACGCGGTGTATGGAAACTCCGTTTTGCATATTTCTATGAGTGTTTTCAAAAAGTGTTCACTTTTAAGATAGCTCATAGGGTTTATTTTCTTCGTATGGTACATATCAAAGAGCAAATCCCAGTCAGGTTTGTCCGAAAAAACAAGCCTCCGCAACGCTTCGGTTTCCTTCTCGGAAAACGAGTGGTTAAACACCTTATTCGGCTTGACTCTCAGCGCATCATCAAGAAACACCTGCTTCACTTCCACAACATTTTCCGGAAGCTTATAGGCAAATTTATCCTTATCCTCAGCTTTTGCGCCGATAACCCAAAGAACGAACTCGTGTTCGGGCATCTCCGTTATGTACTGGTGTGCCCAGGTTGACACGCCGCCGTTTATATAGGGGTAGCACCCCTCAAGCACCATACAGATTCTCATTTCTTCCACCTGATCTATTTCAGATTGATTGTTACCATTTCCTTCTCTGCCCTCAGCAGATATAAATTTCCTGTGATATGTGTAAGTTCTCCTCCGTCAATGCTTTCAAATTCCCCAGAGTTAAAACGAACAAAGAAATACCCCTCATCGTAGAAGTTACCGATTTTAAGAACCACACTCTCTTCCGTCTGCTCTTTTTCAACATTAAGCGCTGCGTATCTCTGCACAGCGGCAGAGGTCTCAGAACCCGTGAAGTTTCTTATCATCGGAGCTGATGTATAGAGATAGCTAAGATATTCATCAAAGCTTTGCGACAGACTTCTCCAGCCCTTTTCCGCGCCTCGTTCAGGGTCAAGCGCGTCGTCAGGGTGCGTAAAGTGACAATTTATAAAGTGCATATTGAGCTCCGACACAAGCGCAAGCTCCATAAACGGAGTAAGCTCACAGCCTGAGATAATTCGTGGTTGATGAACCCTGCCGTCAGGCAGAACTTCAAACTCCTGCGTACAGTTGAACTTAAAATCTCCGTCGGGGAAATATATTCCCGAAACCGTCTTTATGTGCGGATATGTGCCAAGCAAAAACTCCTCGCCAACCTCTGACATAATGTTTGACGGCGGAACATATAGCGACACCTCTACCCCCGGAAAAAGCCTGTCACAAAGGTCAATAAGTGAGTCAAATGCACTCTTCATCGCCCTTTCGCTTTTCCATGTTTTGTAGTCGTAGAAGCCCTCGTAATCACACTCGCTCATACAGAGCGGCTGATGATTATATCCGTGATATCCGACCTCACCGCCATGACGGAGAAGCATGTTCCCGAAATTCAAGAAAGTTCCTTCATCAGGCTCTGTCGGTGTTGAGCCGTCAACATTATCGTCATATCCCGTTATAGCAAGGCCTGTATATTTCATGCCGTATCTGTCGGCGAAGTCCATCATCGCAGGCCACCAGATATTGACATAAAAATCTCTTGTTGTTGCGCCATAATCGCGCATTATGTATTCGTTGCTTCCCTGCGGAATCTGCGATGGAAAGTCATCAAGATAGAAGGTTGAAGCATTGATGACCGGATAAACAGAAACATCATCAAGCAAACTGAACGAAGCAGCATAGAAGCCACGCGTAACCTTCTCGCAAATACCGAGATTGTTTACAACAAACTTTCCCGCGCCGTAGTCTGTTTCCCATATAAGCGGGGCGCGGCTTTCGTTATCAACCCACGCATAAATCTTTGCACGGCTCTCATCAAGCCGGACTGACCATACGGAATCATAGCCGTCTTCAACTTCAAAGCTCCTGCCGCCGCCGACCATAAACCCGTCTTTGATATAAATACTTTCAAGAAGAGTATTTTCCCACGACGCTTCAAGAATACCGAGCGCACCTTCAAGCACGGATACATAGATATCTCTCTGAAGCGTAAGGGCAAACATAACCCTACCGCCTTCATACACCCAGTCACTTAAGGCGATAACATTTTCACCGATTGGTGACAGGTCGCTCATAAGTATTACCGTCTTATCATACTTTGACAAGTCGGGAAAGGCGTTTTTGGACAAATCAACAAGGTCATATCCAATTTTCATATCAGCGAGAATTATCGAAAACTCATCGAGAGCCTCGCGGCTTTCCGGGCGGCTTATATCGCACAGGACAAGAGTTTGCTTTGAAAGATTTTCATTCGCCTCAATTTTTGTAACGATATTTTCATTTTCAAGAAATCCGAGGGATTGCTTATTATAGTTGTACTGTATCCCGCTTCGCTCAACAAAAAGAACAACAGCCATAAGCGCGAACATCAAGGCAACAACAAGCATCCCTTTATACCTGAATTTCAGGAATCTTTCCTTTAATCTTTCCAAAATGCCATAGCCTCCTTCACGCGTCTGGAAACAAACATTTTCTTGGACTGCACATCAGTAATAAGTTCTTTTATCTTGTCTGCCTTGCGAAGCTGTGAGTAGTATTTGAGCTTAATGAGAATAATATCTTCAAAATCGCCGTACAACTTGTCTGCCTCTGCAAGTATTTTCCCTGCAATACCGTAGTTTTTAAGCGCAAACTCATTTTCAAAATAGCGTATGTAGTCTTCCATTGACTTTATGTGCTCAAGTTTTTTTGACACAAGCTCGGAATATAAATTCCTGTTCATAATCTCAACTTGACCTGAAAGAAGATTCTGTGCAATAACTCTCCAGAGAAAATCGCAGTAATCTGAAAGCACTTTGATATCGTCCGGGTTTTCTTCATACTCCCTTCCGATTCGCTGGAGAGTTTCGTCATTTTCTTTTGATATCTCAACCATCGCCGTAACCGCATAGTGAACAACCTCGGGGTCTTCGTTGTTTCCTGCCTTCTGCAAAAACTCAACATACTCTGCAGGATTGTCATTAAGAACATCCATTATTATCTCGCGACGGACCTTGGGCGAATTTATAAGGAGAGCTTCTTCAATTGCCACAAGCGAATCATCAGTTTTCTTTTCTTCGACAGCAATACCTTTGTATAATGCAGAGTCAAGCTTCATCTTCTGCACACCTACTGCAATGGTATCGTCTTTTTTAAGCAGCACCTGAAAATGAAGAAACAACACCGCCAGAAATCCCCAGAACGGCAGGCACAACACCACAAAAAACATATACTTATGGACTTTTAAAAACTTAAAATGTGTTCCTATAAATGTAAAAACGCATAAAAGGATATGTATGAAAATCAAAACAATAGCAAAAAATTTCATACATATACCTCCTTTTATCTTACATTTATCTCCAAATCAAGGTTTTCAAATCTCGGCAAAACATACTGCAAATCGCTCTTTGTCGCCTGCGACAAAAGAATTCCGAGCTTGCCGTCTTCAATTTCGCCAAGAATATCATTTGCACGAATCTTACCCGAAAGCATCTCATCAATTTCCTTGTATGAGTGTCCTTTGGGGTCGATTTCTATAAACTCATATGAAAAGACTTTTCTTTCTGACATACTTTTGAAGTTTGTATAAATCTTGTCAAACTCTTCTCTGTGCAAAATGTGTGTACCCTGTATGTACTGACTTTCATAAAGATGCTGGTTGTAATCATACGCTCTGAGAAGTGATATCTCGACAAGGTCACACAAAATCTTAAACAGGTTCACATAGTAAAGCGAATTCTGCTCAGGCTTGACATACCATATAAAAATTAAAAGCTCAAGTTTATCCCGTCGCCATACGCCGGCTGCGTACATCGGCAAATTCGGAAGAAGCTCTGTATTTCGCCATATCTCGTCTTTCTTTATCTTATCAAGGATCGGCTTGTAGGTATCAAGCGATATAGACCTTGAAACCTCACTGAGAATATCTCGTGACGACACCTCAAGACGACCAAACACGCTCTTGTCGTTTATTGAATATACGCTTAAGCTCTTATTTTCAAGTGTATCTTCAAAAGTATCCATAATTTTGAGATAGAGCTTATGCGGTTCAACAGTGTCAAGCTTTCTTGTAACATCAAATATCTTTCCAAAGCTGTCTTTTGAGCCTATTATCTGTTTTTTGAGATCTCGCTTTTCTCCGAATGTATCCTGATAAAGCTCTCGCGTAAACTCAAGCTTTTCTTCAAGAAGCTTTATCTGCTCATTACCAAACTTTATTTTGTCGTCTTTCGTAAGACGGACATAGCCCGAAATAGCTGCAACAAGGAAATAATAAACAAATGCAAACCAGTTTGATGGCTCATAGAATATAGTCAGCCAGCTCGTTCCCGAGACAACCTTTGCGACAAACCACGCGACCGACGAAAGACCTGCTGCCGTAAGTCCAGAATAAAGACCGTGAACCGTTGCAACTATAACGATAAACGCCATTCGGAAATCAACTATTGAGAAAATTATTGACGAGCCGGTCGCCAGGTTCAGAAGCTCCGTGATAATAAACAGCAGCGCAATCTCAATGGCTTTCACGGCCAAGCTATGTTCACTTATCCATTTTCTGACCTTGCTCCAGAAGTCCGTCACTTTAAGATTCTTCAAAACAGCATACTTCTCATATTCCTCGTCAATATCATCTATGATTGATATTTTAGAAAAATATCCGTACTCATTTCGGAGCGCGGTGTTTTTGATATTGAGAGATGCCCCATCTTCCTCACCTGTAAATATGACGCGAATACCGGGGACAATAGTACGAATCTTCTTAATTACATCGCCAAAGGCGATACCAAATTCATCAGCGACATTAAGCGTTCCAACTCCCTCCTGCCAATTCTCGAGAAAACGTGAAATAAGAACAGAGATGTCGTGCATTGAAATAAAAAATGCCCCTGAACCTTCAAACTCCTTCAGGGTGACACTCCCCTTCTCCATTTGAGAGAAAATGCCGTTTAAGAAGTCGCCTTCAAGTGTTCCGCTGTAAAGATGCGGAATTCTTACAATCTTTACATCGATACCAAAATGCTTTGTATAGAATTCACACAGATTCTCTTTAGACAAAGTTATAACGCTTGTATCCGTTTTATTCGAATATGCGCCGTCAAGAGATGAGAAATATATGACCTTTGCACCTTTCTGATACTTCGCGGTCAGGCTCAGTACTTCTCTCAGGATTTCCGTATCAGGTTGCGCCTTCGAGCGATATGTAAGCTCTCTTGCAAAAAAAACCACAACATCAAAGTCGTATGTTTCAAATATCCTATCATAGGGTATCTGCCTGCCGTTATACACCTTGATTCTGCCCATCGATTTGAGGTGTGTTTCCCCTGCAATAAGAACATTGTGATTTTCAAAGGTATCTTCTATGAATTTTTCCGTAACGTATCCTGTGTTTCCAACCATGAGAATGCGTTTTGTGACAAGTGTATTTGGGTCTGTTACAATGCTATTTTTGCTTGCAAGCTGTTCCCTTATTTCAAGAAGGTCGTTGTTGTTTACAACATTAAGAAGGCACTGCACAAGAAAATCGTCAAACTTGCCACTCATGCCGTTTGCTATCATCTCTATTGCAACATCCTGAGAAAAAGCTTCTTTATAGCTTCTTGAGCTTGTAAGAGCGTCAAAAGAGTCTGCAATTGCGACAACTCGAGCACAAATCGGTATCTCTTCACCCTTCAAACCTTCAGGATAGCCTGTTCCGTCTGTTCGCTCGTGGTGGAATCTTGCAATATCCTTGGCATGCTTCGTAATTTTCTCATCAATGCCCGTTGAAATTTCATCGATTATTTCATATCCGAAAACTGTATGCTTTTTAACTATGTCATACTCTATCGGAGAAAGTTTACCCGGAAAATTGAGGATACTTTCCGGAATTTTACTCTTTCCTATATCATGGAGCGAGGATGCTATTGACATGCATCTTATGTCTTCTTCTGACAAGGCATATTTATCCGTTACACTTATAAGCTCACGAAGCATAAGCTCTGTGAGCATTCTGACATGATAAATATGAAATCCTGTTTCACCGTTCAGCATCTCAGGTATGCTGTCGCTCGGGATGTCAACTACTTCCAGATATTTCTTGTCAGTTTCAGTATTGAGCACAAGAAGAGAGTTTACAGATGCCATGTTTTTCATCCTCCTTTCACAAAAAAATATGTCTTTTTTCCCATTTTTATTCTTAGATTATTATTATACAACATTATATGACTTTTTTCAACATTCGCACTGTAGTTTTATATATACTTCTTCAAGTCCCCCGATAGCTTATAACAACAAAAAAGACACCCCTTTAGTGGGGTGTCTTTCCCAGAAATTTAAACCTTTCTCACTTTATTCTTCTTACATTGCAAGCTTTCGCCTTGTCAAACGCCGAATTGAAGGCGTAGAAGTTTTTGCTGCTGAGATTATCCTGAACGTGCTGCAACCCTTCACCGAAGCGCTGGAAGTGAACAATCTCGCGCTGGCGGAGAAACTTTATCGGGTCGCAGACATCAGGGTCATCAATAAGCCTCAAAATGTTATCGTAAGTCGTTCT
>JAZOAS010000125.1:0-8964 GCA_045595605.1 Eubacteriales bacterium
CTGATAAAGGCGATCTATGTGGAAGCACCCGACAAGTCCAGCGGCAAGCGCAGACAGAAGATCCACATCGAATATGACGGCATCGGCTTTATCCCTTTGGAAGAACTTGCGAAAAAGGAAACGGAGTGGCCGAAGTCACGCCGTCCCTTGAAAACAGTCGTTTTCAAGCATTTTTCAAAATAACTGTTTTACGAAGCCCCGCCTAATGCCACCGCAGGTTTTTATTTTACTTTACGCTTTCAAAGAGCTCGATAATATCTTTTACCATAATATCGTCATAACCCGGAGCAAGCTTTGAAGACCTTGCTTCGTATCCGCCCTCATCGTATGCCTTTCTCGTCGGGAAGTATGTACCCGAAGCATTTGTAAGACAGCATACAAGCGTCGTTTTGTACGGAGACTCATCACATACGCGGTTTCCAAGCTCTGTGAACATCTCACCCGGAACTGCGAAAAAAACGATGTCTCCTATCGAAACAGCACCAAGAGTATATTCAAAAAACTCAGGTCCGTTTTCAAGCAAAACTCTTCTTGTAGCCTCTGCAACAACTGTCGTAAGCTCCATCTTCTCAAACGGTATCTCATCATCACGACCTGCCTCGTGAAGAGCTTTAATCCTGCGAGCCTCTTCAAGCTTGTCGTTTTCCATAAATGTCGGAAGCTTTGTTATCTTCTCAGCATACGAAATCTTCGCATCGGGCAAAACTTCTGCCTTACCGCATATCTGAAGAACCGCACCCGCAACAACACGACCCATATGCTTCGCATGCTCATATCCGCGCGGAACACCGTCGAAGGTGTCATACTCAAGACCGTTTCTATCCCCTGCTGTCGGGAACGGGTTGATGTGGTTTACATCGCCCTGCGGAGCTGAGAGGAAGATACACTTAACACCGTCAAGCGACTTCTCGACTGTGCTTACAACAAAGCCCGGCCAGTCGCCCGAAATGAGCTCACCGCCGATTGTGTCTGCGTGAGTACCGAAGTTTACGAGGTAAATATCATCGCCACCCTCGCGGATAACCTTAACAAGCTTTACCGTCTCATTCGGAGTAGCAAGCGCATGGTCAACCTCAGGGTTATCAACACCCGGGTTTGTCTGTACATTTCCGTTCTTCATTCTGTAACGGCGTACAAAGGAGATACCCTCAGCCTTACCCTCTGCCGTAGCAAGCTTTGCAGGTTTAAGGTCCGCAAGAGCCATTGCCGCAGCATCGCGAAGCTGAACAGCGAGGAAGTCTTTATATTCACCGTCGCCTATTACAGGCCCTGTGTGAGTATGAGAGGCATTGATATAGATAGCCTCAATCGGAATATTACAAAATTCAGAAATAATCTTTCTGCATTCTGCCGCCTGCTCAATATTAAGATATATAATATCCGCGCCGATTATAAGGACCTTCTTCTCTCCGTCAGAAAGTGCCATAGCGCTGACATAAAGCTCATCAAGAACGCCTTTGGCAAATCTTTTTTCATAATAGCCTGATATCGGCGTTCCAAGCGGAGGTGTAATAAGTCTTCTTCCAAAACCTGCTTTTAATGTTGACATTTCAATTTCTCCTTTTACTGGAAATATTCGTATTAATTATACTCTGCACCACTTCTCTTGTCAATTGCAAAAGCGATAAAAAGCTTTACTAAATCGACAAAATATGATAAAATTATTGTGTTTGAAATTCTGATTTTGTCAGGAGATGAGTTATGAAAAAGTATATCTTATACAACCCGCTTGCGGGCAACGAACAGACCGCGCAGGCCGCAAGAAAGCTTGATTCTCTCTATATAGGTCACGAGACTGTTTATCTCGATATTCTCGAAATCAAGAGCTATAACGACTTCTTCTCTGCCCTTTCACCCGAGGATGAAATTATCATCTGCGGTGGTGACGGCACGCTTAATAAATTCATCAACCGCATCGGTAGTATGGAAATCAAAAATAAGATTTTCTACTATGCAACAGGCTCAGGCAACGACTTTTTAAACGACCTCGGAAAGCCGCGCGGGTCAGAGCCGTTTATGGTGAATGATTATATTGAAAACCTTCCGACAGTCGAGATTGACGGTCAGATCTACCGCTTCTTTAACGGCATCGGATACGGCATTGACGGCGCCGTCTGCGAAGAGGGTGACAAAATGCGCAAGAAGAACAAAAAGAAGATTAACTATACCACAATCGCAATCAAGCTTATTCTCTTCTCTTTCCGCACGAAAAACGCCAAAATAAGCATCGACGGTGAATCCCTCGAATTCAGTAAGGTCTGGCTCGCGCCATCAATGTTCGGCCGTTTCTTCGGTGGCGGTATGATGATTGCCCCCGCTCAGAAAAGAGGCAGCGACACACTTTCCGTCGTTCTTGCACACGATTGCGGCAAGCTCCGCCTGCTCACAATATTCCCCTCAATCTTCAAAGGCGAGCATGTAAAATATACAAAATACATCAAAACCTATACCGGTCGCGAAATCACTGTCGAGTTTGACTCACCCTGCGCTTTGCAGATAGACGGTGAGGTTATCTCCGGTGTCAAGAAGTATTCCGTAAAAGCCGCTTCTCCGAAAAAGGCTGAGGTAATCGCCGAATAACTACACATAACAAAAACCCTTGTGAAATTTCTTCACAAGGGTTTTTTATACTTAAATATTCTGAAGCTTAGCCGAGGCGAGCCTTGAGGCCTTCGAGCTGGTTGTACATTTCCTTCGGCATACGGTTGCCAACGCTCTGAATCTTAGCGTAGAACTCTTCGAGGTTAGCAGCGTCTTCCATCCAGAGGTCCTTGTCAACTGAGAGGATGTCCTTGAGGATATCGAGAGTTACCTCGTCCTCAATGCCCTCGCGGTTGATGTCCTCAGGATTCGGAACATAACCGATCGGAGTTTCAACAGCGCCAACTTCATCATCGCAGCGCTTGAGGATCCACTCAAGAACGCGGAGATTGTCGCCGAATCCCGGCCAGAGGAACTTGCCGTCAGAGTCAGTTCTGAACCAGTTTGTGTTGAAGATCTTCGGCTTCTTTGTGATCTTCTCGCCCATTTCGAGCCAATGTGCGAAGTAGTCGCCCATATTGTATCCGCAGAACGGAAGCATAGCCATCGGGTCACGACGGACAACACCAACTGCACCAGCAGCTGCAGCAGTAGTTTCAGAAGCCATAGCAGAACCTACGAATACACCGTGGTTCCAGTCGAATGACTGATATACGAGCGGAGCTGTCTTTGCACGACGGCCACCGAATACGATAGCAGAAATCGGAACACCCGTCGGGCTTTCAAATTCCGGAGAGATGCACGGGCAGTTGCAAGCCGGAGCTGTGAAACGGGAGTTCGGGTGAGCGCCCTTCTCGCCAGACTCGCAGTCCCACTTCTCGCCCTTCCAGTTGATAGCGTTCTTCGGAGGATTCTTGTCAAGACCTTCCCACCAAACTGTGTTCTCTTCAACATTGTGAACAACATTTGTGAAGATTGTGTTCTTGAGGCAGGAGTGAAGCGCGTTCGGGTTGGACTTCTCGTTTGTACCCGGAGCAACGCCGAAGAAGCCTGCTTCAGGGTTGATAGCCCAGAGACCGCCATCTTCGCCGATGCGGAGCCATGCGATATCGTCACCTACGCACTCAACCTCATAGCCCTTTTCCTTGTAAGCCTTCGGCGGAATGAGCATAGCGAGGTTTGTCTTTCCGCAAGCAGACGGGAAAGCTGCTGCGATGTACTTCTTAGTACCGTTAGGAGCCTTAACGCCGAGGATGAGCATATGCTCAGCCATCCAGCCTTCCTTGCGGCCCTGATAAGAAGCGATACGAAGAGCGAAGCACTTCTTACCGAGGAGAACATTTCCGCCGTAACCTGAGTTAATGGACCAGATTGTGTTATCCTGCGGGAACTGAACGATATATCTCTCTTCAGGATTCATTGTAGCACGGGAATGGAGACCGTGAACAAAGTCAGCGCTGTCGCCGAGGTTATCAAGGACAGCCTTTCCGATACGAGTCATAATTTCCATGTTGAGAACAACATAGATAGAGTCTGTAATCTCGATACCCGCTTTCGCAAACGGAGAGCCTACAACGCCCATTGAGAACGGAAGAACATACATAGTTCTGCCCTTCATGCTGCCGTCGTAAAGCTTTCTGAGCTTTGCATACATCTCAGCGGGATCCATCCAGTTATTTGTAGCACCTGCTTCTTCCTTTGTCGGAGCGCAGATGAATGTGCGGTCTTCAACACGAGCAACATCATCGATTGCTGTTCTGTGGAGGTAGCATCCCGGAAGCTTTTCTTCGTTAAGCTTAATCATCTCTCCGGTAGCACAAGCCTCAGCACGAAGAGCATCGAGCTGCTCCTTGCTGCCGTCAATCCAGACTACTGAATCCGGCTTGTTGAGGTCAATCATTTCGTTGACCCATTCATTTACATACTTGTTGGTTGTCAAACTCATTTTATGAATTCGCCCCTTTCGTGATACTCAAAAGTTTTGCTACATATTATTCTATTATGTTTTTGTCAAAATATCAAGTCTTTTTCGTGAGAAAATCAAAAATTTAACAAAGTTTTTTTTGACATTTTGACGAAAACTTTTCCCCGCTCTTTCCGCAAAAGAGAACACACTTTTGTAAACTTCTTTTTACAGCCTTATTTTTTGAACTTTTTTGACATAATATACATTTGATTTATTCTTTTTTACTTACATTTTACGACTTATTATTCATTATATTTCCTTTATACTTTTTACAGAAACACATTTTGAAAGGAAATTTAAATCAATGGATGTCAAAAAGAATTTGCCGAGAAAACCTCACATACATACGCTTGCAAAATCGCTTACTTCAAAGCTCCCGCTTCACCTTCTCTCCTACCCTGCCGTATTCGCAACCTCCTTTATTCTCTCTCGCGCAGTTTTTCTCGGTGGAAGTGCGCCCTTCGGGCTTGCCGTCAGCGCCGCTCTCGGCGCAGGGAAATACTCACTTCTCGGACTTTTGGGTGCAACATTCGGATACCTTTCCGTTTTCGAGGAAATCAACTCTCTTAAATATATCGCCTGCCTGATCCTCGTTTTCACGGCACATTTCGTCTTTTCAGGAACCTCTCTCGTACGAAAAAAATATTTTGTTCCTTTTTCCGTAATTATTCCCGCCTTTTGTATAAACTTTGTTTTTCTGGCGGACGGCGGATTTACGCTTTTTGACACGGCCCTTTCTTTTTTTGAAATTCTCATTTCGGCAATAAGCGCAACCTTTCTTCGCGCACTTATCGAAACAGACAAGGCTTCGCCCGCAAGGCTTTCAGGCGCGCTCCTTGCTCTTTCATTTGCCTTCTGCGCATCTCTCTCCGCCTTTTCGTTCTTTCATCTTGTCTCCCCTGGAAGAGTTCTTGCACTTCTTTTAATTCTCCTGTGCTCTTCCCGCGGAAATCTCGGCATCGGCGCCGCGAGCGGGCTTCTTCTAGGTTGTTCTGTATCTCTCTCGCTCTCTTCAAGTGAATACGGAATTATATTCGGAATCTGCGGTACAATATTCGCAGCATTCTTTTCACTTGGAAAATTCTATGCACTTGCCATGTCCTTTATATCCTCCGCGTGTATATGCGCATGTCTCAATGCAAATCTTGCGCTTTCCTTTCTGATTGAATTTCCAATTTCCACAGGTCTTTTCCTTCTCCTCGAGCGACCTTTTTCAAAGCACACACGCCGTTTCTTTATAAAAAGTGGCGGGCATACGGACATACACCTCCGCAAATACATAACCGAGCGCCTTAACTGTGCCGCAAACGCCTTCAAAAGTCTCGGAAACTCTGTCACAAAACTTCAACGGCCTGAGGAGAAGACAAAGCTTTCTGATGTCCGTGATTTTTTCGAAAAAAGCACCCGTGAATTCTGTAAAAAATGCTCACTTTGGTCAATCTGCTGGGACCGTGATTTTTCTTCGACCCGTGATGCTTTCACAAAGGCAGGAAACGCGATAACAAAGAACGGATCTCTCCGCGCCCGAGATTTCCCCGTATATTTTTCCTCGCGCTGTCTTAATACCGAGAACTTCGTAAACGCTGTTAATCGCGAAATTTTTGCACTTCGTTACAGATATCAGCTGGATGAAACTTTACGCGAAAGTCGTGAACTCTTCAAAAAGCAGTATTCAGACATTTCAGCGGTTTTCTCGGGACTTTCTTCGGACCTTGCCAACAATGCACGCTTTGACGAAGATGCTGAAGCCGAAATCCGGGACATTCTAACTTCTCGCGGAATCCTCTGCGAGACGGCGGTATATCGCGATTCTGAGAATCACCTCAATATCCACATCTGCGGACGCGACCTTTCGGAGATTATGAAAAACACAGCTGAGCTTCTCCCGCTTTTTTCAAAGGCTTGCGAAGCCGTTTTTTCAGAACCGAAATTCTCACCTTCAAAAGAGCTTGACGACATAATTATCCGCGAAAAGCCACGACTTCGGGCAGTGTTCGGGGCTTCTGCAAAAAGCCGTTCTGACGCGTCTCCCAGTGGCGATTCAGGGAGCTTTTTCTACCCTTCAAACGGCAAAGTCGCTCTCCTTCTTTCAGACGGAATGGGCAGCGGTCGGCTTGCCGCCGCCGAGAGCGCAGGAAGCATAAATCTCCTCTCGGACCTTCTCAAAAGCGGACTATCCCCCAGAGACGCGCTGTCAGCGCTTCAGTCTGTACTCTCCTTGCGCTTTGAATTTACCGGAAGTTTTTCGACCCTCGATCTATTCTTCGCAGACCTCTTTACAGGGCAGACGGAAATCTATAAACTCGGTGGTGCACCAACATACATAAAGCGCGGAAACAGAATCCGCCGGATTACAGCATCAAGCCTCCCTGCCGGTTTTCGCCTCGGCAGCATGAGTGAGCCCGAAGTCACCCCACTTACCCTTGAGGCCGGCGATTTCATCATAATGACAAGTGACGGCATTGCCGACGGAAATGACGATGTGAAACTCCTTGAATTTCTCTCAGATATATCATGCACCTCTCCTAAAGCTCTTGCAGATGAGATTTTGGCATTCTCGCTTTCCGGTTACAAAAAAAATGACGATATGACCGTCGCCGTAATTCTGATTGAGAATGAATACTGATATGCGTTATCGGTTAAACTAACTCAAAAGTTTTTGGGAGATATCTATGGTAAAAGGAATTTCGAGACGCGTGGTTGTTGTAAAAGCCCCTATCGGAAGTATTTTCGACGAAGCAATTTTTATTATGAAGGACGATACTCTTTCGGAAAATTCGGTTGATGCAGAGAAAATTCTGAGGGAGGCCTGCTCTGTTGCGGATGAATATGTAAAGCAAAACTGCGGCAAGCGCAGAGCGAACAAAAAAGTCCTCTTCGCTTTATCAGCATTACTACTGTTAGCTGTTCTTCTTTTCCTCTTTCTGAAATAATAAAAGCCGGTCTTTGACCGGCTTTTATTATTTATTAACTTTGTTTTTAGGCTGACCCTTAATAAACCACTCAAGATTTTCCGCAACAAGCGTTATAAGGCGCTTTCTCGTCTCAATCGGCGCCCACGCGATATGCGGTGTCATAATGCAGTTTTTAGCAGTCCTGAGCGGGTTATCCGCCTGCATCGGCTCAACCGTCAGGACATCTATCCCCGCGCCTGCAATTCTTCCTTCGTTGAGAGCTTTCGCAAGCGCCGCTTCATCTATCGCGCCGCCACGGCTTGTGTTTATAAGATACGCAGAGCTTTTCATAAGAGAGAGCGTTCTTTCATTCACCACAAGCTTCGTCTCAGGCGTAAGGGGTGCGTGAAGCGTCAGAAAATCTGAACAGGCAAAGAGCTCATCTGTTTCCACACACGGAAACTCAGTACACTTTGACGGAGTTCTGGTCGAAACTATAACCTCCATACCAAACGCTTTTCCAAGATGCGCAACCTCGCTTCCTATGTCGCCGTAACCGAATACGCCGAGCGTCTTTCCGCGAAGCTCGAACATAGGATAAGGAAAATATGAAAAGGTCGGAGATTTTATCCATCCGCCACACCTTGTCGAATTTGCATAGTCAACAAGGCTTCCTGAAAGTGCGAGAATCATCGACATCGTAAGCTGAGCAACGGCGTGGGTAGAATATCCCGGGACATTCGCAACACAGATGCCGCGGCGGGTAGCCTCTTCCGTATCTATATTGTTATATCCCGTTGCAAAAAGACCGATATATTTAAGCTTCGGACACTTTTCCATTATCTCGCGCCCGATTGTAGCTTTATTGCAGATAATAGCCTCGGCATCGCCTATTTTCTCCGAAACCTCGCTGATGTCAATATCGTCGTAATACGAAACATCACCAAGAGCCGAAATTTCGTCAAGCGCGACATCGCCCTTTGTTATCGTGCAAGTATCAAGGACTGCAATCTTCATATTCTCGCCTCCTAAAAAAGAAAGGTTGCATCAAAATATTTTGACACAACCTCCTTCGTTTTCTTTAAAAGTTATCTCTGAACACGGCCTGAACCGTCGCCGCCCATAAGAGCCTTGACTTCAGAAAGTGTAGCGCGGTTATAGTCACCCATGATCGAGTGCTTAAGGCATGATGCAGCAACAGCAAAGTTGAGAGCATCTTCCTTGTTCTCGTAGTTGTTAAGACCGTAGATGAGACCGCCTGAGAAAGAGTCACCGCCGCCAACACGGTCAACGATATCGGTAATCATATACTTACGGCTTAAGTAGAAGTTTTCTCTGTCGCAGAGGCAAGCAGACCAGCCGTTTGTGTCAGCGCTCTTGCTCTCACGGAGAGTGATAGCGAGAGTCTTCATATCGGGGTACTGCTCGAGCACCTTGCGTGCAAGAGCTTCGTACTTTGCAGTATCGAGAACGCCGTCCTCAACCTTGACATCAACTGTGATACCGAGGGACTTCTGGCAGTCTTCCTCATTTGCGATACCGACATCAACATACTTAACAAGCTCGCACATAACTTCCGGTGCACTCTTGCCGTACTTCCAGAGGTTCTTGCGGAAGTTGAAG
>JAZOAS010000126.1:0-10460 GCA_045595605.1 Eubacteriales bacterium
AGCTTTGCCGAGGTTTCCGCGAAAGATAGCCGTTGTAACTTCTCCGACTGGCGCCGCAGTCCGCGATATATTGAGGATTTTGAAAGCTCGGTTTCCTATGGCGGAAGTGCTTGTATGTCCGGTTCTCGTACAGGGGCCTGATGCACCGGCAGACATTGCATCAATGATTGAGTATATAAATGAGCACGACCTTGCAGAGCTTATTATTATAGGTCGCGGCGGTGGTTCGATAGAAGACCTTTGGGGTTTTAATGACGAGTCGGTTGCAAGAGCAATTTTTGCTTCGCATATCCCGGTTATTTCGGCGGTAGGACATGAGCCTGATGTGACGATTTCTGACTTTGTGGCGGATGTTCGCGCATCAACGCCGTCAAACGCAGCTGAAATCGCAGTCCCTGATTCGGCGGAGCTTCGAAGGGCAAATAAGGATTTTGAGGCAAGAATTTACTCAGCTCTTGTTTCAAAACTCAATCTTTTTAAAGAAGCACTCAAGAACATATCTGAGAAAAAGGTTATGCAGAGTCCGCAGAACTACTTTGCGGAAAGACGGCTTAATCTTGATTTTCTATCGGAGAAGCTTGCGAACAATACAAACCGCTCACTTATGAAGTCGCGGGAGAAGTTTGCAAAGCTTGTTGCATCTCTTGATGCGATGAGTCCGCTGGCTGTTCTTTCACGCGGATACTCGATTGCAACGGGAGATAACGGAAAGGTAATCAAAAAAGTCGGAGACGCGAAGAGCGGAGAAAAGATAAGCCTGCGCGTTGAAGACGGTAATATTAACTGTACGGTTGACTGAAAGGAAGATATAAATGTCTGAAAAAAAGACTTTTGAAGAATCCATAGAAAGACTTGAAGAAGTTGTCAGAATCCTTGAACGCGGTGACGCGGGGCTTGATAACGCTCTTGCTCTGTTTGAAGAGGGGACAGGCCTTATAAAGACTTGCTCAAAGATGCTTGACGAGGCAGAGCAGAAAGTAACTCTTCTTGTAAAGGGAGAAGCTCCGGGGGAAACTGTATGGAGTGCGGAGGAAGAATAATGAACGAGTCCAGGTTTTCGGAATATCAGAAGCTTATAAATGAGGCGCTTGATAAGGCTATTTTAAGTAAAGACTGCCTCTACGGTAACATATTCGAATCTATGCGTTACAGCCTCAATGCCGGTGGAAAGAGAATCCGCCCCGTGCTTGTGCTTGAATTTGCAAGGCTTTTTGGGGTAAAACCCGATGAAGCGATGCCGTTTGCCGTAGCGCTTGAGATGATACACACATACTCACTTATTCACGACGATTTGCCGTGTATGGACGATGATGACCTTCGTCGCGGCCGTCCGACAAACCACAAGAAATTTGGTGAAGCGGTTGCAGTTCTTGCGGGTGACGCGCTTTTAAACCGCGCGTTTGAGCATGTGCTCAATAACAGCGACCTTTCTTCTGAAATCACCTTGAAGGCTCTTAAATGCCTTTCTACGGCGTCAGGCGCTGAGGGCATGATAGGCGGTCAGATAATTGATATGGAAGGAGAGACCCGTGCATTGAATGCAGACGAGGTCAAACTCCTTCAGGAGATGAAAACAGGAGCTCTCATAAAAGCGGGAGCACTTATGGGATGTATCCTCGGAAACGCGTCAGAGGAAGAGTTTTCTGCCGCAGAGAAGTATGCCGAAAATATAGGGCTTGCATTCCAGATTCGCGACGATATCCTCAATGTTGAGGGCGATGTCGAAACAATGGGTAAAGACTGCGGTAACGACGAGGAGAGCGAAAAGTCCACCTTCGTCAGACTCTGGGGAATTGAAAGGTGTAAGGAAGAAGTTGAAAAGCTGACAAACCTCGCGATAGAAGCGGCGAAAAAACTTCCTGAAAGCGAGTTTCTCATATGGCTTGCAAATAAGCTCCTTTCCCGCAAAAATTGATTTTTTTAAGAAAATATGATAGACTTTATAAGTAATATGGGTGCAGTATCCTAGTCAGATCTGCCGATTCCCAGGACGGGCCTAAAAATCCGTAGAAGGGCATATCGATGAAGTCTCTGGTGCTTGCTTCTCTCGCCCAGATTGGGGTGGGTGCTGGGGGTTAAGGCTTTAGGGCGGCTTACAATGGCATGTATCCCCGACCCTGTTGCCGTGGAGACCCGAGCGTGTGCATTGCCTATACATTGTAAGAATTGACGGACTGTGTACGCGCCGGGATTAAACCTGCAATGCGGTGCTTGGTATTAGCTTTGTGCTGTGTGCAGAGTAGCCTGCCTTGAGTGGCATGCGGTGAATAAAAGAATCAAGGTAAGTTGTTTCGGCCAAAACGGCTTATCTATTGCTTTTTGAAACCCCTGTTGCAAAAGAGGCTAAGAATCGGCGTGACTGTTATGGAAATCATCTAGGCTGTTGTGCAGAAAAAGATTTGCAGTGCGGACTAAGTGGCGATCCGGTGCCGTTGTAGGCGACGCAACGGTGCGGCCTTTAAAGGGAAACCGCCTTTGTTGGCAACAAGAGGTAGGCCGTGTGGAAAGCAGACCGGACCTAAGCCGCAAGATTACCTTTTTCTGCTACCCATTTTTTACTTTTTTTGGAGGTAACAGAATTGAACGATGGCAGTACAGGTTCTGCTGAAAATTCACAGGGCAGACCTATAAAAAAGGAAAAGAATTCACCTGTCAGGTGGTCAATGACGATACTTTTTGGGAGCTTTTTTCTCTCAATGGTGTTCAATGCGCTGTCTGAAACGGTGCTTTTGAATGTTGGAAATCTCGTTGCCTTTTTTGTGCTCGGTGCATTTGTTCTCATCGGTATAATTTTTGATATATTCGGAGTTGCAACGACAACTGCTTCCGAAAAACCTTTCAACTCAATGTCGGCAAAGCGTGTTGCGGCGGCGAAAGAGGCACTGTGGCTCGTAAAGAACGCTGAGAAGGTTTCGAGTATATGTAACGATGTAGTCGGTGACATCTGCGGAATTATGAGTGGTTCTACGGCGGCGGTAATCATTGCGACACTTCCGTTTTCGGGAACGACGGGATTCATTGTTTCGCTTGTCATAACAGCTTTTGTAGCAGGTATAACGGTTGGCGGCAAGGCTTTTGGAAAGAGCTTTGCGATAAGTAAAAGTAACGAAATTGTATTCTTCATGGCGAAGGTCATAAGATTCTTTAAAAGGAAAAAATAACTGGTTTGGAGAACGGGTAATGGGATTTTTAGATAAGATTAAAAATCACAACGATATAGCGGCTCTTTCCGTTTCGGAACTGTATGAGCTTGCGGGTGAAATCCGTGAATTCTTAATACAGAATATTTCAAAAACAGGTGGGCATCTTGCTTCAAACCTCGGCATAGTTGAGCTTACGCTTGCTCTCCACAAGGTTTTTGACACCTCAGTTGACCGACTTGTATTCGATGTCGGTCATCAGTCGTATGTGCACAAAATTCTTACCGGTCGTCGCGACGAGTTTAAAAATCTGAGAACTTTTGGCGGTATATCGGGTTTTCTCCGTCCGTCTGAAAGTGCACATGATGCGTGCGTTACGGGGCATGCTTCAAACTCTGTTTCAGTTTCGCTCGGTATGGCGAGAGCAAGAACGCTTTCAAATGACGACTATTCAGTAGTATCTGTCATAGGAGACGGTGCTTTTACCGGCGGTATGGCGTATGAGGCGCTGAGTGATGCAGGTCAGAGCAAAGAACCGATGATTGTCATACTTAATGACAACGAAATGTCTATTGCGAAGAATGTCGGAGCTATGACGAACTATCTCGCAAAGCTCCGCGTAAAGAAAAAGTATCTTCGCTTTAAAGATGTTTACAGAAAGATAATAAAAAAGTCGAAATTCGGAATAGCGCTTGATAATGGAATACATAATGTCAAGAATGCGATTAAAACAGCTCTTTTGCCGTCGCTCTTCTTTGAGGAGCTCGGTTTTACATATCTTGGCCCGGCAGACGGTCATGATATAAAGTATATGGTTTATCTCTTTGAGCTTGCGCGCGATTTGAAGCGACCGGTTGTAATTCATCTCACAACCAAAAAGGGAAAGGGCTACGAGCCGTCTGAAGTAAGTCCTCAGGATTATCACGGAGTGGGGAAATTTGATGTTGAGACTGGGCTTCCTGTTTCAGGTAAGAAAGAAACCTTTTCGGATGTTTTTGGTGATGAGCTTGTTTTGATGGCGCGTGAAAACGAAAAAATCTGCGCTATAACAGCGGCTATGACCTCCGGTGTAGGCTTGTCCCGTTTTGCGTCAGAGTTTCCGGAACGCTTCTTTGATGTTGCAATAGCGGAGGAACACGCGGTTGCAATGTCGGCAGGTCTTGCATTGCAGGGAATGCTTCCCGTATGCGCGATTTATTCTACTTTTTTGCAGAGAGCATACGATATGCTCATCCACGATGTCGCAATTTCAGGTGAACATATTATCTTTGCGGTTGACAGAGCGGGGCTTGTAGGAGAAGATGGCGAGACGCATCACGGCGTTTTTGATGTAGCGTATCTGTCATCAATTCCCGGAATGAAAATTTTTGCGCCGTCGAGCTTTTCTGAGCTTCGTTCAATGCTTCGGTATGCTGCAAAACTCAGCGGACCCTGCGCAATAAGATATCCGAGAGGCACTGAGGGAGAGTATAAAGAAAACTCATTTTTTGAAAATGACGCAAGTGTTATTCTCTGCGAAGGTGAGGATGTCTGCATCGTAACTTACGGAACATTGGTTAACAATGCTCTTTGCGCGTGTGATGAGCTTGCAAAAGAAGGCGTTTCGGCATCGGTTTTAAAGCTCAACTCAATAAAACCGATAGACGAAGATGCAATAAAGTCGGCACTTTCACGGTTTAAATTAGTTGCAGTTGTCGAAGAGGTAGTCGAAAAGGGCTCGGTATTTCAGCAGATATCGGCGATTTCTTCCGAAAATAAAAATGATTGTAAGTTTTTACAGATCAATGCTGGAGATTCATTCACAACCCATGGCAGTATCGGAGATCTTTACGATTCTTTGGGGCTTTCTGCCGAAGGTATTTGTAAAACAGTTTTGGAGGCATATAAAAATTGAGTGCTAAAAAGAGACTTGATGTAATACTTGTCGAACGCGGGCTTGTTCCAAGTCGCGAAAAGGCAAAGGCTGTAATAATGAGCGGGGCTGTTTTCGTAGCTGGTCAGAAGGCTGACAAGGCGGGGGAATGCTTCGGTGAGGATGCAGAGATTGAAGTGCGCGTCAAGGAGAATTCATATGTAAGTCGCGGAGGACTTAAGCTCGAGAAAGCCCTTGACTTTTTCGGCGCAGATGTTTCGGACAAGATAGCTATTGATGCCGGTGCATCAACAGGAGGTTTTTCAGATTGTCTGCTTCGTCGCGGGGTAAAGAAGCTTTATTCCGTTGATGTAGGCTACGGTCAGCTTGCATGGGAAATAAGAAACGACCCGAGAGTTGTGTGCATGGAGAGAACAAATGTCCGATATGTAACACATGAGCAGATTCCGGATATAATAGAGATTGCAGTTATTGATGTCTCTTTTATTTCTCTTAAAATAGTTCTTCCTGCAATCCGTGGTCTTATGGAAGAGAACGGGCATGTTTATTGCCTTATAAAACCACAGTTTGAAGCAGGACGCGAGAAAATAGGCAAAAAGGGCGTTGTTCGAGACCCTGCCGTTCACGCGGAAGTAATTGAAAATTTTATTCAGAATGCAAATGACGCAGGCTTCCATGTTTGTGGGGTGACATTTTCTCCGATAACAGGACCTGAAGGAAATATTGAATTTCTTGGGCATCTTTCATGTTCTGAGGAAGATGCGGGAGAGGTTGACGCAAAACAGATTGTAGAAGACGCTCATAACTCATTGAAGGGGTAGAGGAAATATGAAGAAAGTCGTTCTTAATCCTAATCCGTCTCGTGATAAAAATTTTGATTGTACGAAAAAGGTTGCGGAGTTTTTTAAGAAAAACGGCGTGGAAGTCTGTGTGTTTAAAGATGTACATGGGTCGGAGAATACGGGGGCAACGCCCTTGGACTTTTCTTCTGCTGTGAAAGATGCAGACCTAATAATATCCTTTGGTGGAGATGGAACACTTCTTCATACTGCAAACCAGGTTGCGGGGCTTGGGCTTCCGGTTCTCGGTATTAATATTGGTCGTATCGGATATATGGCTGAGCTTGAGTCAAATGAGATTGAGCTTTTAAAGAATATCATTGACGGCAAATTCGAAGTCGAAGAGAGAATGCGTATAGATGTTTCTGTTCGCCGTGGTGATAAGACTGTTTACCGAAGAACAGCTTTGAATGACGCGGTGATAATGAAAACAGGTCTTTTGTGGATAATTGACCTTGATATTTATGCTGATGAGATGTTTATTTCCCGTTATAGCGGTGACGGAGTACTTGTTGCAACGCCCACCGGATCAACGGCATATTCATTATCGGCAGGCGGTCCGATTATCGACCCGCTTTCAAAAAATATAACGATAACGCCTGTCTGTGCTCACGCGCTCACTGCAAAGCCGATAGTTCTTTCTCATGAAAGAACGATTAAAATTATCTCAAAGAGTCCGGAAAACTCTGCTGTTGCGATGAGTATTGACGGTGAAGATGGCTTTGAGCTTATGCACGATGATGAGATAATCATAAAAGAAGCTGAAGAAAAGACGAAGCTTATACATGTAAAGAACATGAATTTCTACGATGTTTTATATACAAAACTTTCCGATCGGAGGTTTGAATAATGAAATCAAAAAGACAGACAACGCTGCTTAAACTTATTGAGAAGTACGATATCTCAACACAGCTTGAGCTTACCGATTTTCTCAATAAAGAAGGGTTCAACGCAACGCAAGCGACGGTTTCTCGCGATATAAAGGAATTGCGCCTGATTAAAACTGTTGGCTCAAACGGAAAGAGTAAGTATGCGGTCTCGAAGTCTGATACGGATTCGGGCTTCTCGGACAGACTGCTTACAATCTTCCGCGAGAGTGTAATTTCTTATGATAACGCGCAGAATATCGTAGTGTTGAAGACGATGCCGGGTCTTGCTTCTGCAGCTTGTTCAGCTATTGACTCTATGAAATCTTCAGATATTGTGGGGACTCTTGCAGGTGACGATACGGCTTTCCTTGTATTGCATACTGCGAAGGCAGCGAGCGATTTCTGTGAAGAGCTTGGTAAGATGCTCTCTTAAGGAGTGATAACAAATGCTCAAACTTCTGCATATTGAGAATATAGCAGTTATTGAGAGCTGCGACATAGAATTTGGAAACGGCTTCAATGTTCTCACGGGTGAGACGGGCGCCGGAAAGTCGATTATAATTGACGCTATCGGAGCGGTGCTTGGATACAGAACAAACCGCGATGTTGTCAGAAACGGCGCGAGTAAGGCGTCTGTCAGCGCGGTGTTTGAAGTTTCGTCGGAAGAAGCTGCGCGGTGGCTTTCTGAAAACGGATTTGAGGCGGAAAATAACGAGGTAATTATTTACAGGGAAATATCGGTTGACGGAAAAAGTTCGGCTAGGATTAATGCAAAACCCGTTACAGCTTCACTTTTGAAAGAACTCGGGGTTCTACTTATCAATATTCTCGGTCAGCACGACAGTCAGCAGCTTCTCAATGTTGAATCGCATTCTGTGTTTGTGGACAGATTTGCATCCTGCGAAAAGTACGATGCTATTGTGGCTGAATACGAAGAGGTATATAACTCACTGCTTGAAAAAAGACAGGAGCTTCGCCGTCTTGACATTGACGAAACTGCAAAAGCAAGGCAGGTTGAGATGCTCAAGTTCCAGATTGCTGAGCTCGAGGGTGCGGAGCTTTGTGACAATGAAGATGTAGAGCTTTTGGAAAAACAGAAGCTGATACGCGAAAGCTCAAAGCTTATTGAGCGTATTGCGCAGGCATATTCGGCGTTTTCAGGCGAGAATGGCGCGTGGGGAATCTGCTCACTTCTGTCTGATGCGTCAAAATCGCTTTCTGCGATATCAGGCGTTTCAGAGAAGATGTCCGCGCTTTCTGATTCTGTGTCTGAGATGTACTATGCGGCAGACGATATACTTGAACAGCTTCGTGATCTTTCTGATAATCTCGATTTTTCCGAGGAAGAGGCTGACAGGATAGAGTCAAGGCTTGATACTTTACATAAGCTCAAACGCAAATACGGCTCAACCGTTTCGGAGATGTTGCAGTTTCTTGAGAATGCAAAGCAAGAGCTTAATGAAATAGAGTTCTCCGAGGAAAAAGTTTCGATGCTTACGGCAGAAATTGCAAAGCTTGAAAAACGGGCGTATGCACTTGCAGAAGGTCTTTTCGAGCTTCGAAAGAATGCGGCAGAGAGCTTTGAAGAGAGAATTATGCGCGAGCTTTCTGAGCTCGATATGAAGAATGCGAAATTTATCGCAGATATAAAACGAAGCGAGGAGCTATCTCTGCGCGGTATAGATACGGTCGAGTTTCTTCTTGCGGCAAACCTTGGTGAAAATGCAAAACCGCTTGAAAAGGTTGCATCTGGCGGTGAGCTTTCGAGAGTTATGCTTGCTATGAAGAACGCGCTCGGCGACAGTGATTTTGTAGAAACATTGATCTTTGATGAAATTGATACGGGCGTCAGCGGTCGCGCGGCGCAGAGAATTGCTGAAAAGCTTTATAAGCTTTCAGTCAGGAAACAAGTCCTTTGTGTAACGCATCTTGCTCAGCTTTCAGCGATGAGCGATGTTCACTTCAAGATTGAAAAAAGCGAGCGTGACGGAAGAACTTATACCTCTGTAACACCGCTTGATGAAAACGGAAGAGCTCAGGAGCTTGCGAGAATTACTGCGGGCTCTGCGATAAGTGAAACAACGCTTACAAATGCAAAGGAGCTCATGCTCCTTGCGGACGAAACAAAGAACAAAATAAAGAATGCCAAGTCTTAGGACTTGGCATTCTTTATATCAAATATTCTGTCGGAAAGCTCTGCAAAGGCTTCTATCGAAAGCTCTTCGCCGCGGACTGTCGGTTTGTGTCCGAGGTTTGTTAATGTGTTTATTAGAGTTTCTTTCTCAATGAAGTCGGAAAATGCTGAATAAAGGCTATTTGCAAGCTGTTTTCTTCTCTGTGCAAACGCGGCTTTTACTACTTTGAAGAAAAACTCCTCTGATTTCACTTCTACTGCCGGGTTTTCGCGCGTGTTAAGCTTTATTACAGCTGAGTCAACCTTTGGCTGCGGAATAAAACAGTCGGGAGATACGGTGAAGAGAAATTCAGGTTTTGTGTAGTACTGAATGAATATTGAAAATGCGCCGTATTCGGAAGATTTCGGAGCTGCGCAGATTCTCTCTGCAACCTCTTTCTGAATCATTGTAGTAATGGAAGAAAAACGCTTTGATTCGATGAGATACGAGAGGATAGGCGTTGTTATGTAGTAGGGGAGATTTGCGCAAACCTTTGGCTTTTTGCCACTGAATTCCTCGCCAACAAGCGTCTGGAGATCGCACTTTAAAATATCTGAATTTATAATTTTTATGTTATTATATTCCGAAAGAGTTTCAGAAAGTAACGGGAGAAGAGAGCGGTCAATCTCAACTGAAACAACCTTTGCGGCGTTCTCTGCAAGAACAGAGGTGAGACTTCCGATCCCCGGACCGATTTCAAGAACAGCATCGTCTTTTGTGATGAGTGACTCGGAAACAATATTTTCGCAGACCCAGCGCTCGGTCAGAAAGTTCTGTCCTAGGGATTTTGAAAAATGAAAACCGTGTTTCTCGAGAAGCATTTTGATGTTTTTAATAGAAAAAAGATCCATAAAACTAACTCCGTTTATTTTGATAAAAATATTATACACTTTTTTAGAAAAAATCGCAATAGTAAGAAAAACAAGCTGTGTGGATTACACACAGCGTGTTTATTATTTCAGAATATATACGGTCGCCTTTCGTCTGCCGAAGTTTATACACTCTTTATAGGTATTGAAGAAAAGGTCGATTTTATTTCCTCGGACACCTGTATCCGCCGCGACGGCAGTACCGTAGCACCAGCTCTTTCCGTCTGCCGCGACAATATAAAGCTTTGAACCGAGGGGGATGACGCGTCTGTCAACAGCGACAAGTCCAACTCGAGCGACCTTTCCGGTTGCGGTGATTTTGTCTGATGTTCGCTCGGTTGTATAGGCAGTTGCGGTCATGTTGAGTACTTTCTTATACTGAAGTTTTTCTCCGGACCAAGTTTTTACGACACCGGATGTTTCGGGAACTTTTGTGCCATACTCAACGATTTTATTGACCGGTTCTTTTGTAACGGTTTCAGAAAGAAGAGTTCTTGAGACCTCTGTTCCGTTTTCGGTCTTTATATCATAGAGAAGCTTTTTTGAACCCTTGACGCCTTCCTGAATTGTCTTTGAAGTTCCCTTGTTCATAGTGGGAGAAGCCTTCTTTTCGGTTTTAAAAGGGATTTCTGAAGTCTCTTCCTTTGTGATATGAGAAACTCTTATGATTTCAAATGTAAGGCCGTCCGTCGCGCT
>JAZOAS010000127.1:0-7011 GCA_045595605.1 Eubacteriales bacterium
TCGCTTTTGCAAAAATATTTCATATTCCACCGCCGTTTTCTTTCTATCTTATTATTATACAATTATGTGAGCCTATTTTTCAAGTGGTATTTAATCGTTTTGCAAGTTCTCCGACAAACGGTATCGCTCCAACAAGGTCAAATCAAAATTTCTAATATTCGCGATTTTCCAGAAGGCAGTCAATCATTTCCAAGAAATCCTCCTCTGAATAATACACCATTTCCTCATCCAAGCTCTCAAGTACATCCACGACACTAGAAATAGAGTCTTCTTCCTCCTCATTATATTCGAACAAATCAGTGAACCAAACAACATTTGCCCAATCTACCATTTCCTGCAAAGAGAGTTCTCTATTAAGATACTTCCGTATCAAAAAAACCAAGTCTCTCGCACTCACAATTAATGGTGTTTCAATCTTAATATTGTGAAGATTTTCTCCCACGACTTTTTTTAATTGATTAAGATTTATTTGTGCGTTTAAAAATTGCTTTAATACCATCTTCATATTATTTATCCTTTCTGTGAATTAACTTGCCATACGGATCAAAAGTATCTTTATAAACTTTGATAAGATTACCGTCATTATCAACTATTTTATAGTAAACTGCTTTTGAACCATGAACATTTCCAGGCTTCTCCATAATCATTGTGTATGTATTATCCCCGTTTTTTGTTAGTGAAAAATTATTATAATGATTAGAGCCTCTTTTGTAAAAGGATTTGGCACTTCTTTGGATGCTTGGCGGTAAATTTTCAACTTCTCTCAACGCGGTTGTCTTTTCTTTTACAGTAATAACTGGGTAGGTATCTTTACTTCCCTTTGCCATTTCCGTCATCGGGTCGTCCGACGCGTCAAGAACAGTTTTGAGTGTATCTGTTGATTTCGCCGCGTCTGTTGTAGTTTCTACGGCTTTTACCGTGTCGCTGATTCCGTCCGCCGCTTTTATCGCATCACCGACATCGTCTGCACGACCTAAAAACTTCATCCCCGACATTGCAGGAATAAACATCTTCGCATCCTTTACCGTGTCAACAAGTGTTCCTACTGTTCCGGATGCCTTTATAGCTTCAGCTACATTTCCAACCGTCCTCGCGGTTTTTGTTATGTCTGCAAGCTCGCCGACAAACGGTATCGCTCCAACAAGGTCAAGCGGGTATTTGTGCGTTGCTTTTCAACCGTACTATTTTTTGAATATATGCACGCTCATATCGTCAAATCGATATTCAATTTCATACCCTGCCCTGTAGCAAAAACCTTCTATAACTCTTGCGTTAGCTAAAAATCTGCCATTTCGCAAGATCGCCCAGTTCATATCATCTGAAGGCTCTGGCTTGTAAATCGTCACATCATATACAGGGGCACATTTCAAAAACTCATCGTCCTCGTTTCTGTGACTTGTTCTTTCTTCATTATACTCAAACTTTATTTTCTCTTTACCTACGGCAATCTCCTGCTTTTTCGAGTCGTATTTACACTCATAACCAAGAGCCTCCAAAAAGCTTAATATATCCATTTCAAGATACTTTTCTCCAAGCAATGTTGTAGATGGAGACTCCATTTTCTTTCCGTCAATATATACATCTGCCGCTCTTGGCGCGTAAAGCTTTTTGAACGCTTCACTTGTATATACTTTTTGATAAATATAATCTCCATACTCCGCTTCCGCAATCGGAATCGTCATATAATACGCTTCATTTTCCGTCAGAGCTATGGCGATATACCCTACCTTCTCGTCCATAAAACCCAGAATTTCAATCTTACGGATATCCCGAACTCCATTGTCCGTAAAACATTCTCTTATCGCTACTTCATCACACAAAAAGGCTATTGCTTCCGAGCAATACTCACCGGAATTAAAACTGGTGAAGAATGCACTCTGACTAAACAAATCATGATGGGACTTTTCGTTATACCCCGGCACGGCACTTAAAACCAATTTACCGTCCACCTCTTTAAAGAGAGCATACTCAGAGTGGTAATAAAGCACATCTTCTATCTCAACAAACGGATTTTTCAAAAAAGCAAATGTATTATATATACTGCCCTCGTTATGATAAGAACCAAGCAACCTTAATTTATATCCGTCAATCTCATCTCTGAGCGTTACTTCGCTGTAATGGTCATCAAGGTACACACTGTAATCGTCATAATTATATTTGTAATCATACTTCAGCAATTCGCACAAAGCTTCCATACACTCACACCCGACTAAAACTCTGCCGTCTCTTACTACCGCCGAGTAACCCTTATGCTTTGACTTCGTTGTCTGAATAGTTACGGTATATTCAGGAGCACTCTCTATGAACTCGCTGTATTTTTCACGAAGCTCGGTTGCCTTTTTGTTGTATTTCAACTTTATTTTACATTCGCCTGCGGTGATTTCCTGCTTTTTCAAGTCGTATTTGCACTCATAGCCGAGAGCTTCAAAAAAGCTTAATATATCCATTTCAAGATACTTTTCCCCGAGAAGTGTAGCAGACGGGAAATCCATTTTCTTACCGTCAATATATACACTTGCCTCTCTCGGTGAGTAAATCTTCTTAAATTCTTCACTCGTATATACTTTTTGGTAAATATAATCTCCATACTCCGCTTCCGCAACGGGAACCGTCATATAATACGCTTCATTTTCCGTCAAAGCTACGGCGACATATCCCGTTTTGTGGTCGAAAAATCTTAAAATCACAATCTCACGGATGTCTTTGACCCCGTTCTTTGAAAAGCATTCCTTTATCGCTTCTTGGTCGCACAAAAAGGCTATCGCATCCGAGCATTGTTCGTTAGGGTAAAACCCGCGTTCAGACGCAAAAAAGCCATACATATCGTAATACTGATTTTTGCCGAAATTGCACATATTTTCAAGACGCAGATGACCGTCTTTGTCGATAAATCTGAACCCAAACTTCTCTCCCGCGAACAAATTTTTGTCTTTTGCCTCCGTTGGGTTTTGTAAAAATTCAAAGGTATTGAAAACAGAGCCGTTGTTATGGTAGTAATCAAACGACTTTAATATATATCCCTTTTCATCGTCAATGGAGACCGCGTGCCCCTGTGTAACCTCTGAAACTGTATTCTTTTGCGGCTTTGTACATCCAAAAAGAAGTAGCAAAAGAAGAGTGAACAATACCATTCTTTTCATAAAAAATGCTCCTCTGTTATGGTTTTTCATCTATCCCCCGACATTTTGTCTGGGAATAGATGTTGAGTTTGACAACAGCAAAATCGCTAACTACTTGTGATACGAATCTTTTTCAGGTCGGGTAGTGTAAAAAGCTTTAATTCTCTGATCTCCCCCTCTTCCTGTAGAAAAGACCCCCTTGATTTGTTCGTATGGTATGTGTCTTTGAAGTCCCGGTTTCTCCTTTTTTGTCTTATCTTCCCTGGTTTCATTAACTACCACTACCGAATCTTCATATGGCGATGGTGTATAAAATAAATTTGATGTTCTTGCCAATATCTTCTACCTCCTTTATTTTAGTATAGTTTTTAATTTTTGGCAATACCTCTCGACTGTGTGGGGAATGTTCCCCACACAGTCTTTTCCTTTCTTTACATCATCGGCATCGGGGCCGGTGTGGCAGACGGAAGTGCCGCCGCTGACATCGCAGAGTCACTTATCGGCGCGGCGTTGTTTTTATCGCGTGAACCTCGCTATACAAAAATAGCAGAGGGACAAATCCCTCTGCTATTCTGCAGTTTTTTAGTCATTTTCCACAACAACAGTTTGTTTAGTTTCTCTCGCAAATAACAGGAAAGATAGAAGAAGATCATACACTTCTTGGGTTTCCTTGACATCCTGCTTTTCATGATCTATATGCCTATACAGAAGAAGATCTTTTATATACTCATCAAGGTCTATCTCTACAGGATAACCGCTATATGTTCTTATAAATTCGTTGTCATCCCTTGTAAACCCTATCCACCGTCCTTTTTCATCTGTAAGCGGATTGTCATGAATAGAATTAATATAGCCATTGTAGATATGAAGACATAATTGTGGGTTTTCTTTTATTGTGAAAGTCATCCCGTCTTCTCCCCAAAACCTCTCATCAAAATATTTGTTGTTTTGTAAGAAATTTTCTATATTTTGCATTATTGTTTCCTCCTCATCTGATTCTCGGTGATTGATGACCCAGATGCAGTTTTAACACTACTCACAATTTAGTTGCTCAAATTCTATGCTACTCAGAGACAATTCCCCATTCTTTTACATATGCCAACCAAAGCGAACTTCTTCAAGCAACCTTTTTGTTTTTTCTCCCATATACTTAAGCAATTCTTTTATAAGTCCGCCCTCAAACAAGAGGCTCTCCAAAACGCTCACTGCTACAACTTCTTCTGCATATTCATCGTTAGATGACAGCATTTTCTCTATAACTTCAAAGCATTTAAAAAGTCTTATTTGATCTCGTGTTCTTGCACACTCTATAACATAAGGAACAAAAACATCTTCAAATACAATATGTGACCCTGTATCATCACCTTCCTGCCATGAAACTGTATCACTATACATGCTTTTAATTTCTGGCAATAGTGAGATTAATCTAAAATTCAACTCTTTACTAGTCATATTACTCTCCTTTCAAAGCTCTTTGTAAGTCGTCAATTAAGTCTTTAATAACCACTTCTTCGTATTCATTCAGATTTTCGCTTTTTAATATGTTTTGGAGATTTTTAAGACGTTCTTGCCCTTTTTGCATATGAGACCTTCCACCGACCAGTTCTCCCGTTGCAAGTTCATGCCTTATAGCATCACCTAAACCTCCATCACCTATTTGTGCTTTCGGTCTGTATATTTAGTTAATTTCCTCTTTCATTTTTGGATTCGTGGTTTTTGATAATAAAGAATCTCTTTTCGGCAAAGCTGTTAAATCTGCCGCCTTTGCCGCATCGTAAGTATCATCAAATGTTTCAACTTCACGAGCACCGTCTGCAAACGCATTTACTGTTTTCGCACCGTCAGCTGTTGCTTCCACTATCCTTGCTGTTTTTGCAACATCGTCTGCACGACCTAAAAACTTCACTCCCGCCATTGCAGGGACAAGTGTTTTCGCGCCATTATCCGAGCCTACGCCTATTTTACCACACGCGAAGTCACAAAGTAAACACCCGATGCACATTGCATCGGGTGTCCGTTGGTTTTAGTAAATACCAAAATTTTTATTGAACAAAGCCGTAAATCTATCATCAATTTCCATATCTTTGTGGTAATGACCAAAAAACCACCTCTTATAGGAAATCGAATTCTTTAAATTTTCAAGAAACTCGGTGAGATGATTTATTTCATATTCAGGTGCAAAAACTTTTTGAACAGAACTCGGTGCAGAATGGGTAAGTATAAAGTCAACTGTGTAATCATTTTTCCGAAGATTCATTTCTGCATTTTTATATTCCTCTTCACTCGGGAGTTCTTCTTTCCACCCATTTTTACCCTCGGTGCGGTATTCCTTGTCATGAGAACTGCCACCTCCAAACACAAAGAACTTTTTTCCTTGTATAGTGTAAATTTCTCCGCGCATAAGATGAAAAATCCCATCCTCAACCTTATGAACGCGACCACCTGCAAACTGTTCTGTCGGCAGAGAGTTAAGGATGTCAAAGTTTTCGTGGTTGCCATCAAGAAAGAGGGTTGTAAAGTTCTTTTCTCTAAGCCACTTTAACCAATACTTCTCTTCATTGCTTCTATCCCATACGCCTCCAAAATCACCGCAAATTATTACATAATCTTCCTTTGAGAGATTTTTTTGCTCGGGAAACCTTTTGGAAGAAAGCTTTTGTATATCTTCTGTCGGAATATGTGTATCACCTGTAATGTATATCATCTAACCATCCCTTTTGTTTTAATCAGCCGTTTTCCACAACAACAGTTTGTTTAGTTTCCTTCGCAAACAGAAGAAAATCAATAATGAGATCATAAACTTCCTGTGTTTCTTTTCCAAATTCCTTCTCAAAGTCTATATCCTTATACAACATGAGATCCTTTATATACTCATCAAGGTCTATCTCTACAGGATAACCGCTATATGTTCTTATAAATTCGTTATTATCCCGTGTAAAACCTATCCAATGTCCAGTCTCATCTGTGCGAGGATTTTCGCAAATATCATCAATAAACCCTTCCCACAGATAGATATTGAACTTGGGATTTTCTTTCAGCGCAAATGTCATATCAGATTCCCCGAAAAACCGTTCGTCAAAATATTTGTCGTTCTGAATAAATCTCTCTAAATTCTTCATATTTCCTCCTCATCTGATTCTCGGTGTCTGATGACCTAACTGTAAAAGTATTTTTTCTTTAGATGAAGCAGTTTTTTAACCTACAACTTCCCACTTGAACATTTCTTTAAAATCTTCATAGCATTCTTCACATATCCAATGCCCTTCTTCATCCGTATATACAGGAGGAGATTCAACATCTATCCTCGTCCAACAAAAGGCACAATGATCATGATCCCATGTTTCACTTGTCTCGTCGTAAAACTTTCGTCTCAATTTTTTGTTGCATAAATAATTCTTCTGATTGGTCAATCTCCAATCATTGTAAAAATTTCCATTCATCTATTCTTTCCTCCTTTTTGGGATAGTTCTATTCTTCCGTCTTTGAACACTCTGAAGAAATTCCCATTCGAATCAATGTAATCCCAATGCGGACCGATCGGATCTTTGTGATCCAAATCCCAATGCATACTCTCGTCTGTTTTAGGATTGTACCAAGCCCCATTACCTTCAGTTGGAGGATATTTACCACGCCACTCAAAATCTTTTCCAGGAGCTATGCTTGGATCATCACCAGGATATTTAATATGCGGCAAATCAATAGCTTCTTCGACATTTTCAATCGTTTTTACTGTTTCCGCTGCCTTTGCCGCGTCTGTTGTAGCATCTACGGCTTTTACCGTGTCGCTGATTCCGTCCGCCGCTTTTATCGCATCACCGACATCGTCTGCACGACCTAAAAACTTCATTCCCGCCATTGCAGGGACAAGTGTTTTTACGCCATTATCCGAGCC
>JAZOAS010000128.1:0-8999 GCA_045595605.1 Eubacteriales bacterium
GCAAACCCCGTGCGCATAGTAACGCGCCGCGGAGCAGGATATATGTTTGCTGATTAAAAGCGATTTTTGCTTGGAGGGATAGCTTTGCGTTCATTGCAGATGAAGCTTGTGCTTGTGTTTGTTCTTTTGATAGTTTCCGTAATGGCGATTGTCGGAACCTTTATGCTCAACCGCGTTTCGGTTTATTACTTTGACGACTTTACGGAACAGATGAACTCGGTTTTCAACGCCGAGTTATTTGCGATGCTCAAAAATGAGGCAAGCGCAGAAGACGGTGCGGCAAGGCTTAATACTGCTGTAAAGGCGTACTCTTCGGCGATGAAGATAAGCGGATATCGAAACTACTACATACTTGACGGCGAAACGGGCAAAACTCTTTTCGGTTCAAAAGAGGGCGAGGTTGAAAGAACACCCGCAATCATAGCGGCGCTTTCGGGCAAAATAGGCCAGGAGAAGAAGCTTTCAAGCGGATATATTGACCGCGCGTGTCCGATTGAGGTTGACGGGAAGGTTGAATACATCGTCTATATAAAAGACACGAAGCAGGATATGCAGAACCTCACATCTTCGATGTTCTCAATCATCCTCCGCAGTATGACCTTTGCACTTCTCATAGCTGTAATTTTGAGCTTCTTGTTTGCAAAAACAATAACAACCCCGATTGAAAACATAACAAAGGGTGCGAAAAAGCTCTCAATGGGCGAGCTTGATACAACGCTTTCCGTAAACTCAAACGACGAGATAGGAACGCTCACCGAAACCTTCAATGACATGGCGAATGCGCTCAACTCAACGCTTGCGAAGGTTGAGGATGAGAGAAACAAGCTTGATACTATATTCTTGTATATGGCAGACGGCGTAACAGCGTTTTCGGAAAACGGCGACCTCATCCACTATAACCCCTCGGCTGTTGAGATGCTCGGCTTTGACGAGAAAAAGGCTAAGACCTACAACGAGATTTTCTCTGATAGCGGAATAGAATTTGCAGACCTTCTCAAAAACGAGGAAGGTCTTTCGGAGTATGACCTTGAAGTAGGTGAAAAGGCGCTCAAGATAAGCTTTGCTCTCTTTGGCGAGGAAGGCGGCGAGCACGGTGTCATCGCGATTATCCACGACTTCACCGCGCAACAGAAGCTTGAAAAGTCGCGCCGTGAATTTGTTGCGAATGTATCTCACGAGCTTCGCACGCCTCTTACAAATGTAAAGAGCTATACGGAAACTCTTGCAGAGTCGCCTGATGCACCGGATGAGATGAAGGCGCAGTTCTTTGATGTTATTCTCAACGAAACTGATCGAATGACCCGAATAGTAAAGGACCTTCTTTCGCTTTCGAAGCTCGATTCTGCGAAGATGGACTGGAAGAACGAAAACTTCTCACTTAAAAAGAGCGTCGAAAACGCATACCGCGCAATGGAAATGGAAGCCCGTCGCCGCGGTCAGAAGCTTACGATGTCAATGGACGCGTCACTCTCCACCTTCTACGGCGACCGCGAGAGAATCGAGCAGGTTTTCGTAAACCTTCTTTCAAATGCGGTTAAATACACCCCCGATAACGGAAAAATTGAATTTTCAGCAGAAAAAACTGATAACAATTTCGTCAAAATCACGGTTAAGGATAACGGAATAGGTATTCCCGAAAAGGATATTCCGCGTCTGTTTGAGCGCTTCTACCGCGTAGATAAGGCGAGAAGCCGCGAGATGGGCGGAACAGGTCTTGGCCTTGCAATCGCAAAGGAGATTGTCGAGCATTACGGCGGCGAGATAAAGCTCGAAAGCGAATATCAGAAGGGCACCTGTGTTTCTGTTTTCCTGCCGCTTGATGCGGAGGTCGGGGCATGACTTCTACAAAAGAAAAAATAAAGAATGTTCTGATTTGCATTCTTCTTATCGGAATGGTATATCTCACCTATGCCGTGTGGTTTTATGACAGCCCCTTTGGCGAGCTTCGTGTTGACTCGTTTTTTGACTTTTCGGTTTCGCAGGAAACGAGAACCGGAAAGGACTCCGACCTTGACCGCTTCGGAATACGACCGCTTGCGGTAGTTATAACCGATGAAAACGGCCGTCGCGGCGCGATTTATTCAAGCGACAAGAGCGACGAGCTGTATTTTGGCGTGCGTTCAGATGTCGCTCAGAGTTTAAGGCGTGCAAAGAGCTTTTCCGAGGCAGACATAAGCTCGTGGGAAAGGGCGATAGCGGGCGCGGGCGTTTTTTTGGACTATCGTACGGACATTCCTCTCTCTGCTGTCAGAATGTGGCTTGGATCGTTTAACGGTGATGAGAGCATCCACGGAAGATATTATGTGTTCTCGGCTGAAAAACGCAACATAACAATTTATGTAAAGAATGCAGAGAACGGAAAGATTTACTTTGCGCAGACCGATGTTTCCTCAGAACAGCTTCGTGAGTCAATGGCGCTTCTCTCTTGTGAGCAGGTGCGTTTCGGTGCAGAGAGGGAAGAGGAAGACTACCGTGTGCTTATGGCGGAAACCGTTCTCCCCGAAGTTGAAAAGAAGCTTCCGATACTCTCGGCGTACAACTCTGTTGTAAACTTCTCAACCGAAACCTCCGCCGCTGCGCTTGAGGTGTTCGGGCTTTCTGATGTTGCTCCCGAAAAATATGCAGAGCAGGACGGAACAGAGGTTTATATTGCAGACCGCGTAACGCTCAAAATCTCTCCCGACGGCGAGCTTGCCTATACGGATACCCGCGAAGAAGCGGACGACATACTCGGAATCCCGGTCGAGAGCGATTTTGATGTCCCGACGCTTGCGGAAAAAACCGAAGCGGCGAGAAAGCTGACCGCAACACTTGCTTCAAAACTCCCCGGCGAGGGTGGAATATATATTGCATCGGTTTCTGAGGGAACAAACGGAACCGAGGTAATTTTCGGGCGCCATGTCGGTGGCGTTCCCGTCGATATGAGAGAGACGCTGTATTTCTCAAGCGTTCTCATCAAGGGAAGAAGTGTTCGCTCGGCAAGATTCAATCTTCGCGGATATGAAAAAACGCCGAAGCTGTCTTCGTATGTGCCTGAGCGCATAGTTGCCGCCGCGGTAAAGGGCGCTGGTGAGACGGGCGACATAAACCTCAGATATCGCGACAGCGGAGAGAATGAGATTTCATTTGCCTGGTATATAGGAGGAATTGAGCGAGAGAGCAAAAAGGAGGCGTAGAATTTGGATTGGTCGAGAGCTAAAACAATTTTGATACTTTTCCTTTTTGCCGTGAATGCATTTCTCTTTGGAACATACATGATGAAGGAGAATGAGGCGAAAAAGGACGGTCTTCAGCTCCAGAGCGAGGTAATCGAAGTATTGCGCAATCAGGGAATTTCGGTTTCGGAAGAAACTATTCCGTCAGAGCAGGTTGAAATACGCCACGCGACGGTTAAAGTGTCCGAGGATACCGCAAGCCTTGCGAAAGCGCTTCTCGGAGAGGTTGAAGAAACGGTTGAACAGGGGCGCACGGTATATTCCGGTGCTTTGGGGAATATGATGTTCTCAAGTGAGTCATTCTCTGTTGTATATGAAGATGGCTCTGCCGTAAACACCTCCGAAGAAGCAAAAAGCCTTGCAAAGAGTATAGCCGGAAAGCTTGATCTTTCGACTTCCGGAAACAAAATCTCGGTAGAATCGGCGCAGGGCGGATATGATGTAACGATTCCGCAGGTTTTTGGCGGCGTCAGGGTTTTTGGGGCTGATGTAGAGCTTAAGATTTCTTCGTCGGGAAGTGTCCTCGGAAAAGGAAGCTTTATCGGCGCAGGTCAGCTCATTCGTGCAGAAGGAAAAACGATGAAGGTCTCAGCTCTTTTGCTTGAGTTTGCGGATGAAATAAAAAAAGCGGGAATTGAGAAAATAACAGTTAAAGAAATCCAATACGGATATCTGCCGAAAAAACCGGCGGGCGGAAGCGTTTATCTTCTCCCAACCCTTGAAATTTCAACGGATTCCGGCGTTTTTTATGTGGATATGTCAGACGGTGAACTTTTGCATAATTCATAAATTCTTAAAAAAGTTTCAGTATATAGAAAATAAGCTTTGCAATTTCATAAGAAAGCTGATATAATTTAATTTGGCGGATATCAATTTAAATTCAGGGAAGAATATTCTTTCAGAGTTTGTAAAAAACAACGCAGAAGGAGGGTGCAGGAACTTTGACGAAGTATGTTATAGACGGCGGACATAAGCTCCGTGGTGAGGTAACTATAAGCGGCGCGAAGAATGCGGCAGTGGCGATAATTCCTGCTGCGCTCCTTGTTGACGGTACCTGCAGAATTGAAAACATTCCCGAAATCCGCGATGTTACGCTTATGCTTGACCTTTTGCGCGATATTGGTGCAGATGTGCGCCTTATAAACCGCAACTGTGTTGAGATAAACGCGTCTAAAATACGAACAACAAAAGCAGATTATGATATGGCGCGCCTTATCCGTGCATCGTACTACCTTATAGGCGCTCTCCTCGGCCGCTTCGGTTCGGCTCAGGTTGCGCTTCCCGGCGGATGTAACCTCGGTGACCGCCCGATTGACCAGCACACCAAAGCGTTCAAGCTTTTAGGCGCAAATGTCGATGTTCAGAACGGTTATGTCTTTGCGGACAGTGAAGGCCGACTCAAGGCGGCTTCGATATATCTCGATGTCGTTTCTGTCGGCGCGACTATAAACTCCATTCTTGCCGCCGTCCTTGCAGACGGGCTTACGGTAATCGAAAATGCCGCAAAGGAACCGCATATAGTTGACCTTGCGAACTTCCTGAACTCCATGGGCGCAAATGTCAGCGGTGCGGGAACGGATGTTATAAAGGTCCGTGGCGTGAAGAGCATCTCCGGCGGAACATACACTATCATCCCCGACCAGATTGAAGCGGGAACATATATGGCGGCAGTTACAGCGACCGGCGGTGAGGTTTTAGTTAAGAACATAATCCCGAAGCATCTCGACTGTATTACTGCAAAGCTTGCTGAAATGGGTGCAGAGATTACGGAATACGACGACTCTGTCCTTGTAAGGCGAGTTGCTCCGCTTTCAAAAACGAATATCAAAACATTGCCTTACCCCGGCTTCCCGACAGATATGCAGCCTCAGGCAACGGTAGTTCTCTCTATGGCAGAGGGAATGAGCCTCGTTACCGAGGGTGTATGGGACAGCCGATACAGATATGTAGAGGAGCTTCGCAGAATGGGTGCGAAGATTTCTGTTGACGGTAAGACTGCCGTTGTAGAGGGCGTTCCGAGCCTTATGGGTGCGCCGGTGCGCGCGTGCGACCTTCGCGCAGGAGCCGCGCTTGTTATAGCGGGTCTTGCGGCTGAAGGAACAACCGAGGTTGAGGATGTTTCCCATATCGAGCGCGGATACGAGCATATCGTAGAAAAACTTACAGCTATGGGCGCTCATATCAGACGAGTTGAGATGCCCGACGGGCCGTCGATACAGAAGGCACAGTAAATATTTAAAGGAACGGTCAGAGATGTCCGTTCCTTTTTAGCAGAGGGAAGTTTATGATAAAGGTTTGTTCTATTGCAAGTGGCTCAAACGGCAACTGCACATATATATCAGACGGAAAAGTTAATATACTGGTAGATACGGGGATTTCCGCAACGAGAATTATCCGTGAGCTGTCTTCTCTTTGCGTGGCGATTTCGGACATAGACGCAATCTTCATTACCCACGAGCACAGCGACCACATAACGGGGCTTTTGAAGCTTCTTGAGAGGACATCTGCGCCGGTTTACGCGTCAGCCGGAACTGCGCGCGGAATAGGTGAGAGGATAGAGAGCCTTGACGGCGAAATAAAGGTTGTGAAAGCAGGAGAGGAGCTTTCTTTCGGAAGCTTTTCGGTTGAAGCTTTCCACACGCCTCATGACACCTACGAGAGCATGGGCTACCGTTTTTCAAACGGAAAGGAAATAGCCACCGTCGCGACCGATATCGGCCATGTTGACGATACGCTCCTCACAAAGCTTCTCGGCTCGGATATTTTGCTTCTTGAATCAAATTACGATAAACGCCGTCTGCGTTACAGCAGATACCCCGCGTTTCTGAAGGAAAGAATATCCGGCGGGCGCGGGCATCTTTCAAATGATGAATGCGCGTGTGTTGCCGTCCGCGCGGCTCACGAGGGTACAAAACACATTATCCTCGGTCACATAAGCGCGGAGAATAATACACCAAGTGAAGCATACACGGCGGTACATACGGCGCTCACAAATGACGGAATCATTCCCGGAGTAGATATGATGCTCTATGTTGCGCCCCGCGGAAAACGCGGAGAAATTGTTACGGTAGGGGAATAAGAGATGCTTTCGATAGATATAATTTGTGTAGGAAAACTGAAAGAAAAGTTTTTTGCCGATGCTGTGAACGAATACAAGAAGAGGCTTTCGGCATACTGCAAATTGAATATCTGCGAGCTTTCCGAAATCGCCGTAAAGAATGAAAGCGAAATTGCAAAGGCGCTCGATTCTGAGGCGGAGGTAATATCCTCAAAAATCCCGAAGGATGCATATGTAATTGCGATGTGCATAGAGGGAGAGAGTCTTTCAAGCGAAAAGCTGTCTGAAAAAATTTCGCGCCTTGCGGTTCAGGGGAAATCGAAGCTCTGTTTTTTAATCGGAGGTTCAAACGGTATTTCGGAAAAGATAAAGCAAACGGCAGATTTGCGGCTTTCGATGTCAAGGATGACATTTCCGCATCACCTTGCCCGTATAATGGTACTTGAGCAGATATACCGCGCATTTAAAATAGAAGAGGGTTCAGGATATCACAAATAAGGAGGAAGCATATATGGAGTATAAAAAAGAGTACGAAAGATGGCTTTCTGAAAAAAGTCTGACAGAGGAAGAAAGAGGCGAGCTTCTGTCGATAAAAGAAAATGAAAAGGAAATAGAGGACAGATTCTTTTCTCCTCTGAATTTCGGTACGGCGGGGCTTCGCGGTGTTCTCGGTATGGGAATTAACCGAATGAATGTATATACCGTCCGCCAGGCGACGCAGGGCCTTTGCGAGGTTATAAAAAAACTCGGCAAGAAGACGATGCAGCGCGGTGTTGCGGTGTGTATGGACAGCCGTATAATGAGCGATACCTTCGCCCGCGAGACGGCGAGCGTCCTTGCGGGAAACGGTATCCCTGTGTATATTTTTGAGTCCATGCGCCCGACACCCGAGCTTTCGTTTGCGCTTCGCGCGCTTTCCTGCATCGCGGGAATAAACATAACCGCAAGCCACAACCCGAAGGAGTACAACGGCTATAAGGCGTATTGGGAGGACGGCGCTCAGCTTCCGCCGAAGGAAGCTGACGAGGTGCTTTCTGAGATACGCAAGATAGACCTTTTTAACGGAATAACGAAAATGGATTTCGACGAGGGTGTAGAAAAAGGCCTTATAACCGTAATGGGTGAAGAGGTTGACGAGGCGTTTCTTGTCCACGCGCTTTCGTGCAGAATAAATAAGGATGCAGTGACGGCGGCGGGGGACGATTTTAAAATCGTCTATACTCCGTTCCACGGTACGGGCTATAAGCTTGTCCCTGAGATTTTCAAGCGAATGGGAATAAAGAATGTCATAAGCGTTCCCGAACAGAGCATACCCGACGGAAACTTCCCGACGGTAAAGAGCCCGAACCCTGAGAATCGCGAAGGCTTTTACCTTGCAATAGAGCTTGCAAAGCGCGAGAATGTTGACCTCATTATAGGAACAGACCCTGATGCTGACCGCGTCGGAGTTATAGTGCGAAATTCTGAGGGCGAGTATGTAACGATTTCCGGAAACCAGATGGGCGTTTTGCTTCTCGACTATATAATCCGCGCGAAGAAAGAAGCAGGCGAGCTTTCGGATAAGTCGTATGCGATAAAGACGATTGTTACAACCGAAATGGCGCGCAAGGTATGTGAAGTGAACAATGTAAAGATGTATGAAACCTTTACGGGGTTTAAATTTATCGCGGGAAAGATTGAAGAGGCAGGAAGTGAAGGCTTCCTTCTCGGTTACGAGGAGTCTTACGGATACCTCATGGGCGACTTCTGCCGTGATAAGGACGCTGTTACCGCGTCGATGATGATTGCGGAAATGGCGGCGTATTATAAGAGCCGTAATATGAGCCTTTATGACGCGATGAATGAGCTTTACGAAAAGTACGGCGCGTATGCAGAAAAGACGGTAAATGTCGTGCTTCCGGGCGTTTCCGGACTTGAAAAGATGAGTGCAATAATGAAAACGCTTCGCGAAACTCCGCCCGAAACTCTCGGTGGCGAGAGGGTTGTACGCGTTCGCGACTATCTCACGGGAAAGACAAATCTCGGCGAGGAGCTTCCGATGTCGGGAAGCAATGTTCTCTACTTTGAAATGGAAGACGGAACGAGCTTTATAATCCGCCCGTCGGGAACAGAGCCAAAGATCAAGGTTTATATCCTTGCAAGCGGTGCGGATATGGCAGAGGCTGCGGCGAAAATTGAAAAATACAGCAAAACAGCAGACTCAATTGCAGAGATGTAATAAAAAATGGCATAGCCACAAGGCTATGCCATTTTTATTATCCCAAAGTGTGTTTTATTTCTTCTAAAAGTCTGTGAAGCTCAGAAAGAGTCGAAATCGTATTGACACGAATCTTATACGCGTTTCCGCCTCGGACTCCGCGCAGATACCAAGCGATATGCCGTCGCGCTTCGAGCACTGCGACCTTCTCGCTTTTCTGCTTTGCGGAAAGCGCAATCTGCTCCTCGGCAACGGTGAGACGGTCGGAAAGCGAAGGAAGTGGCGAAATCTCTTTTCTCTCAAGAGCTTCGCGACTGCGCTTAAATATCCACGGGTTACCGAAAGAAGCTCTGCCAATCATAACACCGTCGCACCCGGTCCACTTGCGGATTTTTACAGCGTCTTCCGCCTCAAAGACATCGCCGTTTGCGATAAGCGGAATCTTAACTGCCTCCTTGACATCGCGGATGATGTCCCAGTCAGCGCGCCCTGAATACATAGATGCGCGCGTTCTGCCGTGAACGGTTAT
>JAZOAS010000129.1:0-14142 GCA_045595605.1 Eubacteriales bacterium
GAGAACTCGAGGAGCGGCTGCTTGAACTGGCTGCCCTTGATTGTCTTGTTGATGAGTTCGGGCTTTTCAGAAACATTAGCAACGCAGTAGTCAAATGCTGCCTGCTGGTCAAGCTGTGTAGCCTGAGCTGTCATTTCGATAGCCTTCTTCTCGGGTGTACCGTCGCGCTCTGCCTTAGCAGTTACAGGGCAAGCCTTTACGCAGAGAGTACATCCCATGCAGTCCATCGGGCTTATTGCCATTGTGAACTTGTAGTCTGTCTTGAGGACAGGCTTTTCTGTGAACTTTGTAACATCCGGAGCCTTAGCAGCCTCGTCAGCAGTAAGAGCAAACGGACGGATTGTAGCGTGCGGGCAGACGAAAGCACAGTTGTTACACTGGATGCAGTTTTCAGGATGCCATACCGGAACTGAAACTGCAACGCCACGCTTCTCGTAAGCTGCAGAGCCCTGCGGGAATGTACCGTCAGCCATGTCCTTAAATGCTGATACCGGGAGAGAATCACCCTGCATGCGTGAAACAGGCTCAACGATGTTGTTTACGAAGTTTACGAGATCAGCTCTTTTGCCGGTAGCCGGAGCCTTGACTGAATCGTCCTTAGCGTCCTTCCAGGAAGCCGGAACATCAATCTCGACCATAGCGTTAGCACCTGCGTCGATAGCCTTGTAGTTGAGTTCAACGATAGCTTCACCCTTCTTGATGTAGGACTTGTATGCCATCTTCTTCATGTAGTCGATAGCTTCATCCTTCGGAAGGATATTAGCAAGAGCAAAGAAAGCAGACTGGAGAATTGTGTTCTTAACCTTTGCGTTGCCGATTTCCTTGATAGCGATGTTTGTAGCATCGATTGTGTAGAACTTGATGTTGTTGTTAGCGATGTATGACTTGACAGATGCTGGGAGGTGAGCGTCGAGCTCGTCCTTTGACCACTGGCAGTCGAGCATAAATGTTCCGCCCGGAACAACATCTTCAACAATCTTGTATCCCTTGAGGATGTAAGAAGAGTTATGGCAAGCAACGAAGTTTGCCTTATTTACATAGTAAGTTGACTTAATCGGCTTATCACCAAAGCGGAGGTGAGAAATTGTGATACCGCCTGTCTTCTTTGAGTCATACTGGAAGTATGCCTGAATGAACTTGTCGGTATGGTCACCGATAATCTTGATTGAGTTCTTGTTAGCACCAACTGTACCGTCGCCGCCGAGACCCCAGAACTTGCAGGAGATTGTGCCCTCTGCAGCTGTGTCGGGGCAAGCCTTCTCTTCGAGAGAAAGACCTGTAACGTCGTCAACAATACCGATAGTGAAGTTGTTCTTCGGTGTAGCTTCTGCAAGGTTTGCGAATGTAGCGAAGATGCTTGCAGGAGGAGTATCCTTAGAACCGAGACCGTAACGGCCGCCTACAACTGTCTTGTCTGTAACGCCCTTTGAAGCAAGAGCAGTAACAACATCAAGGTAAAGCGGCTCACCGAGAGAACCGGGTTCCTTTGTTCTGTCAAGAACAGCAATCTTCTTAGCTGTAGCCGGGATAGCTTCGATGAGCTTTTCCGGAACGAACGGACGGTAAAGGCGAACCTTAACAAGACCAACCTTCTCGCCGTTAGCATTCATATAGTCGATGACTTCCTCTGCAACGTCGCAGATAGAACCCATAGCAACGATTACACGGTCAGCATCGGGAGCACCGTAGTAGTTGAAGAGCTTGTAGTCTGTGCCAAGCTTTGCGTTGACCTTGTCCATATATTCTTCAACGATAGCGGGAAGAGCATTGTAGTATTCGTTACATGCTTCTCTGTGCTGGAAGAAGATATCGCCGTTTTCAGCAGAGCCACGGAGAACCGGATGCTCAGGGTTGATAGCGCGAGCGCGGAATGCACGGATTGCATCCATATCTACCATTTCCTTGAGGTCTTCATAATCCCAGGCTTCAATCTTCTGGATTTCGTGGGAAGTTCTGAAACCGTCAAAGAAGTTGAGGAACGGAACACGGCCCTTGATAGTTGCGAGGTGAGCAACAGCACCGAGGTCCATGATTTCCTGCTGGTTTGTTTCAGCCATCATAGCGTAGCCTGTCTGACGGCAAGCATAAACGTCTGAGTGGTCACCGAAGATGTTGAGAGCATGGGAAGCAACGCAACGAGCAGAAACGTGGATAACGCTCGGGAGAAGCTCACCTGCGATCTTGTACATGTTCGGGATCATAAGAAGAAGACCCTGTGAAGCTGTGTAAGTTGTAGTAAGAGCACCTGCAGCGAGTGAGCCGTGAACAGCGCCTGCTGCGCCACCTTCAGACTGCATTTCGACCATCTTGACGCGGTCGCCGAAGATGTTTCTTGCGGGTTCGCCGAAGATATTTTTGTCTGTTGCAGACCATGTGTCTGTAACTTCAGCCATCGGGCTTGAAGGTGTGATGGGGTAAATCGCAGCAACCTCAGTAAACGCATAGCTTACATGAGCCGCAGCGGTGTTACCGTCCATGGAAACTTTTTTTCTCTGAATTTTTGCCATGGTGTTTTTCCTCCTTAGTAAATTTATGAAAATAGTATTAAACTATAAGTTCATCAAGTGAACGTTTCGGAACATGGTGAACCTTATCATCGTCGCGCCAGTATTTAACATCGTTATCCTTCATATCCTCGATAACGACCGTTTCAACCGGTTTGCCGAGTGCGATGACCAGCTTCGGTTCGAGAGACTCAGGGATAGAGAGCGCTTCAATAAGGGGAGAAGCCTTAAAGCTTGCTATCATACATCCGCCAAGTCCTTTTTCACAAGCCCCGAGAAGAATAGCCTCGGATGCGATGCCTGTGTCAATGGCGTTATTGCTAAAAAGCGAATTGTCGTTAAGAATTACGATATACGCGCTCGGTCGCTCGCCTTTCTTTGGGGCTCCGTCTTTAATATAGCCTGCCCAGGAAGTGAGAGAAAAAACCTTCTCACATTCATCGGGGGAGGTGACAAGTCGGAATTTTAAAGTCTGGCGGTTAGCGGCAGAGGAAGAAAGCCTCGCAAGGTTTATAAGCTCAAGGAGAGATTCTTCTGAAATCTTAACGCTTTCATCAAAACGCCTGTAAGAACGGTTTTTTAAAACCAGATCGTAAAGCATAATTATTTCTTGATGATTTCGCCGTAAACTTCGCCTGAGAGAGCAGCAGCGTTTGACTCGTCTGTGTCAACATGCATAGCCGGAGCGAACTTCTCGCTTACGCGAACAACAACCTCGTCGAAAATGAGTGAACGAGCGCTGTCAATCTTTACAGAAACAATTTCCTTATCAGCAACGCCAAACTCTGCCGCAACATCCGGAGTGAGGTGGATGTGACGCTGAGCAGCGATAACGCCTTCTGTAAGCTCAACCTCGCCTGCCGGACCTACGAGTTTGCAAGCAGCGCTTCCTGCAACATCGCCGCTTTCGCGGATAGGAGCAGAAACGCCGAGAGTACGAGCGTCTGTAAGAGAAACTTCAACCTGAGTAGCAGGTCTTTCCGGACCGAGGATAGAAACATTTGCGATTTCACGCTTCGGGCCTACGAGAGTAACCTTCTCTTCTGTGAGGAACTGTCCCGGCTGGGAAAGCTCGCGCTTGTTGTGAAGAACAGCGCCTTTACCGAAGAGGATCTCGAGATGTTCCTTAGTAACATGAACATGACGGGATGATGTTTCAACCAAAACTTTTGATGCCATTTGTGATACAACCCTTTCTTATATTAATATAAATAGTTAACCTTATATAATTTAACACAAAATGGCAAATTTATCAAGAGTATTTTGCATAAAAACCGCAAAAATAAAAGAAAAATCTCTCTGCAGATTTTCCGCAGAGAGACATGCTTAATTTTCGCGTTTGAATTTTTTCCAGAGAGGGAGAATAAGAGAGGTAACCACAAGGAAGATAACCCACAAGACGGTGATAACCGAAAATACTGTCGGCCAGTTATATGTATCCGCTACCTTTGAAAGTCCGTAGCTCTGGACGACAATGCCGAGTGATGAGCAGGCGTTGATAATACCTGCAACTTCGCCGTTTTTTCCGTATTTCGCAAAGCTTGCCGAGTAGTATGAACGAAGCGTTGACATAATCGCAGAGCAGGCAGAAATGATACAGAGTGAAATAACGGTAACAGGAACACTGACATATTTACTTCCGACAAAAATGCAGAGAGCTAGAAGCGGAAGGCTTATAAAGCCTATGTTACGGACACCCGAGAGCTCCTCTTTGACAAATCGGGGATAGATAAACTTTACGAGGAAAGTGCCGAGAACTCCTGCGATGATAAGAAAGACATTTAAGAAGTTTCCTACCATCGGAGATATGGTGTCGTATGATTCCATAAGCATTGTCGGGGCGAAGTTCTTGACACCAAGGCTTACGAGGTCAGTAATGATAAAGGGAATGAGAAGGAAGGCGAGCCCTGCGCCGAAAAGAACCTTAGTTGTCGTAACTTTTGTAACAGACTCGGAGGGTGAAGTCTGTACCGCAGGCGCTTCTTCTTCGAAAGCTACATTGCGGTTAATGAAGAAATAAACAACAGCTGTTGCAGCGGTAAAGAAGAAAAGAAGTATTGCTGAGAGCAGGAAGTTATTCTTCCAGTCCTTTATAAATGCAGCAACGATATAGGCAAGTGCCATACCTGATGACGAAGAAAGTGAGATAAGGAAGATAGCCTTTTTTCTGTACGCTCTCTCAAGATTTGATGAGACGATTTTAAAGACAGCGGGCCAGATTCCGAACTGAATAGCACCGTTGAAGGTCCAGACAATCATCATAAAGATATAATTCTGGTTGAGGTAAATAAGAAGGTTTGAAATTGCCGCGCCCGCAAGGCCTATGAGAAGAAGAACTTCAGGCGGGTACTTGTCGGCAAGTTTGCCTCCGACGACCTGGAAAGGAGCGTAGGAGAGATAGAAGCAGGCGGCGATGAGCCCAGTCTGCGATTTTGTCATGATTCCTTCGTTTACGATGCCTGCCATAGCTGCTGTGTAGCAGTTCTTCGTCATATAAACTACGGCATACATAAGCCAGATGAAAATGAACAGGAGAACACTTGTGCGATGATCTGTTATATACTTGCTTTTCATAAAAATACATCCCCTTTGTGCAAACAAAGACATTCTACATCAAAGCAGGTGTCAAGTCAATACAAAGGAATTTTTTTAAAGCTTGAAATATGTATTTTTTGTCTAAAAAAGTCAAATTCCTTGACATTGAAGGCACGATATGATATTATTGTTGACAAAGATTTAATAAACTGGAAGAGTGTTTCCGGAAAGGGGGTAATCGGGTTGGTAATAAGAAAAAGAAACAATATCAGATGGCAGCTCGTCATTTATGATATCCTGATTCTTATGGCTGTCGATTTTCTCCTTTTGTTTATTTATAAGGGAAATATCGGGCTTTCTGTATCGGGAGCATTCGTGCAGGCTGCCGTTTCTTTTGTCTGCATTTTCGGTGCAAGAATTTTCGGTAATATATACTCCCAGATATGGCGATACGGCGGAATACAGAGCTACATAAAGCTTCTTATGGCGGACTGTGTCGCGTTTCTTGCTACATATGTGGTAGAGGCTGTTTTGCCGATAGAGCACCTTACTTTCCCGACTCTTCTTTCCGTTGCTTCGCTCAATCTAATCGCTTCGCTCGGTATGAGGATGATGTACCGCTATGCGTATAAATGCAGTAACGGGTATACCGCGAAAGGAAAGTTCCTTGGCTTTTTGCTCCACATTTTCGCGGGAAAGAAAGTTCTCGGAGAGAAGAAAAAAGCACAGAACAAGATAAAAATAGCGATTGTCGGTGCAGGAAGCGTCGGTGTTACGCTTGCAGACGAGCTTCTGAACAATGAAGCTTCCGTTTACGCACCGCGTTGTTTCCTTGATGTCAACCGAGATAAGGTAGGCCGTGAGATTAACGGGATTCCGGTCTTTTTTGAAGACGAGTCAGCAGTTGAACAGCTCAAGGAGCTTGAAATTCAAGAAATAGTTTTTGCAATTCCGAAGCTTTCTGACGATGAAAGAAAGCGGATGTATGATTATTACACAAAAGCGGGATACAAAGTAAAGCTTTATGACTATCCGCTTATGAAATCGGCAGGCGGAAAGCGTCAGCTCAGAGAATTTGATATTGAAGAGCTCCTTTTGAGAAAATCGGTTGTTATGTCCAACGCTAAAACACGAGAGTACTATAAAGATAAAGTTATTCTCATAACCGGTGGCGGTGGCTCAATCGGGTCGGAAATCTGCAGACAGCTTGCAAAAATGAAGCCGAAGAAGATAGTGGTTCTTGATATATACGAAAACGGCGCGTATGATGTCCAGCAGGAGCTTCGCATTGCATATGGCGAGGCGCTTGACATGAATGTTGAGATTGCTTCAATAACCGACAGGAAAGCAATGGAGCGCATTTTTGCTGAGCACCGTCCTCAGATTGTTATAAACGCCGCGGCGCATAAGCATGTTCCGCTTATGGAGCATAACTGTATTGAAGCGGTTGAAAACAATGTCTTCGGAACAAAGATTCTTGTGGATTTGTGTGAAAAGTACGAAGCTGAGAGATTTATGATGGTTTCCACCGATAAGGCGGTTAACCCGACGAATGTCATGGGCGCGACAAAGCGTATGTGCGAGATGATTGTCCTCGGTGCAAGTACGACCGGAAAGGTCAAGTACAGCATGACGAGATTCGGTAATGTTCTTGGTTCGGCAGGTTCGGTTGTTCCGCTCTTTAAGCGCCAGATTGCAAATGGCGGACCTGTAACAATTACCGACAAACGCATAATCCGTTACTTTATGACGATTCCTGAGGCGTCCCAGCTTGTTTTGCAGTCGGGTGCGATTGCTAAAAACGGCGAGCTTTTCGTTCTTGATATGGGTAAGCCTGTAAAGATATATGACCTTGCAGAGAATATGATCAGGCTTTCGGGAATGGGCGATATCGAGATTGTCGAAACCGGTCTTCGTCCGGGTGAAAAGCTTTACGAGGAGCTTCTTATTGATACGGACAAGCTTGAAAAAACCGAAAACAAGCTCATCTTCATTGAAAAGGACGAACCGCTTTCGGTGTCGGAAATTGAAGAGAAGCTGAGGATTCTCAAAGAGGCTTGTGAAACGGATGACGATGAAAAGGTCCGTGAAGCTTTGCACAGTGTTGTGCCGACCTTCAAAAAGCCTGAAGAGGTTAACAATTCGGCAAAAGAATATGTTCACCCGAGCATAGAGGTTGCAAATGTATAATAGTTAAAAAACGCTTGCGGAGAGTTTTCTCTGCAAGCGTTTTTGTGAATTGAAATGCAGAATAAAAGTCTCCTTTCCATCATATAAATCAGGTAGGAAGGAGGCTTTTTTGTGGCAAAAACATATATTGAAGAGCGAGCGATAGAGCTCGCGCACTATGTAATTGAGAATAAAAGCACTGTTCGTGAAACGGCGAAGAAGTTTTACATATCGAAGTCAACAGTTCATAAGGACATTGTCGAGCGACTTCAGGGGTTTGATAAGAGTCTTTACCTCGAGGTGAAGCAGGTACTTGATGCAAATAAAGCGGAGCGGCACTTGCGAGGAGGTCAGGCAACGCGGAAAAAATATCGCGGTGAGTAAAAATAATAAAAGCATTCCACGGAAAGTAGAAAAATTTATCTTTAAAACGAGAAGAAAAGAGTGTATAATATAGAAAAGTGAAAATGCAAGGGGATAATCAAAATGACGGAATACGGAAAAAGAGCAGGAGAGCTTTTTGAAAGTGGATATAATTGTGCACAGTCGGTTGCCGGCGCGTTTGCTGAGAAGTTTGAAACACCGCTTGAGCTTGTAACAAAAATTGCATCGTCTTTTGGCGGGGGCATCGCAGGAAGACGCGAAATGTGCGGCGCTGTAAGCGGAATGCTTATTGCTATCGGCCTTGCAAAGGGGGACTATGATAAAGATTCTCCGGAAGCTAAACAGGCTCACTATGCGTTTTGTCGCGAGGCTATGGCGAAGTTTGAGGAAAGACTCGGAACATTGATTTGTTCCGTGCGCCTCGGAATGAACAAGGTGGGAGACAACAATGTTCATACATGCCGCGAAATTTGCGAGATTGCGGCAGATATAGTAGCTGAAATTATCTGTTAAGGCAGGGAAGTATAAATGGAGTATCTTAGAAACTTAGGCGAGTGTGCAAAGGTAGCTGCCTTTACACTTAACCGTATTTCGGACGAAGAAAAAAACCGTGCGCTTCTTGCGGCGGCGCAGGAGCTTACACGGCAAAGTGAGAAGATTCTCTCTGCAAATGCAGAGGATGTTGCGCGGGCTGAAAAAGCGGGAATGTCGCCGGCGCTGATTGACAGATTAAAGCTTGATAATAAAAGAATCGGGCAGATGAGCGAAGGTCTTTTGCAGATAACAGAGCTTCGCTCTCCGCTCGGTGAAGTGGTAATGAGCACCCGCCGCCCGAATGGTCTTGAGATAGAGTCAAAGCGCGTTCCTATCGGTGTTATCGGTATAATTTACGAATCCCGTCCGAATGTCACGGCGGATGCATTTGGCCTTTGTTTCAAGACAGGCAACGCCGTAATCCTTCGCGGTGGAAGTGACGCGATAAACTCGAATATTGCGATAACAGAGTGCATCAGAAAAGCTCTTTCTGACTGTGGAATAACAGAAGATGCAATTCAGCTTGTCACTGATACTTCACGCGAGACGGCGCGCGAGCTCATGCGCCTTAACGGATACATCGATGTCCTTATTCCGCGCGGTGGCACAGGGCTTATAAGAACGGTTGTCGAAACGAGCACGCTTCCGGTAATCGAAACTGGAACAGGCAACTGCCATATATTTGTTGACGAGTCTGCGGATATTGAAATGGCAAAGCAGATTATAATAAACGCGAAAACCCAGAGACTTGGCGTGTGCAATGCGTGCGAGTCGCTTGTAGTTCATTCCGCGATTGCAGATGAGGCTATCCCGACCATAGCTTCTGCGCTTTTTGAAAAGGGCGTTGAGATTCGCGGTGATGAAAGAGCCTGCAAAACGGCAGACGGAATATCTCCTGCTAGCGAGGACGACTGGGGGAAAGAATATCTCGATTCAATAATTTCGCTCCGTGTTGTTGATTCTGTTGACGAGGCAATTTCACATATCAATAAATATAATACAAAGCATTCCGAAGCGATTATAACTGAAAACACCGACAACGCCGAAAAGTTTCTCAACGAGGTTGACGCCGCGGCAGTGTATGTGAATGCTTCCACCCGCTTTACCGACGGCTTTGAGTTCGGCTTTGGCGCGGAAATCGGAATCAGTACCCAGAAGCTTCATGCCCGCGGTCCTATGGGACTTCATGCATTAACATCAACAAAGTATTTCATACATGGAAACGGTCAGATAAGGAGATAATCAGCAAATGAAAACAAAGCTTGATTACAAGTGGATAATTGCCTCGATTTGCTTTATCTTTCTTTTTGTAGGCGTCGGATTCTGCTCATCAGCAAAGAATATATTTATCGCGCCGATTACATCTGCAATGGGCTTTTCGCGAAGCGCGTTCACTTTGAGCGACTCTTTCAGATATGCGACAACCGCGATTGTTACAATGTTTCTTGATTCTCTGATAAACCGCTTCGGAACAAAGAAGCTTCTTATGGCGGGTATGGTTTGCTATGTGCTTTCGTCTCTTTGTAACGCCTTTGCAGAGTCGCTTTGGATGTTCTATCTCGGAGGAGTTTTTCTCGGAGGTGGTATTGCGCTTGCGGCGATAACGATGGCGAGCGTAATAATAAATAAGTGGTTTACGAAGAATAGAGGAACTATTCTCGGCGTGATTTTAGCTTCAAACGGGCTTGGGTCTGCCGTTGCGATATGGATTTTTGAACCGCTTATATATGAAGCGGGAAATCCTTTCGGCTTTCGTAACGCGTACCTCCTGAGCGCGGTGATAGTCGCGATTGTTACTGTGGTCGTTGCTATATTGTATAAAGACAAAGCTACAAAACCTGAAGAAGAGGAAAGCGGAAAGGAAGAAAAGAAGAAACCCGCCTGGGACGGTTTTGAGTACGAGGAGCTTAAAAGAAAGCCGTATTTCTACATCGTTATAGCGTGCCTTTCGGTTTCAACGCTGTTTTCTCTTTACAGTATCGCCACTCCGCACCTGACAGACATCGGGTTTGACTCGTCATTTGTTGCGCTCACGCTCAGCGTGTTCTCTGTCGGGCTTATTTTCGCAAAGATTCTGGCGGGTATAATCTATGACAAATTCGGACTGCGGATAGCCGTTAATGTATGTCTTGTTGCAGACCTTATATCAAAGCTTTTGCTTCTTGTAATAACGGCGACGGAGCTTGGAAAGCCTCTTGCGATAGCGCAGAGCGCGCTCAAAGCGGTTGCGATGCCTATTGAAACAGTGCTTGTTTCTATTATTGTGCTTGACCTCTTCGGCGGAAAAAGCTTTAATAAGTCGCTCGCAGTAGTCACAGCTTTGTTCACCGTGGGACAAGCGGTAAATCAGCCGTTTTTGAATATGCCGTTTGACTTGCTTGGAAATTATACGATTTCATTTGCATCATCAATAGTTGCATCAGTGCTGGTAATAATACTTATGAATTTTGCAATAAGCGCAGTCAGACGGGATGCGAAAGAATAAAAAATCTCTCGGGAAAACACCGAGAGATTTTTTCATAATCAATGGACAATATAGGTTGCAATAATGAGCCCGACAATCAGAACAGCGTCAATTATTCTGCCGAGCTTCTGCCCAAAACGGTAAAACTCGCTTGGCGAGCCACCGTCAACATGCCACATATACTTAAGGTGGAAGAAAAGGTCGGGATAGCGCAGGTCAACGATGAGAAGAACGGCTGTGATAGCTGCAAGGAGCATCATGAGAAAATTTCCGCGTGTATCGGTTACCTGCTTTATCGCGCGGCGGTATAAAGAGGTGTAGGACGGGAACTGTTCACTGTCCTCGGGTACGGTAAAGAAATCATCGTTTGTAGTCATCGTTACGGTAAAGTCAACGAAGCCCTCACCCTCGTCAATAAGTATGACATCATCGCCACGCCCTGATGCCTGACCTTTGAAAACGGAAATGCCGTCTTCAAATATTTCGACATTGCGACCGTATTCATCCGAAACTATGCGATAGCTGCGAAGTGTATCGTTAACACGGAAGGTAACTTCCGCACCGTCAGATAATGGCGATATATTCATTTCATACTCAGAATGGGCGTTATTACCTTTAAAGCTTCCGTTATCCTCGCGGTAGAGGAAGGTGTCCCTGTGCCATATACCGGGGAGAGACGCGGTATAAACATACAGCACGATGAGAAAAAGAGCAACAATGCTTACGGAAATTATACAAAGCTTTTTGTGTTTATTGAAAAATCGTGAAAACATCATACCGCCCCCTTTTGTTTTATTATAATATAAACATCGGATAAAGGCAATAAAAAAGCTCTCACGAATCTCGTGAGAGCTTTTAATTTCTATTAGTCGTTTACATAGGGAAGAAGCGCAATGTGACGAGCACGCTTGATAGCTTCTGTAACCTGACGCTGGTGAGCAGCGCAGACACCTGTCATTCTGCGGGGAAGAATCTTTCCGCGCTCAGAAGTAAATCTGCGAAGACGACCTGCATCCTTGTAATCGATATAGTTTACCTTATCTGCACAGAAGGGGCAAACCTTCTTGCGCTTACGAGCCTTAAGGTTCTTATCCATTGATAGGTCCTCCTTTAGTCAAGAATTAGAATGGAAGTTCTCCGTCGTCGCCGACAAGCTCTTCAAAATCGGAGCCTGAGGAAACGGAGCTAAGGCCGCCCATATCAGAATTTGACGGAGCAGATGCAAAAGACGGAGCAGATGAAGCGGAATCGCGCTTTGATTCAGCGAAGAAAACTTCGTCTGCAACAACCTCAGTTGCTGTTCTGTTATTGCCGTCGCGGTCTTTATAAGAGCGAACCTGGAGCCTGCCGCTTACTGCAACAAGCTGACCCTTTGAGAACCACTTGGAAACAAACTCTGCCGTGTTGCGCCATGCAACGATATTGATAAAATCAACATTCTGCTGAGAGTCGTCGCGACGGGAAAAACCGCGGTCAACGGCGAGTGAAAAAGACGCAACAGGGATATCAGCCTGTGTGTGGCGAAGCTCAGGGTCACGGGTAAGTCTGCCCATAAGAATAACTTTATTCAACATACGGACTAACCTCCTTAAGCGATGTCATCTTTGCAGATGATGATTGAGCGCATGATGCCTTCAGTAATCTTGAAGACACGGTCAAGCTCAGCCGGGAAAGACGGAACGCACTCAAAATCAAAGAGTACATAGTAGCCCTCGTTCATGTCGTTGATCGGGTATGCAAACCTGCGCTTTCCCCATTCATCGACATTGACAAGAGTACCGTTCTTCTCAACGAGAGACTTGAACTTCGCTACGAGCTCTGCGATAGCTTCTTCAGAAAGCTCAGCATTGATGATGAAAACTGTTTCGTACTTTGCGGTAACCTTTGCCATGTGAAAACACCTCCTTTTGGACTGATGGCCCCCGACTGTCGTGGACAGGGGCAAGGATATGGGAGTCTCAAGTGCGAAACTCCGCAACATAATATTATACACATTTTGGAATAAATGTCAACTAAAAGTTTTTAAATGCTTGAAAAAGAAGTAGCGATTTGATATAATAGTCCAAAATTTAATTTATGTTTGGAGGATAACCATGAACAAAACCTCTCGCACGGCGCGTATTGCGCTGGTTGCTGCGGTATATGCCGTTCTTACGCTTGCATTCCCGCCGCTTTCGTACGGTCCTATCCAGCTTCGTATAAGCGAAGCGATGTGCATTTTACCATTCTTTATGGTTGATGCAGTATGGGGGCTTACGCTCGGATGCTTACTTGCAAACATCATCGGCGTTTCTTTTGGGATGACGCTTCCGTGGGATGTGCTCATCGGGACACTTGCGACCTTTATTGCGGCGGTAATGACATCGAAAATCAAGATCAAGTGGCTTCTGCCGCTTCCTGCCGTTGTGGTAAATGCAATTATGGTAGGTGTGATGCTTACATATATAATATTAGACGGGGCAGAGAGTGTTCCGCTATGGTATAACATACTGACCGTTTTTGCGGGGCAGGCGATTGTCTGTTACGGTCTGGGGCTTCCGTTATATGCGGTTGTGAATAAGATTTACAGTAAAAATTGGGATAAATAACTAAATAAATAAGAAAATTCAGCGCGATGCTTTGTGCATTGTGCTGAATTTTTTGTACTATATTGACAGGGTTGACAAAAAAGTGATAAAATGATAGTCTCAATTATAATGCGGTAATGTGCACCATTGTGTTTACATTTTACACAAAAAGATTGAGAAAATCAACTGATAACAGCGAAAAAACAACAACCTTGCCGGGCGTTTCAAAGGCTCAAAGTTTCCGTGTGTCAAGCCTTTGATTTATCCGGTTGCAGCCGTGGATACGGCAAAAAATACAGGGTGGGGAGACTCACCTGAGTTTACGGGAGTGATTTCTGAATGAAGGACGTAATGTACGGAAGAACTGCGAGAAAGAGCTTCGCGCATATCGAAGAACCGCTCGAGATGCCGAATCTTCTTGAAGTTCAGAAAAAGTCTTACGAATGGTTCCTCAAGACAGGCTTGCGTGAAGTGCTTCAGGACGCAGGTACTATTGAAGACTATTCAGGAAACCTCGAGCTGTCATTTATTGACTATACGCTCGATGAAAAATGCAAATACACAGTGGATGAGTGTAAGGAGCGCGATGCTACTTATGCTGAACCGCTTCGCGTAAAGGTAAGACTTCGCAACAAGGAAACAGAAGAAATTAAGGAGCAGGAAATCTTTATGGGCGATTTCCCCGTTATGACAAAGACAGGTACTTTTGTCATCAACGGTGCAGAACGCGTTATCGTTTCCCAGATTGTCCGTTCTCCGGGTATGTATTTTGATGCAAAGATGGATAAGGCTGACAGCGCAATTTACAGTGCTACAATCATCCCTTACCGCGGCGCATGGCTTGAATACGAAACAGATCTGAATGATATTTTCAGCATCAGAATAGATAAGAACAGAAAACTCCCCGTAACTGCATTTATCCGTGCGCTCGGTCTTGCTACGGATACGCAGATCAAAGAGGTATTCGGTGAGGACGACAGAATTG
>JAZOAS010000130.1:0-3449 GCA_045595605.1 Eubacteriales bacterium
TGAGCTCAACATCGCTAACGGCTGGTACCTCACCGGCTGGTGCGGACAGTTTGAGAAGGGTTCAGTTCTCGTTCCGCTCGAGGGCGAGCCGATCCTCCTCGGTGGTCCGGAGTCAGAGCCGTTTGCAAAGATGAGCTCTGCTATCACTAAGGTTCGTTGCTTCCCGGTATTCATGGTTCCGGAAGAAGAGTATCCGAACGCTACAATCATTGACTTCAAGCAGCTCTACGAAGAACTCAAGGCTGAAGGCACAGACCTTAAGCGTATCGGTTTCGTAGGTACAGCTACTATCCCGCATCAGGTTTACTGTGATTTCCAGGAAGGCTTTGGTGGCATCGAGCTCGTTGACATCACTGACGAGTATGAAGATCTCCGCGCATGGAAGTCAGCATGGGAAGGCGAGCAGATCATCAAGGCTACAAACCTCTGTGACATCGCTTACGACAAGATGGTAGAGGCAATTAAGCCGGGCGCACGCGAATTCGAAGTTGCTGCAGCTGGTGAAGCTATCTGCCGTATCAACGGTGCTACAAGCTTTGCTTACTCCTGCATCGTCGGTTCAGGCGAGCGCGCAAAGGCTGTTGTTCCGACAGCAACAGATAAGGTTATGGAAGACGGCGAGCTCGTTATGATCGGTATCGCTCCGAGATACAACGGCTATGCCGGAACATTCGGTGATACTCTTCCGGTTAACGGCGTTTACACACAGACTCAGAAGGACCTCCTCAACCACATGCGTGAGACATTGCGCCTCACACGCGAGATGCTTAAACCCGGCATGACAGGTAAGGAAATCGACGTTCCGGGTCGTAAGTACTACGAGAAGCACGGCCTTGCAGACTACATTGTTTGCCCGTTTGCTCATTCTATCGGTCTTATGGAAGCTGAAGCTCCGTTCTTCGGCCCGAACGGCGACTTCGTTCTCGTTCCGGGTATGACAGTTATGGTTGACGTAAGCTTCTTCGGTCACCCGCAGCTCCACGGCGGACGTATCGAGACAGGCTACATCATCACAGAAGATGGTTGCCGTCCGATGTCTCCGAAGATGGATGCATACCTCTCTAAGGACCTTTAATAGGTAAGATTACATAACATAGGAGGAAAGCAAAATGAGCGTACTCGGATATAAGAATTATATGTTTATCGATGGCGACATCCCGGGCGAAGGTAACGATCCTTCTCTTCCGGGCCATGAAGCCCTCATGATTACAAACAAGAACAAGAAGGATGCTCACATTCTCGTAAACATCTACTTCTCAGACAAGGAGCCGGTTAAGGGTCTCCACCTCGTTGTTCCGGCTGAGAGAGTTATGTGCTGGAGAGTTGACCTTCCGTTCTGCGAAGAGCAGTTCCAGATTCCGTTTGGTCAGTACTCACTCGAGCTTGAGTCAGATGTTGCAATCTGTGCAAGCTTCGGCCGTCTTGACCGCCGCAACGACCTCGGATACTACTCAACAGGTTACTGCGCAAAGTAAAATAATGAAACCCTATTGAAAGAGGGGAGAAGGTTTTACCCTCTCCCCTCCTTTCTTTCGTTTATTTTCAGTGCAAAAAGCAGATTCCCCCGGGGTCTTCGGGTGGATGTGCCTTTTGTACTGCCGGGTTACGGAAGATATGATTCTGTTTTGTGAGGTGAAAATGATGCCGACAAATACACAGGCACATATAATCACGAGAAATTCTCCGCTTTCAGCTTTTCCGTGCGCGGTAAAGCTTATGAAGGGCGGAGTTGTCCCTGACCATTGGCATAATTTCCCGCAAATCTGGTATATCGCAAAGGGAGAAACTCTTTTTACCGTTTCGGAAAAGACTTTTCAGGTGAAAAGAGGCTCGTTTGTATTTGTTCCGGCTTATGCTCACCACAGCATTGGCGAGGAGAAAACCGATTACGAAGCTACATCGATTTCGTTTACCGATGCTATGTTTGGCGGATTTGACGATAAGTTTTTCTTTGCCGGAAAATTTGCACATTTAAACCGACACCTTATAAATACCGCGACTCAATTTTTGGGTGAAGAGGAAAAGGAAGCAGGGATTCTTGTCGGAGGCATAAGAACGGAGCTCCTCAAGGGCAGAAACCGAAACCCTGCGAAAATCTCGCTTTCGCTTCTCAGTCTTCTCAGAATGATGTCGTGCGAAAAAATTGACAAAAGAGAGCATGTAGTTGTGCATAACCGCATTCGCGAAATATCGAAGATTATCCGATATATAACGGAAAACATCTCGAAAAAACTGACAATAGAAGGGCTTTGCACAGAATTCAATATGTCGCAGTCAACCTTTGTCCGTGAATTTAAAAAGGTTACGGGGATGTCGTTTGTGCAGATGATGCTGAGCGTAAGAATAAGGTATGCGTGTCAACAGCTTCGATATACAAACAAGAAGATAATTCTTATAGCCGATGAAATGGGCTTCTATGACGAGTCGCACCTGACCCATGCTTTTTCGTCAATTGTGGGCATTTCCCCCGCACAGTACCGCGAAGAAGGCAGAAGTCCGTTTGAGGATGTCGGGTTTATTTTGTAGAAAATGACAATAAAGCAAGTGTGGTTTTGAGAATAAAAAGACCAAAAAGGTTAAAGTTGCAACAGTAAAGTCAAAAGCACCAAAAAGGTTAAAGAATAATAATGTTTGTTTGTTGATTTAGTATAGTTAAGTTATACAAAATGTGACGAAAACCTTTGTCTAATTTGGGAATTTACTTTTCCTTGCTAAAATGGTATAGTATTTAAAGATGCTTAATCAGTATAATTTTTTGGAGGTAAATATATATGTCAAGTGTAAAGCTTAATCATGTCTATAAGAGATTTGACGGCGGCGTTACTGCTGTTTCAGACTTCTGCATAGACATCGCAGACAAAGAATTCGTTATCCTTGTTGGTCCGTCAGGTTGCGGTAAGTCAACTACTCTCCGTATGATTGCAGGTCTCGAAGAGATTTCCGAAGGTGAACTCTTTATCGACGACAACCTCTGCAACGACATTGCTCCGAAGGACCGCGATATCGCGATGGTTTTCCAGAACTACGCTCTTTATCCGCATATGACAGTTTTCGATAACATGGCTTTCGGTCTCAAGCTCCGCAAGACTCCGAAGGATGAAATCCGCCGCCGTGTTGAAGAAGCTGCTAAGATTCTTGAGATTTCACATCTCCTCGACAGAAAGCCGAAGGCTCTTTCAGGTGGTCAGCGTCAGCGTGTTGCTCTCGGCCGTGCTATCGTTCGTAGCCCGAAGGTCTTCCTTCTCGTCGAGCCGCTCTCAAACCTCGATGCTAAGCTCCGTGCTTCTATGAGAACTGAGCTTTCTAAGCTTCACGAGCGTCTCCAGACAACCTTTATCTACGTTACCCACGACCAGGTTGAGGCTATGACAATGGGTACACGTATCGTTGTTATGAAGGACGGCTTCATCCAGCAGATTGCTGCTCCGCACGTTCTTTACGATACACCG
>JAZOAS010000131.1:0-5710 GCA_045595605.1 Eubacteriales bacterium
CTCGCTTTGCCGACATTGCGCGTCGCCACGCTGATACGGTTCTCCGCACATTCGTCCGCCCTGACGGTAGTGTTAATCATATCGTTCACTATGACACCAAAACAGGTGAAATTTTAGACTATCCCGCAGGACAGGGGTTCGCTTCGGGTTCATCCTGGTCACGCGGTCAGTCCTGGGCAGTTTACGGTTTCGCAGCTGCTTACCTCAACTCAGGCAAAGAGGAATACCTTGACGCTGCAAAGCGCGTTGCTCACTACTTTATGACAAATGTAGAAGAAGGCAAGCTTCCGCTTCTCGACTTCCGCCAGCCTCCTGAACCGGTATGGTACGATTCCTCCGCTGCCGCTATCACAGCTTGCGGTCTTATCGAAATCGCAAAGGTTGTTCCGTAATTTGAAGCTCCGATGTACGAGCGTGCGGCAATTTCCCTTCTCCGCGCCTGTGAAGAGCATTGTAACTTTGACGAGGATGTTTGTTGGATTCTCGCCGACGGTTCAGGCTCCTACTCAAACAACAGACATGTTCCGTATGTCTTCAGCGACTACTATCTCCTTGAAGCTCTTATGAAGCTTTGGGGCAATGACGGCAAATTCATCATCCACGATGAAGAAATAAAAGAAGAAAATTAATTTGAAAAAATTAAAATAAGAGGTGTTTACAATGTACAGTGAAAACGACAAGAAGTTTGCCGCTGAGTTTCTTGCGAAAGTAGAAAAGAAGCTCACTGCAATCGCTCCGAAAATCGGTGCAGAGTTCCCTGATACCGACCGCAAGACAGGTGAGTATAAGGTAAAGGGTTGCAGCCCGATGAACTGGACTGCAGGCTACTGGCCGGGCATGATGTGGCTTATGTACATCAAGACAGGAAATGAAATGTTCCGCAAAATCGCTGAAGAGTGCGAAGAGAAGATGGATGTCGGCTTCGGAGAGAAGTTTACATCCCTCCACCACGATGTAGGCTTTATGTGGTATCTCACTTCCGTCGCAAACTACAAAATCACAGGTAACGAGATGTCAAAGATCCGTGCGTCTCACGCGGCAACAATCCTTGCTTCACGTTATAACCCGACAGTTCAGGCTATCAAGGCTTGGCCGTGGGGCAACAAACTCTGGGCTATCGTTGACTGCATGATGAACATTCCGATTCTCGAGTGGGCGTCAAAGTTCGGCACAGAGCCCGACCCTCGTTTTGCTGACATTGCAAGACACCACGCCGATACAGTTCTCCGTACCTTCCTCCGTCCTGACGGTTCTGTTCACCATATCGTTCATTACGACACAACAACAGGTGAAGTTATTGAGTATCCGCAGGGTCAGGGGTATGCTTCAGGTTCATCCTGGTCACGCGGTCAGTCCTGGGCAGTTTACGGCTTTGCCGTTGCATACATTAACTCAGGTAAGCAGGAATACCTCGATGCTGCAAAGAAGGTCGCTCACTACTTCATGACAAATGTAGAGCCGGGCAAGCTTCCGCTTCTCGACTTCCGCGCACCCGCAGAGCCGGTTTACTACGACTCCTCCGCTGCTGCTATCACAGCTTGCGGTCTCATCGAAATTGCAAAGCTCGTTCCCGAATATGAAGCTCCGATTTACGAGCGCGCAGCAATTTCTCTTCTCCGTGCATGCGAAGAGCATTGCAACTGGGACGAGGATACAATGTGGATTCTCGGCATGGGTTCAGGCTCTTACGACAACACAGAAACCATCCACGCTCCGTGGGTATGGAGTGACTACTACCTCACAGAGGCTCTTATGAAGCTCTACGGCAACGACGGTAAGTTCATCACTCACGATGAAGAAGTCCCCGAAGCTGAATAATTAAACAATAAAAAACCTGTGGTCTGTGACCACAGGTTTTTTTGTTTTACTTTCTTACAACAATCATTCTCTCAATGAACATCGCATTTTCGTCTTTCTCATTCCCACCGTAAATTTCGCCTGTGAATTTCATAGAAAGATAAATATCGCAATTCTCCATCGGGAAGGTTGCCGAGAGACCTGAAATATTTATTGAGCCTGCACCGCCCGGAAGCGCAAGTCGCGTGTTGAGAGCAGTCTTCATTCCCGCAAGACTTCCGATCCTGTAAATATGGTAACCACCCTGAATGATATCGTCTTTGAAAATTTCCTTCTTAACGATATCTTCGCCCTCGCTCTGGAATCTGAAAAGAAGAGGAACCTTTATCTCATCATAGCTATTTGACGGAACCCATGCAAACTGCAAATGAACACCTTTTGCATTATCATAGGAAAGCTTCATTACCTCAGGAAGTTTCGAATCTGAATCAGCTACAGGTGAATAACCATAAACCCCTCTGATTCTCTTCTGCGAATACTTCGGCATATTGAGAAGCGTAACCTGGCAGATATCGTCTTCGGAAATATCTGCAAATTCCTTCGGGATGTCAAAGATGATTTCTTCTTCTGAAATTTCTTCGAAGTATTCTATTTCAGACTCAAGACCTGCCTTTGACGGTGCACCTATCGGGACCTCCATATGTTCACGGATAATCTTTATAAGGCGTTTCTTTACTTCACCTATCTCAAAGCAGAAGTTCTCATTTCGTTCTGCCGCCTGTTTCTTAAGTTCGAAGAACTTAAAGAGAATAACTGCATCGAGCGGCTTACGGAGCCAGTTTATGCGCTCTGCAAACGGAGCTTCGCCACAAGCAAGTTCGCTTGCCTTGAAAAGATATTCCGAAGCCTTTATTGCAGTTGTTGAGTCGATGTAATTAAAGCGACTGTCTTCACCGCAACAAAGAACGGTCATCATATTCTTATCAAGTACCTCTTTGAGAATCTCAAAATATTTCTTTACATACGGCGCGCCCTTGCCGTAATAGCGAGTTGTAAAGTCCTCAATAAGAGCATCTGCATCAAGATCCGGATTCTCCAAAAGATGTGTAAGAACATACTTATTAATATCCCAGCAGTCAGAAATGGAATGTTGTGATTCTATAAACACACCCATTACACCGACATCGCGCATAGTCGGGATTGTATCTGCATGTCTGTAAAATAGCGGAAGCGGATAATTTGTTCGTGAAGAGTAAAGATAATCGTAAGAATAAAGCTCTGCGCCTGACTTTTTGCAGATATCTGCCCAGGTTGTAACAAGGCGCAGATAGTCTTTATTTGTCGGTGCATGAATACCCCGAGCTATATCGTTAAAAAGGTCAGCAAGGTAGATAACCATATTCGGTTCAGGCATTGTTCCGTCCTTTGCAGGCTCGATGCAGTTTGCATAAGCGCTTGTAAGGATCTTTGCCCACGGATATACCTTTGCAACCTCGCGCGCAATACGATTTACAAACTTAAGCAAATAGCCTGTATCGCCTGATTCTTCCAGAACCTTTTCACACTCAGGACACTGACAGAAGAAGTCCTTATTTATATCGTCAAGCGAAACTGCGTAGCAGACAGGAAGCTCAACGCCCTCTCTTTCAGCAAGTTCGACGTCTTCCTTTATGTAAGCAAGCACCTTCTCAAGCAAAGCATTGAAGAATTCTTCATTTGAGAAGCAGTAGCTACCTGTCCTGATGCGCTTTCCTTCACGCTTGTTCCACGCCCACCAATCAGGGTTCTCATCAAAATACTCATCCCTAGGAAAGTACTTTCCGAGAGTGTGCGCGTGGTGAGGTCTTCCCATCCATCTTGCGCCACCGTACTTGCGTACGGTTTCATCATAGACCTCTCCCTCAATGTTATCATCCAACGGAGAAATAGCGTTCATTCTCGTTCTCGCCATATGCAGAAATCCTTCAGTTCCGCAGCAGGAGTGCATAAACGGCTTGCGGTATTTGAAGCATGGTGTGCCTTCAATATAAAAATTGTCATCAAGAGATAATTCTGAAAGTTCGAGTACGTCTTCTTCAAACATATTCCACCAACGGACACCGAGAATGTCTTCGATAAAGTGGTATGCGCCATAGATAATTCCGCGCTCAACCTTGTCATTACCGCCATTGATGATAACACTACCGTCAACCATAGCGATTTTCCAGTTTTCGCAGTCATTACCAACGACATTTTTCGCCTTTGCAAATGCAGTATTACCTACATATATACACTTTCCTTCTGCATCCTTTTCAGATACAACCGGAAGCTTAACAGAAAGAGCCTTTCCGATATATGTGCAAAGCTCATCTGCCGATGTTTTTTCAACGATTGATGCATTTTCGGGAACGACAATCTTACAGTCGCATACTCCCTTTTTAAGAAAAATCTTCTCCATAAATTTTTCTCCTTCTAAAAAATCAAGAGCACTCTTCACTCTTTTTCGTTATTCTATCATACAGCTATATGCAAAGCAATAGCAATTTTGATACAAAATATTGCATTTTAGTACCAAAATTGCTAAAGATCACTTTATATTGTTTTACTTCCTTACAACTACCATTTTCTCGAAGTAAATTGCATTTTCGTCTTTCTCATTTCCAAACACTTGAATATACTATATTCCTTTAAAAAGTGAAAGGCAATGTATTTTTGCACTTTTTGTATTTTATGGTACAAAATCCACGCAATTCAAAAGAATTGCGTGGATTTCTTTATTTTGAATAGTAATTTATAAGGCAACCTGCGAGGATAATGTCTCTTTCCTCACGGGTGAGCGCAGGAAGGCGGAGGGTTATATCCGAAGTTTTCCCGTCCTTGATAAGACGCGCTGAAACCTCTTCCGCATCGCCGAGGAGGATGTCGCGGATGCCCTCAATGTAGATGAGGTCTCCCGCCTCAATGCCTGAATTATCAGCATCGTCCATAATAAACGGGAGCATACCCCAGTTTACGACATTTGAGCGATAGCGCTTTGTCGCATATTCGCGAGCGATGTTAGCTACACCGCCGAGAACTCTCTGGCACGATGCCGCCTGCTCACGAGCTGAACCGTCACCGGGCTTGAGTGAGAAGACTGCCGTTCCGACTGAAGTTTTTGAAAGGTCAATTCCCTCAATTCCGAAAGCATCAAAAGCTGCCTTATCGCCCTCGCGACGGGCAAGCTCACGCGCATAAATTTCTTTTGCTCTGCCGACATATTCGGGGTCTTTTCTTGAGAGTGCAAAGGATGCAAGCTTAATCGGGTTCGAGCGGTAAGACGAGGTCTCACCTGACGGGATAAGCTCGTCCGTAGTAGTAACGGGGTCATAAATCGCGCTTGCAACCGAGATGAGGAGATTATCCGTCATACCAATCATCTTCGGCCAGTCAGCAATATTCGGGCCGAACTTAAGCTCTTCTTCGGGCTTCGGGTTTCCTACGCCGTAATAAATACGGCTCTTGTACGGTGTATCGTCGTATGAATACTTCTCGTCCTGCATATCGAGCGGGATGTTATCAAGTTCAAACGCCGATGTGAGCTTTCCGCCGTTAAGAGCTGTTGCCGCAATTGAACGGGCATCCATAAGAGCGACATAAGAAATCTGCTTATCGCCCGGCTTTGAGCCTTCGCGGTTCGGGAAGTTTCTCGTTGCATGACGAATAGAAAGCGCGCCGTTTGACGGAACATCGCCTGCACCAAAGCACGGACCGCAGAAGCAGGAACGGATGCTGACACCCGCCGCCGTGAGGTCAGAAAGTGTACCGTCGCGCATGAGCTCCATTGACATCGGTGAGCTTGCGGGGTAAACAGAAAGCCAGAAGTTCCCGTCGCCGGTGGACGCGCCCTTCAAAATGTCGCGGACGCGGTGAATATTCTGGAAAAGACCGCCTG
>JAZOAS010000132.1:0-1624 GCA_045595605.1 Eubacteriales bacterium
TCCGGAAGCGAGACTTACAGCGCGGTTTATAAAAGAGCAAAGGCTTTGCTTGACAGAATCGCTTCGGAAAACGACGGTAAGGCTATCGCGATAGTGAGTCACGGCGCGACTATACGCATGCTTATGTATGGACTTAAAAACGGAGATGACCTTACGGGAGTTGAAGCTGCCGACTGGGGCGACAATACCTGCGTAAGCCACTTTCAATGTGAAAACGGCAAATACACCGAGGTTTTCTCAAACTGCAACGAGCATCTGCGTTCGCTTGCAGGTTTTGACGAGGGTATGTCATGGGTCCGCGAGGGTGGCGGCAGGAATGTAAGGTTTGAAAACGCCAAAAACCCCGGTGATATTGAAAAAATAAAAAACTATCACCTCCTCGGCGAGGGCGAGGTCTTCGGCGGAGAGTGTAACCTTTCGCAGGTCGAGCGAAATGCAAAAAAGCTTATTAAGAAGGATGAAGAAAGCATAGTTTTCGCTCTTCTCGGTGATGAGGAGATAGGAATGATAGAGCTTTCTGTTTCGCAGAAGGTATATCCGAATGCAGGACATATATCATTTCTCTATTTAAAACCCGAATACCGCCGTATGCGTTATGGGATTCAGCTTATAGGGCACGCAATGAGCAGGTATAAGACACTTGGAAAAAAGCATATAAGCGTGCGTGTTGCCGAGACAAATACCGCAGCTCGAAGATTCTATGAAAAATACGGTTTTTATGAAGTCTTCCGTGAGTCGGAAGGTGGAACAATTCAACGAATAATGATACTTGACATATAAATCAGAGGTGAATATCTTGTCAGAGAAAAAAGGCGCGTCATTTGTAAAGGGCGCATTGATTCTTGCAATTGCAAGCATTATGGTTAAGGTAATCGGTGCGGTTTTCCGCATACCGCTTACGAACCTCGTCGGTGAATACACGATGGGTCTTTACAGCATAGCTTACCGCTACTATTCTATACTTCTGACTATTGCAACGGCAGGACTTCCGATTGCGATATCGAAGATGATTTCTGCAAGCCGTGCGCTCGGAAGACCGAGGGAAACGAAAAAGATTTTTAAAACAGCGCTTATGCTTTGCATTACGCTCGGCGCTGTCGGAATGGTTATTCTTTTCGTTTTTGCAAAACCGCTTGCGCTTGCGACAAACGACATAAACGCCGAAATCAGCATTGTAGCTCTCGCGCCTGCGGTGCTCTTTATGGCGGTGACGGCAGGATTTCGCGGTTACTTCCAGGGACATGAGAATATGATTCCTACTGCGCTGTCGCAGATAATTGAGGCGCTCTCCCGTCTCTTTATCGGTCTTGCGCTTGCGTGGGTTTTCCTTTCAATGGGCTTTGCGGATAAGTACATCTCGTCAGGTATAATCCTCGGAATCACAACGGGAACAGTCCTTACGGTGCTTCTCATGGTGGGCTTTGCCGTACATATGAGAAAAAAGGAAGGTAAGGCAGAGGGAGATACGCTTGAGAGCAGAAAAAGCAGTGAGATTCTTTCTTCGCTTTTGAACATTGCAGTTCCCGTAACAATCGGCTCGCTTGTAATGAATCTTACGAGCACGATAGATATGTTCCTCATAACGAACCGACTCGCGTCGCTCGGGTACAATGCTGAGCAGACG
>JAZOAS010000133.1:0-38208 GCA_045595605.1 Eubacteriales bacterium
CAGTTCTGGCTTGCGATGATCGGTCTTAATAAGCTTGGTGCGATTGCGATTCCTGCGACAAACCAGCTCCAGGTTCACGACATCGAATACCGCTTCCAGGCGGCAGGCGTAAACACTATTATCTGTACGGCAGACGGCGATGTTTCGTCATATGTTGATGAGGCGCAGAAAAGCTGCCCCGAGCTTGTCAATAAGCTCATAGTCGGCGGCGAGCGCGACGGCTGGAGAAGCTTTGATGAAGAGTATAAGCTCTTCAGCTCTCACTTTGAGAGAACAGAAGATTCTCCCTGTGGGGATGACCTTCTCCTTATGTTCTTCACATCCGGAACAACAGGTTACCCGAAGATTGCGGCGCATAGCCATAAGTACCCGCTCGGTCACTTCCATACAGCAAAGTACTGGCACAATGTTGACCCGGACGGACTTCACTTCACAATCTCCGATACCGGTTGGGCGAAGTCTATGTGGGGTAAGCTTTATGGGCAGTGGCTCTGTGAAGCGGCAACATTTGTTTACGACTTTGACCGTTTTGATGCAAAGGAAATTCTTCCGATGTTTGCAAAACACAAGATAACAACCTTCTGTGCACCTCCGACAATGCTCCGTATGCTTATCAAAGAGGATATCTCGCAGTACGACTTCTCCTCTGTAAAGCATATGTCAACTGCGGGCGAGGCGCTCAACCCCGAGGTTTACAGGCAATTTGAAAAGGCAACAGGCCTTCAGATTATCGAAGGCTTCGGTCAGACCGAAAGCACGATGATTATCGGCAATATGGTCGGCGCTCCGCATAAGATCGGTTCTATGGGTAAGCCTGCTCCGATTTACAATGTCGAGCTTGTCAATGACAAGGGCGAAGAAGTTGCAGTCGGTGAAACAGGCGAAATCGTTATCAATGTAAAGGACGGCTACCCCTGCGGTCTCTTCAGAGGCTATTACCGCGACGAGGAGAAGACGGCTGAGGTTCTCCACGACGGTTATTACCATACGGGCGATACCGCGTGGCGCGATGAAGACGGCTTCTATTGGTATGTCGGTCGTGTTGATGATGTTATCAAGTCATCCGGTTACCGTATCGGTCCGTTTGAAATCGAAAGTGTTATTATGGAGCTTCCGTATGTTCTCGAATGTGGCGTTTCTGCTGCTCCCGACGAGGTTCGCGGTCAGATAGTAAAGGCAAGCGTTGTTCTCACAAAGGGAACAGAGCCGACCGAAGAGCTCAAGAAAGAGATTCAGACATATGTAAAGGAGCATACCGCTCCGTATAAGTATCCGAGACTTGTTGTTTTCCGCGATGAGCTTCCGAAGACAGTAAGCGGTAAGATACAGAGAAATAAGCTTTAATAAACTATTTATATAAAGGAGAGAAAAACGATGTATAATTTCAAAGTAACAAAGACAACTTCTCCGAAAGCGCGTCCCGCAGACGAGTCAAAGCTCGGCTTCGGTAAGGTATTTACAGACCATATGTTCATGATGAACTACACCGAAGGCAAAGGCTGGCACGACGGAAGAATCGTTCCGTACGAGAAGCTTTCTCTTGACCCGTCAGCTATGGTTTTCCACTACGGTCAGGAAATGTTTGAAGGTCTTAAGGCATATAAGGGAAAAGACGGCAAGGCTCGTCTTTTCAGACCTGATATGAACGCAAAGCGTACAAACGCTACAAACAAGCGCCTTTGCATTCCGGAGCTTCCGGAAGAGCTTTTTGTTGAAGCTTGTAAGGCAGTTGTAAAGGTTGATGAGGATTGGATTCCGACGGCTCCCGGCACATCACTCTACATCCGTCCGTTCATCATCGCAACTGACGAGTTCCTCGGCGTTGCTCCGTCAAAGACATATCTCTTTATTATCATCCTTTCACCGTCGGGTGCATACTACGCAAGCGGTCTTGCTCCGGTTGGTATCTGGATTGAAGACGACTATGTAAGAGCTGTCAAGGGTGGTATGGGCTTTGCAAAGACCGGCGGTAACTACGCGGCTTCTCTCGCGGCTCAGGTAAAGGCTCACGACGAAGGTTATTCACAGGTTCTCTGGCTCGACGGTGTTGAGAGAAAGTACATCGAAGAAGTCGGTGCTATGAACATCTTCTTTAAGATTGACGGCAAAATCGTCACCCCGATGCTCAACGGCAGTATCCTCCCGGGTATCACAAGAAACTCTGTAATCGAGGTTTGCAAGTCCTGGGGTTATGAAGTTGAGGAACGCAGGATAAGCGTTGAAGAGCTTATCACAGCTCAGAAGGAAGGTCGCCTTGAGGAGTGCTTCGGTACAGGTACTGCTGCTGTTATCTCACCTGTCGGTAAGCTTCGCTACAAGGACGATGTAATGCTCATCAACGATAATACAATCGGCGAAGTAAGCCAGAAGCTCTACGATACAATTACGGGAATTCAGTGGGGCGAATGCGAGGATAAGTTCAATTGGTCAATTGTTCTTTAAATAAAAGAGTAACGCTTTTCTGCGGTCACTACGGAAGCGGAAAAACGAATATAGCTGTTAACTTTGCTATCGCAAAGAGAAAAGCGGGACTTCCCGTAAGCATTGCTGATATCGATATCGTAAACCCATATTTCAGAACGAAGGATAGTTTAAAAGAGCTTGAGGACGCAGGCGTTGAGGTTGTTGCTCTTCCTTTTGCGAATTCAAGCGTTGACCTTCCTGCGATTCCGTCAGAGGTTATGGGGCTTATTCAGCGCCGAGATACATATGTTATAATGGATATCGGCGGGGATGACAGAGGCGCGTATGCGCTCGGCAGATACGCCCCTGCGATACTTTCTGAGGGAAATTACGATATGGTGTTTGTCGTAAACTTCTACCGCCCGCTGACAAGAACGCCCGAAGAGGCGCTTGAGATAATGCGGGAGATTGAAGCGGCGTGCAAGATTCCCTTTACGGCTATTATAAATAACTCAAACATAGGAGAGGCGACAACGGTCGAAAAGGTTCTTGAAACAGACCCTCTCGCAAAAGAGCTTTCAAGGATATCAGGCCTTCCGCTTGTCGGAACAACCGTCGAAGAGTCACTCTGTAAGGAAGATGCAGAAAACGGCTTTATGAGCCTTAAATTACAGGAAAAACTTTTTTAGGAAGGAGATTGTTATGGCTAAAGTAACATTCGCGTCGGACATCTGCAAGGGCTGCGGTCTTTGTGTAACTGCTTGTCCGAAGGGCATCATCGCTCTTTCAAAAGATAAAATCAATAAAAAGGGACACTCTCCTGCGGAGATTACCGACCAGGAGAAGTGCATCGGCTGTGCTTTCTGCGCAACCATGTGCCCCGACTGTGTAATCACAGTAGAAAAGTGAGGTGTTTGAAATGGCAGAAAAAGTATTGATGAAGGGTAACGAAGCTATCGCGGAAGCTGCTATCCGTGCAGGTTGCCGTCATTACTTCGGATATCCCATTACTCCGCAGACAGAAGTCGCGGCTTATATGGCAAAGAGAATGCCGCAAATCCGAGGAACCTTCCTCCAGGCAGAGAGTGAAGTTTCTGCTATCAATATGGTTTACGGTGTTGCAGGTGCAGGTTTCCGTGTTATGACATCATCTTCAAGCCCCGGTATCTCGCTCAAGCAGGAGGGTATCTCCTATATCGCAGGTGCTGATTTGCCGGCGCTCATCGTAAATGTTCAGCGCGGTGGCCCGGGCCTTGGCGGAATCCAGCCGTCACAGTCTGACTATTTCCAGGCTACAAAGGGCGGCGGTCACGGTGACTATCACCTCATCGTTCTCACTCCCGAGTCTGTTCAGGAAATGGCTGATATGACAGCTCTTGCTTTCGACCTTGGCGATAAGTACCGTATGCCGGTAATGCTCCTTGCTGACGGAACAATGGGTCAGATGATGGAGCCGGTTGAGCTTCCCGAGGAGAAGGTAAATGTTATCGAGAAGCCGTGGGCTGTTACGGGAACAGAAAATAAGCGTGAGCATAATATCATCAATTCTCTCTATCTTAAACCCGAGATTCTCGAGGAAAAGAACTTTGAGAGATATGAGAGATATAAGTATATTGAAGAGCATGAAGCAAGACATGAGAGCTTTATGATGGACGATGCTGAAATCTGTGTTGCAGCATACGGTATCGCTGCCCGCGTTGCGAAAAACGCAGTTGTTGCGGCTCGTAAGGAAGGCATAAAGGTCGGTATGATCCGCCCGATTACAGTATGGCCGTTCCCGAAGAAAGCATTTGCTGAGGCTGCAGAGAAGGTTAACTCCTTCATCAGCGTTGAGCTTTCAATGGGTCAGATGATCGAAGACGTCGCTCTTGCAACAGAGTGCAAGAAGCCGATTACTCTCTGCAACCGTTCAGGCGGTATGATTCCGACTCCTGAGCAGGTTCTTGAGGCAATCAAAAAAGCTAACGGAGGTGCGCGATAATGGTAGTATTTGAAAAACCGAAAAGTCTTACAAATGCCGAGCTTCACTATTGCCCGGGCTGCTGCCACGGTATTATCCACCGTCTTGTCGCAAACGCTCTTGATAAGCTTGACATCACAGGAAAAACAGTAGGCGTTGCTCCTGTTGGATGCGCTGTTATGGCATACGACTACTTTGCTTGCGATATGGTTGAGGCGGCTCACGGCCGTGCTCCGGCTGTTGCAACAGGTCTTAAGCGCGCAATGCCCGATAATATCATCTTTACATACCAGGGCGACGGCGACCTCGCTTCAATCGGTATGGCAGAGACAGTTCACTCTGCGGCAAGAAACGAAAACATCACAATCATTTTCGTTAACAACGCAATTTACGGTATGACAGGCGGTCAGATGGCTCCGACCTCACTTCCGGGTCAGGTCACTCAGACTTCTCCCTACGGCCGTGATGTTAACACTGCAGGTTACCCGATCAAAGTCTGCGAGATGCTCGCAACTCTTGACGGTCCGCAGTACATCGAGCGCGTAGCGGTCAACAATGTAAAGAATGTAAAGAAGGCTGAAAAGGCTATTCTCAAGGCTTTCGAGAACCAGGTAAACGGCAAGGGCTTCTCATTCATTGAGGTTGTTTCAACTTGCCCGACAAACTGGGGTATGACTCCGGAAAAGGCTCTTGAATGGGTTGACGAGAAGATGATTCCGTACTATCCGCTCGGAGTTTATAAAGACAAGAGCACCGAAAAGGAGGAAGCATAATTATGACTACACAGTTGCTTTTAGCAGGTTTTGGCGGTCAGGGTATCCTCTTTGCAGGTAAGTTCCTTGCATACGCAGGTCTCCTTGAAGGCAGACAGCTCAGCTGGCTTCCGTCTTACGGTCCTGAGATGCGCGGCGGTACAGCAAACTGCAGCGTTATCCTTTCAGACGAGCCAGTCGGTTCTCCGATCGTTTCAAACCCCGACATTCTCGTTGCTATGAACCTTCCGTCACTTGATAAGTATGAGGATGCAGTTGTTCCGGGCGGAATGATTTTCGTTGACTCTACTCTTATCGAGCGCAAGGTAAAGCGCGACGATGTAAAGGTCTTCTACATTCCTGCAACTCAGCTTGCACAGCAGATGCAGGCTCCGACTCTTGCGAATATGATTATCACAGGTAAGCTTATCAAAGAGAGCGGAATTATAAAGAACGATAGCATCGACGATACTCTTAAAAAGATAGTTTCCGCAAAGCGCGCAAACCTCCTTGAGGTTAACTTTAAGGCACTTAAGTGCGGTATGGACTACGAAGGCTAAAGCGAAAGTTAAAAGACAATTTCCCATTTTGGGAAATTGTCTTTTCTTATTATGTGTGGTATAATTTAATTGGTATCTTATAGTTTCAAATTGTATTTAGGAGAGTAAATATGAAGAAGACGATTATATGCGTTGTTTGTGTAATAATTGGGGTGATTCTTCTTCGCTTACCGTATCAGATAAATGATCGTGCTTGCTTGGAATATAGAAAAGAAATCGAAGCAAGCTTTATAGATATGCCGGAAGTTGCGGTTTTGCAAGTGGTCAGCGGTTGTGGAAACAGTAGCGGAACAGGGGATCATACTGATTTATATGTTGCTGTTTTAGTCGAAACCGGTTTGGATAAGGAAAATCTCGAAAAGGAAATTTCTGACATCGCCGAAATACACGATGTTCGCGAAACTGGTGACAAAACCTTTGCAATGGATATGATAGATTTAAGCTTTGAAGAAGAAAACTATACTGATAATGCAAATTACTATATTATTGAGTTCTTAAAAGAGTCTCCGTTTGCAGGAACACCGCTTTCTGCGTTGGATCTGAGGGGATGTTGAGCATTGTAGTTGAACGGGGTGAGGGCATTGATTCAAAAGTATATCTTATTTGCAATAATTGTCGCTGTGTTAGTTTTGATAATCATCTGGATAGTTTATGGCAATACGGCATTAGAGATAAAAACAATCAATGTTTCAGCCGAAAATTTGCCGAAAGGCTTTGACGGATTCAGAATAGCGCAGATATCAGATTTGCACAACACTGAGTTTGGAAAGGATAACGAAAAATTGGTTTCTGCATTAAAAGAAACAAAAACTGATATAATTGTGATTACGGGAGACATTATAGATTCACGAAGGACAAATATAGACAAAACACTTCGTTTTGCAGACGAGGCGGCAAAGCTTGCACCCGTGTATTATGTGAACGGAAATCATGAAGCAAGGCTTGTTGAAACTGAGTATGATCGCTTAATAGAAGGGCTTAAGAATGCAGGGGTAAAAGTTCTTGAAAATGATGTTGAGGAAATATCAGTCGGAGATGAAGTGATAACACTTATCGGGATAAATGACCCGAAGTTTCCGATGAAACTTGTTGATGATGCGATTGAGCAAAATATAGAACATCAGCTTATGAGCGTTGTTCCTTCAAATGATAATTATAAGGTGCTTTTAGCTCACCGACCTGAATATTTTGATGTTTATGCAGATAAGGTAGATCTCGTCTTTTCAGGGCATGCCCACGGCGGACAGTTTATTGTCCCGTATATAGGTGGAATTCTTGCCCCTGGACAAGGTTTAATGCCAAAGTATTATGACGGTATTTATGATAAGGGAAAAACGAAGATGATAGTAAGCCGCGGACTTGGTAACAGCATTTTCCCGTTCAGAATAAACAACAGACCTGTTGTGGTTGTGGCGGAACTTAACATGTTAACCATAGCATAGGAGGGCAGTTTTATGCTCGTAGATTTTCATACACACATATTTCCGGACGCCATTGCCCCAAGAGCGATGGAGAAGCTTGCATACGCAAGCGGCGGGCTTGTTCCCCAAACTGACGGAACAGTTTCTTCGCTAAAGCGCGAAATGGAAAGAGACGGTGTTGATATTTCGGTCGCACTTTCTATTGCGACAAATGCAAAACAGCAGACAAATGTAAATAATTTTGCAAAAGCGGTAAACGACGGGAAAACGGTTTTCGCTTTCGGCTCAGTACATCCTGATGCGGAAAACGCGCTCGACGAGCTTGAGCGCATAAAGGATATGGGGCTTAAGGGTGTCAAGTTTCACCCTGAGTATCAGAAGTTTTATGTTGACGATGAGAAGATGAAGCCCATTTACAAAAAAATTTCGTCGCTCGGGCTTATAACTGTTTTTCACGCGGGATATGACTACGGCTATGCACCGCCTTATCACTGTATGCCGGACAATCTTCTCGGCGCATTGAAGTGGTTTGATTCACCCGTAATCGCCGCGCATTGGGGTGGCGTAACCTGTGGAGCAGAGGTTATAAAAAAGCTTTGCGGAAGAGATGTATGGTTTGATTTATCCTTTGGCTACGGTACAATGCCAAAGGCGATAGCGCAGGAGATTGTCGAGAAGCACACGCCTGGCAGACTCCTTTTTGCGTCCGATATGCCGTGGCACAGACCGTCCTGGGAAAAGAGGCTTATAGAAACTCTTGATATCTCGCAGGACGATAAGGATAAAATCTATTATAAAAACGCGTTTGAATTATTGAACATCTCAAAAAGGACGGATGAGGCATGACAGAGCGTCTTTATGAAAAAAATCAATATATGAGCGAATTTTCGGCAGAGGTTATATCGTGTACCGAAAACAACGGCCTGTACGGTGTTGTTCTTGATAAAACTGCTTTCTTTCCTGAGGGTGGTGGACAGGCTCCCGACAAAGGAACGATTGACGGTGTTTCCGTCGTCGATGTTCAGATGAATGACGGAGTTATTCTCCATAAGGTTAATTCTCCTTTCAAGGTTGGTCAGATTGTCTCTGGAAAGATAGATTTTCCTCTTCGTTTTTCGCGCATGCAGCGCCACTCGGGAGAGCATATCCTTTCGGGAATTGTGCATAAAAGGTTTGGATATAACAATGTCGGTTTTCATATGAGTGAGACCGAGATGACGGTTGATTTTGACGGCGTTCTTACTCAATCTGACATCGAAGCTACTGAAAAGGAAGTTAACTTTACAGTATGGAAAAACCTTGAAATCAAGGCGTTTTTCCCGACTGACGAAGAAACACAGTCAATAGAATACAGAAGCAAGCTTGAGAACATCGAAAACCTCCGTCTTGTGACGATTGAGGGTGTTGACTGTTGCGCGTGTTGCGCGCCGCATGTCGCAAGAACGGGGGAAATCGGGCTTGTCAAGATAATTGATGCGACCCCGAACAAGGGAGGGACACGCCTTACAGTTCTTGCGGGTGAGGTTGCAATTTCTGACTATGCGCGCCTCAATCTTGCAACGAAGCAGATGATGAAAACGCTCTCCGTATCGCGCGACGAGGTTGCGGATTCCGCAAAGCGTCAGGTTGACCTTGTGGGCGCGCTCAGGTATGAAAACGAAGAGCTAAAATGCCGTCTTGCGTGGAGTGAGCTGAAGCCGAAAAAGGTAAACGGCGCAACACTCGCATTTTGTGAAAAGCTTTCCTATGAGGAGCTAAGGTATTGTTCAAACAAGCTCTCAGAAGGGGGAAGCGAGCTTAATTTTCTTTTCTCAAGTGAAGACGGAGAGAATTATATCTATGTAATAAGCAGCACAAATCGCGACATAAAACCGATTGTAAAGAGTGTAAATGATGCGCTTGACGGTCGTGGCGGCGGAAAGGGAAATTTCGCGCAGGGGAAAATCGTTTCCGATTCAACAGAGGAAATAGAAAACTTTTTGAAAGAGATTTTAGGATAGGTTATGAAACAGATTGCGGCGGGAATCCTTGCTCATGTTGACGCCGGAAAGACAACGCTCTCCGAGGGGCTTTTATACACCGCGGGGGAGATACGAAGGCTCGGCAGAGTAGATGCAAGGGACAGCTTTCTTGACACAAATGAAATAGAGCGAAAAAGGGGTATTACCATTTTTTCAAAGCAAGCGGTTATTACTTTGAAAAACTCGGTGATAACTCTTCTTGACACGCCCGGACATGTGGATTTTGCGGCAGAGGCAGAGAGAACTCTCTCTGTGCTCGACTATGCGATTCTCGTGATAAGTGCGACTGACGGCGTTCAGAGCCATACAAAGACCTTGTGGGAAATGCTTGAACGGCACAAACTTCCGGTTTTTGTTTTTATAAACAAAATGGACCTTGCAGGTAGTGATAAAGCTTCGGTTATCGAGAATCTGAAAGCCGAGTTTGGCGGAAACTTTGTAGATTTTACAGAGAGTCGCGAAGCAGTTTCGGAAAACCTTGCCGTATGTGATGAAGCTCTTATGGAGGAGTTTCTTGAAGGTGCGCTCTCCGAGGAAAGTGTTGCAAAGGCTATACGAAAGAGAAGTGTATTTCCGTGCTTTGCTGGTTCCGCGCTTAAAATGGAGGGGGTTGAAGGCTTCCTCAACGCGTTTGATATGCTCATTCGTGAAACTCCTGCAATGCAGGAGTTCGGCGCGAAGGTCTTCAAGATAAGTCAGGATGACAAGGGAAATCGCCTTACATTCATAAAGGTCACGGGCGGAAGCCTTAAGGTGCGAAATACAATCGAATCCGAAAAGGGATTAAACGAAAAAGTCAACGAAATTCGCATTTATTCCGGAGAGAAATACAGAACGGTGGACGAGGCGCTACCGGGATGTGTATGTGCGGTGACAGGGCCGAAAAAGACGGTAGCGGGGCAGGGGCTCGGGTTTGAAAAAAAGGCGCTTGAGCTTACCGCTGAGCCGATATTTTCCTACCGCGTAATTCTTCCCAAGGGCGTTGACCCGACTGTTGCTCTCGGGAAGTTCAAGGAACTTGAGCAGGAGGAAACCCAGCTTCGTGTCAGCTGGAGCGAACAGCTTCGCGAGATTCAGTTAAGGCTTATGGGCGAGATTCAGCTTGAGGTTTTAAAACAGCTTATCCTTAAACGCTTTGATATGCCTGTTGAGTTTGAGGAAGGGCGTATCGTATATAAAGAGACTATTGAGAACACGGTTGAGGGTGTTGGCCATTTTGAACCGCTTCGCCACTATGCCGAAGTGCATCTCGTTCTATCGCCGCTTTCTAAAGGGGCGGGAATGCAGTTTGAGGTTGACTGCCCCGAGAGCGTTCTTGATAAAAATTGGCAGAGGCTTGTCCTCACTCACCTTATGGAGAAACAGCATGTCGGCGTCCTGACAGGCTCGCCGATAACCGATATAAAAATAACGCTCAAGACGGGTGCTGCGCACATAAAACATACCGAGGGTGGAGATTTCCGTGAGGCGACATACCGCGCGGTGAGAAATGGTCTTATGCGCGCGCAGTCGGTTCTCCTTGAGCCGTATTATCACTTTGTGATAGAGCTTCCGCCGATAAACCTCGGTCGTGCGATGACCGACCTTGAGCTTCTGGGCGCTGAATTCTCTATGGACCGTCACAGTGGCGACAAGGCAAAAATAGAGGGCAGAGCGCCTGCCGCGGCGATTCGCAACTACCAGCAGGAGATAACCGCTTACACTCGCGGTGAGGGGAGAATCTCGTGCGCGTTTGACGGCTACGGCAAATGCAAAAACGCTGATGAGGTCATAGAGAAAATTGGCTATAACGCAGAGTCTGATGTCGAAAATACCGCAGACTCCGTTTTCTGTGCACATGGCGCAGGGTTTAATGTAAAATGGTACGATGTCGAGGAGTATATGCACCTTGAAAGCGTGCTCAAGCCAAAGGTGACAGAAAGTGAAAAAACTCGCTCAAGAAACTTCCACGCGTCTGAAGATGAGCTTATGGAAATTTTCGAGAAGACCTACGGAAAAATTAAGCGCAGGCTTCCGTCTGATGACGTGCCCGTAAAAAGAGACGAGCCGGCAAAGGAGTTCAAACCTCGCCCGCAGAATAAAGGCGAGAAAAGCTATCTTCTCATTGACGGCTTCAACATCATTTTTGCGTGGGATGAGATGAAAAAGATTGCCGAAAAGAGCCTTGAAGAGGCGCGAGAGACGCTTATCTTAAAGCTTTCGGTTTATAATGTGTTTACTGATTATGAGATAATTTTAGTGTTTGACGCGTACAAGGTAAAGGGCAACCGCGGTGAGGTAGAAACTGACCACGGAATCACAGTTGTTTATACAAAAGAAGCGCAGACGGCAGACGCCTATATCGAAAAAGCCGCGCGCACTCTTTCCCGTCAGCATAAGGTAACTGTTGCAACCTCGGACAGACTTGAGCAGATGATTATTTTCGGAAGCGGTGCATACCGACTTCCTGCAAGTCATCTTGAGCGCGAGATAAGAAATATAGAAAGCTCGGTTACGGAAACCGTCAAGGAGCATAACCTTAAAACAGACAGTAAAGTTTTCTCGGAAGACTTTGCTGAAAAACTGCTTGAATGGCAGAGGAGAAATTCCGCTTGCGAAGATAATGATTAATGGGAGAATGGTGTCAGATATGAAGAAGATTGTTGTCGCGATAGACTCCTTCAAGGGAAGCCTATCAACTTTTGAAGCGGGGAGCGCAATAGAATCCGCAGCAAAAGAGGTTTTTGAGGATATTGAAGTTGTAATATCCCCGATTGCAGACGGCGGCGAGGGAACTGTTGACGCCATAATCTCGGCGACAGGTGGAGAGCTTTTCGAGGCGGAGGTCTCAAACCCGCTCGGAAAGAGAATAAAAGCAACTTACGGATTTATAAAAGAAACAAAAACTGCGATTATCGAGATGTCAGCCGCGGCGGGGATTACGCTTATAGGAGAGTGTGAGAGAAACCCGATGAATACAACGACCTACGGTGTCGGGGAGATGATACTTGACGCAGTTTCAAAGGGAGCGCGTAAGTTTCTTATAGGAATCGGCGGAAGTGCGACGAATGACGGCGGTATTGGCATGCTCAAGGCTCTCGGTTTTGAGTTTCTTGATAAGGACGGACGCGATATTCCGCTCGGCGCAAAAGGGCTTTCTGTTCTTTCGGAAATCAGGATAGCGCGGGCGAATGAAATCCTAAAGGAGTGCTCATTCTCGGTCGCGTGTGATGTGAAAAATGTTTTGTGCGGGGAGACCGGTTGCAGCGCAGTTTACGGTCCTCAGAAGGGCGCAACTCCCAAGATGATAAAGGAAATGGATGAGGCGCTTTTAAAATATGCAGAGCTCACAAAAAAGATAATTCCTCAGGCAGACCCCGACAGGGAAGGTGCAGGCGCGGCAGGCGGAATGGGCTTTGCGCTTATGTCATATCTTAATGCAAGCCTCCAGTCAGGTATTGAGCTTGTGATGAAAGAAACGGGTCTTGATGAGCATGTAAAGGATGCAGACCTTGTAATAACCGGCGAGGGTAGGCTTGACGGACAGTCGTACATGGGCAAAGCTCCGATAGGAGTTGCGCGCCTTTCAAAAAAACATAATAAGCCTGTTATCGCGTTTTCAGGTTGCGTAACAGAAGACGCGCATCTCTGCAACGACCACGGGATAGACGCTTTCTTCCCGATTGTCAGAAAGCCGTGCACGCTTGAAGAGGCAATGGATATAGAAAATGCAAAAAAGAATTTAAAAGAAACGGCAATTCAGGTCTTAAGACTTATTAATACAAAGTTTTAAGGGGAGAAAGTAATATGTTTTCTTGCGACACAATGATAGTCAATGCGTCCCATTCGGCATACGGGAAAAACATTTTGGCTAAAAACAGCGACAGACCTACGGGAGAGCCGCAACCCCTGTGCTATTACGAGGGAAAAACCTATTCTGAGGGCGAAACGGTAAAGATAACCCATTCGGAAATTCCGCAGGTCAGAAAGACCTATTCCGTTGTTGGCTCAAGACCGTACTGGATATGGGGCTTTGAGATGGGCTACAACGAAAAAGGCGTTGTAATAGGTAACGAGGCAGAAGGCTCGCGTTCAGAGCCCGAGAAAGAAGACGGAATTCTGGGAATGGACCTTCTCCGCCTTGCGCTTGAGCGTGCGGCAACGGCAAGGGAAGCGATTTCCGTTATCACAGGCTTGCTCGAAAAATACGGTCAGAAGGCAAATGCGAATCCCTTGATGGCAAAAACCTACGAAAATAGCTTCATAATTTCCGATAAAGATGAATGCTGGGTTTTGGAAACTGCGGGGCGCCAGTGGGCGGCGAAGCAGATAAAAACCGTGCAGGGAATTTCAAACTGCTATTCAATCAGGCAGGAAATGGATATGGTATCTGCAAATGCTGAGAAGATAGCGAGGGAAAAACGCTGGCTCCTGCCGGATGAGCCTTTTGACTTTGCAAAGGCGTATTCCGGAAGGCTTGTCGCACAGCCATTGGGAGTACAGAGGTTCAGAAGGCTTAATAAGCTTCTTGGCGAAAAAGAAACCCATAGCTTTGAATCTCTTGCAAGTATTCTGCGCGACCATTTTGACGGTGAAATTATATCTGAGAGGTTTGGCGAAACTTCGGGGACCTTTATGAGTATCTGTATGCATATGCGCGATTGGGCAGAGAGTGAAACCTCTGCATCGCTTCTTGCCCGTTATGATGACGAGCTTGGAATAATTGCACGATATGCTCCGGTACAGCCGTGTCTTTCAGCGTATATTCCGGTATATATGGTAGGACCATTGCCTTCGAAAATGGAGACTGCGGAAAAGCTTTTTGACGAGAATTCGCTTTGGTGGCAGGTTAAACTCCTGAGCCTTCTCGTTACGGTTGATGAAGACGCGTATGCAGATGAGGTGAGAGTAAAGCTTAAAGAGCTTGAAAAAACATTTTCCGAAAAGGCGGAAAAAGCCGAGGATAAAGCGCGCGAGCTTATCAGAGACGGAAAGAGAAATGAGGCAAACTCTCTTTTATATTCCGTCACAGAGGAATGTACAGAGGCGCTTTACAATTTTGCGAAAGAGGAAGGCGCGCGTGTAGGTGAAAGCATAAAGGCCAAAGGCGGGCTCTACGGCAGACAGAAGGAAGCGATTGAAAAGTATTTCGATTATGCCAAAGTGCCGTGGAGTGAAGCTTAAATACGGAGTTGTCTTTTTGGGAAAAATATGATATAGTAAAGATATCAGAGAAAGAAAAGGAGCAACAACCTGAAATGAAAGAGTTTTATACAATAGACATAGCGGGACTTAAGCGAGACCTTACACTTTGCAAATTGAACGAAAGCTTGTATATCGGCGCTTTCGTAATGTTTGGAGATGTCGAGCTTACAAAAAAAGCGGCAGAGGAGCTTCTCAAACGCGCTCCTGAGTATGATGTTATGATTACTGCTGAATCAAAGGGCATACCGCTTTTGTATGAAATGGCGCGTCAGGCGGGAACAAACTATTACATAATTGCGAGAAAGTCTCCGAAGCTCTATATGAAGGACATAATAAGCGTGGAGGTCGATTCCATAACCACCAGCCACAGACAGACGCTGTATCTCGACTCGAAGGATATCGAAGCTATGAGAGGAAAACGCGTTCTTGTTGTCGATGATGTTATAAGTACGGGCGAATCACTTGCAGCGCTTGAAAAGCTTATTACCGCTGCGGGCGGAAACATTGTTGCAAAAATGGCGGTTCTTGCAGAGGGCGATGCTATCGACAGGAAGGATATAACATACCTTGCTCCGCTTCCGCTCTTTGACACAGAAGGAAACCCAATAAACGATTAATTAAAAAGACAATTTCTGAATACAGAAATTGTCTTTTTTTATTTTGTGTGATATTATGTAGATGTAAGATGTTTTCTTGGAGATGGGATATTATGGAGATAGTAAGGCTTACGGACAAAAACAGCCCTGTTTTTGAAAAGGTGGTTTTGTGGAACTATAACTGGTGGGGTTCGCCTTCGGGAAAAAGCCTTGACGAGGTAAGGTGTACGCTTGAACATTCGCTGATGACAGAGCGCCTTCCTCAGACCTTTGTTGCAATTGAAAATGGCGAGGCGCTTGGGATGTATCAGCTCTCTATGCACGATGACCTCGCAGGCAGGCCCGATATCTACCCGTGGCTTATAAATGTGTATGTGGATGAAAAATTCCGCGGTCGCGGTGTGTGTGCGGAAATGATGAAAACGGTAGAGGAGAACGCGCGAAAAGCAAAGCTCTCCGAGCTTTATCTTTACACGAAGCATATAGGACTCTATGAAAAATACGGTTGGGAGTTTATCGAATATGTGAAAACATTTGATGAAGCTTCGCCGATTGAAAGACTTTATAAACTTCACTATTAAAAATAACGGGAAAGCAAATGCTTTCCCGTTATTTTATATGATATTTGTTTTTCTGTACTCAGTAGGAGAAAGTCCGTAGCGTGCTTTAAAACAACGCGAAAAATAGAATTGGTCATAAAATTTGAACTTTTCGCTTATTTCTCCTATTGAAAGTTCGTTTTGCCGCAGAAGCTGTTCTGCTTCAAACATGATTTTGTCAAACAGGTACTCGTGAAGAGACATTCCCATCTCCTCACGGAAGCGTTTTGTAAGCGTGCTCTTTGAGACGAGTGCTTCTTTTAAGACATCTTCATTTGAAAGATTGAGAGTGAGGTTTCGGTTAATATATTTTATAGCTCTCTTGACACAGGGAGAGAAGTCGCGTGTCTCGAGATAGATGTTGTTTTTGTTAAGAAGAGAGAAAAGAACTCTCTCAATGAACTGATGCACATACATACAGCTTAAAGTGTCGCTCGCATCAAGATAATCTGTCAGAAACTCGGGGTTGAGGGACGGGTCATCAAGCGATATTGGAGAAGGGCAATTACGGAGAAGGTCTGATTCGTCAAGAGAAGAAATTTTGAGGTGAAAATATATATGTTCCATTTGTTCTTCACATTCAAATGAAAAAGAGCAACCACTCGGAAGGAGATACCAGCGTGACGGTGCGAGGGAGATTTTTTCTCCGTTTGACAACGTTATGGAGGCGAAGCCTCCCGTAATATAATAAAGTCTCGAGTAGGAGGGCGAGATAACTGTTCCGTTCCAGGTATTATCTACCTGCGCCCGTCCGAAGACAAGCAGTGGGATTTTTATTCTGTTTGCTTCATTACATAAGGCAGAGTTAATTTTTATCATGGTCAAATCTCCATATCTTGTGGTCGATTTTCTATTGTTATAATAAGAAAAAACGACTATGATGTAGCTATGATATACATATTGTATCATGTATAAAAAACTATTCAATAACAAGGAGAGATTTTTATGAAACTTCGTGATAATTTCTGGATATGGGGGCACCCGACAAACAGCCTTTTAAACTCATTCGGCATTGACCGCAAGTCAGATATGCCGCCTGTTGAAGGAACATACTATCTCGGCGCAACAAAAACATTTCTTGTTCCTATGGGACGCCCGTGCGACAGAAAGGCTGAAAGTGAGCTTGCATGTGATATTGCAGAAATCGGCTGGTCAATTGAACTTGCAAAGGATCATCCGGAGAACGTTACGGAAGTCTGCGAACTTTCAAAGACATATAAGAACATATCAAGAGGTATTTTTCACGACTTTTTCAGCCCGTCAAACGAGGCAAACAATTTTAAAAATTACACCCCTGAAATGATACGAGGATATCGCAAGGAGCTCAATGCGGCAGGCCTTGAACTCTGGTGCGTTCTTTATACCGAGAACTTCCGCCAGACAGATATGGAAACAATACAGAGTTTCCTTGATGAGTTTGACGGCATAAGCCTCTGGTTCTGGAACGAGAAAGAAGTGCTTGAGGATTACGATAAATATATAGATATTTTCCTCAAGGTTGCACGCGATAAAAAGCGCCTTGTCGGATGCTATATCTACGACTTCGGCGCAGCGGCACCGGCAACCTCAAAAGCAGTTATCTACCAGCTTGAAAAAGCAAGGGAAATGATTAAAAATGGCGATATCGGAGGCGTAATTCTTCATACTAATGCTGTTGTTGCAGCACCGGGAGAGGAACCGTATGAGGCGGTTGAAACATGTGTTTCCTGGATGAAAGAAAACGGAGACGAAGAAATTTAAGGTAAATCGTATTTTTCAGGACGGAAGTGAAAATATGGAAATAAAGAGTGTATGCGGAAGTATTTCGAAGGAAAGCCTCGGCATAGTTGCACCGCATGAGCACGTGCTTCTGGACCTCACGGCGTTTTATCAGGCGCTCCCTGTGCCTGGAATTGAAAACCCGGAAACCCAGAAAGTCGAAATGTGGAATCTCGGAATTTTGAGCCGTGACTGCTATGCGCTCAAGGATAACCTTCTTCTTACTGACGAGCAGGTTGCGACAGATGAACTCATGTTCTATAAGAGGGCAGGAGGAACAACGGTGGTTGACGCATCTCTTCCGGGTATCGGAAGAGACCCTAAGGGGCTTCGCCGCATATCTGAAAAAACAGGACTCAATATTATAATGGGAACGGGCTTCTATGTAGGAGAAACGCATCCCGAATCGCTTGATTCCATGACCGAAGAGGAAATCGGAGACCTTATGGTAAAAGAGCTTTGCGAGGGCGTTGACGGAATCTGCGCAGGATACATCGGTGAAATCGGCATAAGCGAAATTTTTGACGATAAGGAAAGAAGAGTTCTTCGCGCCGCGGCACATGCACACAAAAAAACAGGTGCTGCCATAAATGTCCATATAAATCCGTGGACGACAAACGGCATTGAAGCTGCGGACATTCTTCTTGCGATGGGCGTTCCTGCAGACAGAATATGCATAAGCCACATTGATGTTGAAAATCGCGAGGAGTACATATATGAGCTTCTTGGAAAGGGAGTGTTTGTCGAGTTCGATAATTTCGGTAAGGAGTATTACATACGCCGAGAGGTGCGAAACTCAGGCTACGGGCTTTTTGTGCACGATACGGACAGAGTAAGGCTTCTTAAGAAGCTTGTGGACGACGGCTTTGTCGGACAGATTCTTCTTACTTGTGACTTATGCCTTAAAAATCTTTTGCATAAGTACGGCGGATGGGGATATGACCATGTGCTTACAAACATAGTACCAATGATGGAGGATGAGGGAATCAGCTCATCCGATATAAGAAAGATGCTTGTAGAGAACCCGGCAGATTGGCTCTGCGGAAAGGAGTAGTATTATGTTGAATATACCTTCAATTCCCGATGCGGAATACAAAGAGAGAATAGCGAAAGTTCAGAAAGCGATGAAGGAGGATGGTTTTGATCTTCTTCTTTCATACGGAAACGAGGCGGAGCCGCAGTTTGTAAGATACTTTTCTGCATACTGGCCGTCTTTTGAAACAGCAGGTGTTCTTATCCCTGCAGAAGGAGAACCGCTTCTCCTGATAGGACCTGAGAGCTACAATTATGCAAGTGACCGCTCGAAGATAAAGGAAATCTGCAGACTCAAGGCCTTCCGTGAATCTTCCGAGCCTGAATATCCGGGAGAGAAACTTGATACTTTCAATACAGTTATTGAAAGACTTATGGGAGATAAGAAGGTAGGGCGTTTTGGCGTTGCAGGTCTACCGCTTATGACAATCGGTGTATACGAGGCACTTGCTGAGGCGCTCTTAAAATACGGAGTTAAAATTGAAAAGGCAGATTATATAGTAAACAATCTGCGCATGAGAAAAACAGAAAACGAGCTTGCATGTATGCGTGCTGCTGCAAAAATCACCGCCGAAACATTTGACTATGTTATAGCGAACATAAAGGGCGGGATGACTGAGCAGCAGGTTGCAGGACTTGCTCTCGGTAAGATGCACGAGCTTGGTGCGGAAAGAGAATCATACCCCGTATGGGTGCTCACGGGTAAAGGATCCAATCAGGCGATAAGCCGTCCGAGAAACAAGCAGATCAAGAAAGGTGATATGACCTTTATCCAGATAGGTGCACGCGTTGACGGATATGCATCTACAATCGGAAGAGCTGTTGTTTTCGGTAAGGCGACGGATGAGCAGAGAAGCCTTATTGAGACGGGATACAAGGCACAGGCGGATGTCATTGCGCGTCTCAAACCCGGTGTGCCGGCTGCCGACATTGCAAAGTTCCATGTTGAGAATGTAACGAAAATGGGATATGGTGACTGGCTCCTCTACGGACCGTGCCACGGTAACGGAACAATGGAGGGTGAAGCTCCGTGGATTGAGGTGAATGCCGATTATCTCCTTGAAGAGAATATGAGCTTCTGCGTCGATATTTTCCTTGGCTCAAAGGAAAAGGAAATCGGTCTTCGTATGGAAGATGTCGTTTGCATAACAAAAGACGGCGTAGAAAATCTTACGAATTACCCGAGAGAGCTTTTTGAAATTGAGTGTTAAAATGAGAAAAGGATGTGCTTTGCACATCCTTTTCTTGCTTAATGTCGTATCTTCGTGATATACTTAATATATAAAAGGAGGGATTTTAATGGCAGATATATTTGGTGAGCTTGAATTTCATCTAAAAATAAAGCGTGGCGATGTTGGGGAATATGTCATTCTTTGCGGTGACCCCGGCAGAGTTTCGAAGATTGCCGCATATCTTGACGGTGCAAAGAAGGTTTCTGAAAACCGCGAGTATGTCATATATACGGGAACGCTTCTCGGTGAAAAGGTTTCAGTTGCGTCAACCGGAATCGGCGGACCGTCTGCAGCTATTTGTGTTGAGGAGCTTGTCCACTGCGGAGCAAAGACTTTTATCCGTGTAGGTACAAGCGGTGGAATTCGCGAGGATGTAATCGGCGGTGACCTTGTTATTGCGACAAGTGCCGTAAGAGCTGAAGGGACGAGCGCTGAATATCTCCCTGAAGGTTATCCTGCGGCGGCAGATTTTGAGGTTGTTCGTGCGCTTGCTGACGAGGCGGATGAGCTTTGCGATAAGACCTTCGGCAACTCATACCATGTCGGTGTAGTGCAGAGTAAGGACTCTTTCTACGGTGAAACAAACCCTGAGACGATGCCTGTTTCTGATATGCTTTTAAGTAAGTGGCAGGCATACACGGCTCTCGGGTGCCTTACTTCTGAAATGGAGTGCGCGGCTATCTTTTCGGTTGCGCTTACTCGCGGAGTTCGTGCGGGTGCGGTTCTTCTTTCAATATGGAATGTTGAAAGGGAAAAAGAGGGAAAGGAAAGCCCTGTCAATATGGACACTGACCGTGCAATAAGGTGTGCTGTCGGTGCAATAAAGAGACTCATAAAATAAAAAAATCTGCCGGAATTCGGCAGATTTTTTTATTTCTTCATATATTTTTTTATAGCGTTGAGCGTTTCTTCGCTCAAGTAGTGTTCAATTTTGCAGGCGTCGGCGGATGCGATATCTTTATCAATGCCGAGGGAAGCAAGAAACGAAGTGAGGAGCGTATGTCTTTCGTAAATCTTAGTTGCGATCTCGAGACCGTCTTCCGTTAAAGAGATGAAACCGTCGTTATCGACGAGAATGTACCCACCGTTTTTGAGGAGACCGACGGCACGGCTGACACTCGGCTTTGAATAGCCCATATGCTCGACTATATCTATTGAACGAAAGTTCTTCTTCGTTTTTGAAAGGATAAAGATTGTTTCAAGATACATCTCGCCCGATTCGAGAAGCGGCACAGCCGTCACCTCCTTAAATGTATGTTTAAATCATATCACATTCAAGAGTTTTTTTCAAGTCGGAAAGGAGTTCTTATTCGTCAAGGGGCTTTGGCGCGCAGCTTTTCTTTTTAAAGAAGTCAAAGTATCCCCAATCGTAGAACTTCTTTATGAGTGCAACGAGAATCGGGGTGAACATTCCGATGATTCCGAAAAGCTTAAGGCCGATATAAATGGAAGCAAGCGTAGCGAGCGGGTGAAGACCAATCTGCTCTCCGACGATTTTCGGTTCTATAAGATTTCTTACAACGGTGATAACGACATAGATTACAACAAGACCTATTGCGAGGAAATAATTGCCCGAGAACGCTGAAACAACAGCCCACGGCATAAGAAACCAACCGCTGCCGAGAACGGGAAGTGCATCGACAATTGCAATGACTGATGCGATAACAATAGCGTTAGGAACACGAAGGATGGAAAGTCCGATAGAAAGCTCTACGAAAGTTATACAAATGAGAATAAGAACTGCTCTCAGGTAGGAAACGAGAGTATTTGAGATTTGTGAGCGTATGCGTTTGTATTTGTTCTTAACATTCTCGGAGGAGATTTCCCAGAGCTTCTGTCGAAGCTTCGGTGAGTCAGCGCTCAAAAAGAAGGTGGAAGCTATTGCGACAATTATAAAAATGAGAATCGACGGAAGGATGGTAGCAATGTTCGCTGTGTATGAAACGACAGGGGCGATGAGCTTCTGTATAGCGGAAACGAGCTCGGAAAGCCAACCTTCGATGTTTGTGTAGATGAAGTCCTGTATGCCAAGGGGAAGGCGCGAAAGGATGTTGAAGAAAGTTTCCCTTATGTTTTCGACAACGAGGTCAATATCAAGGTTTCTGAGTTTTTCAAAAAGCAGGACGAGAGTGTCTATGAGTCTGGAGGCGCAAAGATAAACAAGCGTTCCTATGATGCCGTAGAAAAGAACTGTAAAAATAAGGCTTGAAATGGGCCTTGGGAACTTAAGCTTCTTTTCGAAAAAAGAGACGGGGTAGTCTATTATTTTTGAGAAAATGAACGCAAGAATAAACGGTGCGAGCCAGCCGAGAGCGTATTTGAGAACGAACCAGACGCAAGCTACCGCTAGTAAAACATATAAAATCGTAAGAAAAAACTTGATATGCTTGTTTTCAGACACAAAAAACACCTACCTTTTGAGTATATTATATATCAAAACTATTGTAAATAAAAGGATTTTTTTGCATATTAACAAAATTGTAAAAAAAGTCAAAAAAACGATTTTTTTGCTTGCATTAAATGACACGATGTGGTATCATAATATCCGTGGTGCAAAAACAAATGCCCGCGAGAGGGGGATGTTGATGAAGGAAAACCACAAGTATTATATCGTTCAGGACACAGCTCTCCCTGAGGTTTTGATTAAATGTGTCAAAGCGAAAGGCTATATCGATTCGGGCAAGGCAAGGACTGTTGAAGAGGCGTGTGTTGCTGCGGAAATAAGCCGAAGTGCTTTTTATAAGTACAAGGACCTCATCTCACCGTTTAACGATATGTCGCTCGGACATATCATAACCTTCTCAATGATGCTGATAGACGAACCGGGAGTGCTCTCTCGCATTCTTGCTCACTTCGCCGCATATTCGGCAAATATTCTGACTATATATCAGACTATCCCGAGCGGTGGCAGAGCGCCGGTTACGATTTCTGCAGAGACAAACGGAATGACTACGGACATAGATACTTTCATAGAGCTTGCGATGAAGATTGAAGGTGTTATTTCCTTCAAGCCGCTTGCAGGTCAGTAAGAAGTTATTATATAAAGGGAGATAGATTATGAAAAAGATAGCTGTTTTAGGTTACGGTACAGTCGGCTCGGGCGTTGTTGAGCTTATGGAGCAGAACGCCAAAACGATTGCCGCTTCTGCCGGGGAAGAAATCGAGGTTAAATACATAGTAGATATCCGCGATTTCTCAAACGATAAAAATGCCGCAAAGTTCGTAAAGGATTTCTCAGTTATTGAGGCGGATCCTGAGGTTTCGGTAGTTGTCGAGACAATCGGCGGCACAAACCCTGCATACGACTTTACAAAGCGCGCGCTTCTTGCGGGAAAGAGCGTTGTAACTTCAAACAAGGAGCTTGTTGCAACCCACGGTGCAGAGTTCTTTAAGATTGCAAAAGAGAAGAATGTAAATTATCTCTTCGAGGCTTCTGTCGGCGGCGGCATCCCTGTTCTCCGTCCGATAGCTCAGTGCCTCGGTGCAAATAAGATTGACGAAATCTACGGTATTCTCAACGGCACAACAAATTACATTCTTACGCGTATGATAAAAGCGGGGCTTACTTTTGAAAAGGCTCTTGCAGAGGCTCAGGAGCTCGGATATGCAGAGCGTGACCCGAGTGCTGATATCGAAGGTCACGATGCATGCAGAAAGATTTGTATTCTTGCATCTCTTGCGTTCGGCAACCACATCTATCCCGAGTACATCAAGACAGAAGGAATCACAAAGGTAACGCTCGAGGATGTCCGCCTTGCAGGCATCGCGGGTAAGGTAATCCGTCTCCTCGGAAGATGCCGCCTTGCTTCCGACGGAAAAGTTTATGCTTATGTCGGTCCGCACCTTGTGGATAAGTCTTCGCCGATTGCATCTGTTGAGGATGTTTTCAATGCAATTATGGTTCACGGCAACATGGTCGGAAATGTCATGTTCTACGGACCTGGCGCAGGAAAGTTCCCGACAGCGAGCGCAGTTTGTGCCGATGTCATCGATGCAGTAAAGCATATTGAAAGCCGTAAGTACCTCGGCTGGGCTGATGCGGGAGCAGAGGCAGTTGCAGATATGGCGCAGTTTAAGTCCTGCTATTATGTCCGCATCGACGGTGAGAACGCAAGAAGCGCTGCAACTCAGGTCTTTGCAGGAATTGAGTTTATTGATGATGAGCTTGCAACTGCATTTATCACAAGTGAGATGTCAGAGGCTGAGTTTGATGCGAAGATTGCATCGCTCTCCGAAAGAGTAGATGTTCTCTCACAGATGAGAGTGTTATAATATAAAAAATAATTCTGAAAGGAAGATAGTATATGAGTCTTATAGTGCAAAAATTCGGCGGCTCGTCTGTTGCTGATACAGAGCGCGTGTTCAATGTCGCGGATATCGTTACAAGCACATATGCCGCAGGTAACGATGTCGTGGTTGTTGTATCGGCTCAGGGAGACACAACGGATGACCTCATCGAGAAGGCAAAGGAAATTAACCCGAATCCTTCAAAGCGTGAGATGGATGTTCTTCTTGCTAACGGTGAGCAGATTTCAATGTCGCTTCTCGCGATGGCAATTGAGAAACTCGGTTACCCCGTAATCTCACTTACAGGCTGGCAGGCAGGTATTCATACCGGTATGAACTACGGTGCTGCACGAATCAAGAAGATTGAAACAGAGCGTCTTAAGCTTGAGATTTCAAAGAGAAGAATCGTTATCGTCGCAGGTTTCCAGGGCATCAACAAGTTTGATGATGTAACAACCCTTGGCCGTGGCGGCAGTGATACTTCTGCTGTTGCGCTTGCTGCAGCTCTCGGCGCTGACCTCTGCCAGATTTACACCGATGTTGACGGTGTTTATACAGCAGACCCGAGAAAGATTCCGACAGCGAAAAAGCTTGACGAAATTACTTATGACGAAATGCTTGAACTTGCATCCCTTGGAGCGCAGGTTCTCCACAACCGCTCGGTTGAAATGGGAAAACGCTTTAATGTAGATATGGAGGTTATCTCCAGCTTCACCCGTAACCCGGGAACAAAAATTAAGGAGGCACACAAAGTGGAAAAAATGAATGTAAGCGGCGTTGCTCGCGATATGGATGTTGCTCAGATTTCTCTCGTAAATATGGCAGATGCTCCGGGAATTGCCTACAAGGTATTCTCACTTCTCGCAAACAAGGGTGTCAATGTTGATATCATCCTTCAGTCTATCGGCCGTGAGTCGAGCAAGGATATTGCTTTCACTGTTCCGAGCGGGGCTCTTGATACAGCAAAGGCTCTCCTTGAAGAGAATAAAGAAAGCCTCGGCTTTGAAACAATCAAGGTTCGTGAGGACCTCTGCAAGCTCTCAATTGTCGGTGCAGGTATGGTAAACAACCCCGGTGTTGCTGCTATGATGTTTGAAGCTCTCGCAGCTGCCAATGTAAACATTGATATGATTTCAACAAGCGAAATCAAGGTTTCTGTTCTCATCAAGAAGGACGAATCTGAACGAGCAATGCGCGCAGTCCATGACAAATTCTTTTAATAGGTAAGACAAAAGCTCAGTAAAGCAGTTGCTTTACTGAGCTTTTTTTACTTTTATAAGAAGCGCCTGCCCTGAGTTTACTTTAACCGAGGCGAGCTTTCCTTTTAACGGTTCGTTGCTGATTCCCCGTTGATAGTCGGGTGTGATTTCTGCGTTTTCAATCGGGAAGAGCGCGTTTTCTATTGTGATTCCGTGAGCTGTGCCGTCGATATTGATAACCGAAAAATAGGGGTAGGAATCGTCTATGTATTTGGGTGCGCTGTCAACTATTTCCATTTTTGAAAAGTCGTCAAGAAGTATGGCGCGTGCACCTTGCGCGTGAAGCATTAAAAGAATCGAGATATTTCCAAGCGTATGGTCAAGCCGCCCGCCGACAACTCCGCAGAGAAGAAACTCTGAAAAGCCTCTCCTGAGAGCTTCCTTTGCGGCGAAGAAGGTGTCAGTGTCGTCTTTTGCGCGCGGAAGGGAGATGATTTCACAATCTCGAGAGGGTTTTTCGTGAGAGTCGAAATCTCCAACGATGAGATTGGGAGATACACCAAGCATCTTTTCGTGGAAAAGCCCGCCGTCGCAGAAAATGAAAAAATCATCAGCTCTTAGACTTTTCTTTATGCTCTCGTAATCTTTTATCTCGGCAGCGCCGACAATTACACATCTCGACATATAAATCACCTCGCAATATATTATAGCCTACAAAACGCGTAAAAACAAGATACAAAAATCAACGGCTTGTCATATCTCTGACAAAAGTAAAATATAATTTGGTGAGACAAAATAAAAGGAGAGAGTGTAATGGAGCTTTTGCTTGATAAGAAAAAATGCGAATATTTAAACCGGATAGCGTCAGGAAACGCGATTCACGAGGAGAGTACGGAAATAATCGTATCCGATAAAAGTCCTGATATTTCGAGAATCATCCGTGGCGCGGGAAATGTATTTATCACAAACAAGGAGGCGCGAGAGGGCAAGGTTACAGTCGAGGGGAATGTAAAAGGCGTTGTTCTGTATATTGCAGAAGAGGAGCGGTGCATTCGCAAGCTCGAAGTTGCAATGCCTTTCTTCCACAGCTTTGATGCAGAAGGTGTGACGAGCGACTCAAAGGTCATGGTGCGCGCCAATTTAAGGTCGTTTGATGTAAGGGAGATTAACCCGAGGAAGGTATCTGTTCGTGCAAATATCGATATCTCGTATAAGGCATATGAGATAGCTGAGAAGGTTACATATGAAAATGTATTGAACGGCGAGGAGTATGGGATTTATACAAAGAGGCGGGATTTTTACGGATACTGTCCGATAATAATGAAGGAAAAAAACTTTTCGATAAGCGACGATATAGAGCTCTCCGGTGAAGGAACTGAGATGAGCTCAATCCTGCTCGAAGGAGTTTCTGTAAATCTTGCTGAGACGAAAATAATAGGAAATAAATCAATACTCAAAGGCGTTGCAGAGGTGTCGTATGTGTACGAAACTGAAAACGGTATGGTACATTGTGACGAGCATGAGCTTCCGTTTTCACACATACTTGATATTGAAGGAATGGACGAGGAGCACGACCTTGATGTAGTGCTTTCTGTGTCAGGTTTTGAGTTTGACCCGCAGTATGATGCGGCAGGAAAGGCTAGGTATATCACAGTCAGCATAACTGCGGATGCGCTTGCAACGGTCTACGAGAAACACGAGGCACGAATAATGGATGATGCATACAGTACGATGTACGAAATTGATGTAAAGCGAAATGGCTTAACAAGTGTAAAGTGCTTGAACAGAGCGGAAAAACGCGTTCCGGTGACGGAAAGCGTAAAGACAGGTAGTGGGGTGAAGCGCGTCCTCGATGTGACAGTTTCAGTCCTTCCACCGGTCAGAAGACGCGAGGAAAACCGAGAGTTTATATCGTCTGATGCGTCAGTTTCCGTTATGTATATAGGTGAGGACGATATGGTTTACAGTGCGAACCGACGCGTTCCTGTAATCTGTCCGCTTGAGCTTTCGGAAAACCATTCTTATGAGGTTTCATCACATATCTGCGGAAAGGGATATTCCGTCGGAACAGACAACGAAATTAATGTACGGTTCTTTACGGACTTTGACATAACAGAGACGGAAGAGGAAAATGTCCTGTGCATTACTTCAATGGCGGTTGACACTGAAAAAAGCAGAAACGCCGATAAGAGATGCGGAGTAACCGTGAAGAGGATAGATGCGGGGTGTGACGCGTGGTCGCTTGCCAAGGAGTACGGTGCTACGGTGGAAGAAATCTGCCTCGTGAACGGACTTTCCTGCGGCGAGAGATTGCAGGAAGGAAGAATGGTAATTATTCCGAAGTGTAAGCAAAAATGACAGGAGTAGTTGCTTTTTTAGGTGTAGCGGCGGCGATTTTCGCGGCGGAGCTCGGTGACAAGACGCAGCTTTTCGTTATGGGACTTTCTGCAAAGGGAAAACCGGGAAAAGATGTTCTCGGGATGAGTATTTCAATAATTCTTCTGAATATAATCGCTGTGTTTCTCGGGGTGGCGCTTTCAGATCTGATAAATCCGGGGCTCATAAAGCTTGCGGCGGGTTTTGCGTTTCTGATTTTTGCCTACCTTTCTCTTTCTGATGAGGCGGAGGCAGGTGAGGAGAAAAAGGTCGGGAAATTTGTGATATTAAGTATCGCTACGATGTTTTTTCTCGCAGAGCTCGGGGACAAAACCCAGCTTTCCGTAATCGCGCTTTCGGCCAGAGAGCCCCAAATCAAGCTTTGGATTTTCTCAGGCGCTACTGTGGGGATGCTTCTCGCTGACGGTGTTGGAGTTCTTCTTGGCGCAAAAATCGGGAGAAAAATTCCTAAAAAGATTTTCTCAAGGATAGCGTTTATGCTGTTTCTTGTGTTCGGCATCGCGTCTGTCGGCGAGAGTATAGATTTACTCTTTCCCGGAAGGGCGATCATACCGACTGTTATAATTGCGCTTGTTTATATTATAATTATTTTTCTAGGGAGAAAACCTGCAAGGGCATAGAAAAAGACCGATGCAATTTGCATCGGTCTTTTATGTACAGATTAAAGGTCAAGCTTTAAATCGTTTTCGCCAATCCAGCCGATTTTTCTGAAGAAAAGACCGAGGAGAGAGCAGATAATCGCGGGGAGGATAAAGTGAACGAGGAGCATAGCTATCCAGTGCTCTGCGCCTATTGCGACGCCACTTTCTACCCAGCCTGTGTATGTACCAATCTGACCGACGAGACCGCAGGTTCCCATACCTGATGAAACTGCGGCGCCGTTCATTTCAAGCTTGAAGATGCAGGTTGAAATCGGGCCTGTAATTGCGGAGGTAAGAATCGGAGCAATCCAGATTTTCGGGTTCTTTACGATATTGCCCATTTGAAGCATACTTGTTCCGAGACCCTGCGCAAGAACACCGCCCCAACGGTTTTCGCGGAAGCTCATAACTGCAAAGCCGACCATCTGTGCACAGCAACCGGCAAGAGCTGCGCCTCCGGCAAGTCCTGTGAGGGAAAGGCCTGCACAGATTGCAGCGCTCGAAATCGGGAGCGTGAGCGCGATACCAACGACGACGGAGACGATAATTCCCATAAGGAACGGGTGGAGAGTAGTTGCATACATAATAAGCTCGCCAAGCTTGCTTGCGGCGATGCCGATAGGCTCTGCAATAAGCATAGCAACGAGAATACCTGAACAGATTGTGACAATCGGAGTGACAATGATATCAAGCTTTGTCTCTTTGCTGACGGCTTTACCAAGCTCAGTTGCGATAATCGTTATGATAAGAACGGCAAATGCGCCGCCTGCACCGCCGAGCTGATTTGCCGCAACACCGACAGAAGTAAGTGAGAAAAGAACAAGCGGAGAGGCTTTGAGTGCATAGCCAATAGCAACTGCCATTGCTGCACCCTGTGCGCCTTTAGCAAAATTGCCGACTTCTACGAGAGCATCAATCCCGAACTGCTGACCGATGGTAGAGATAATCGTGCCGATGAGAAGAGAAGCGAAGAGACCCTGAGCCATAGCTCCGAGCGCATCGATAAAATAGCGCTTGAGTGAAAACTCGATATCCTTACGCTTTAAGAAAGCTTTTAGTTTTTGCATTGAAAAGACCTCCTTGTTTGTCGGAAAAATAAAATTTTTGTTGAAAAATATTTTATCACATCAGTTTGAAATGTCAAGATAAAAGCGCACATAAGGTTGATTTTTTTTGTGAAATTTACTATAATTACAGTAATGAAAATTCAAAAGGATTGGTTTTATGAAAAACGAAAAAAGAAAGCAGACGGTAATTTATCTCGCAACAGTTGTGTTTTCAATATTATTTATCCTTGTTGGCAATATAGTTTGCAGACCGGAGATTTTTGAAAGCGGAGAAGAGATTTACTACCGTGCTGAGGTTGTGAAAATAAACGAAGTTGTAGAGGATGAGTATAGCCTCGACGGCGGAGAGACAATGGTCTCGAATAAGCGGATAATATTCGATGCTCGCGTTGAAAGCGGTCCGTATAAGGGGGATATTGTTGAGGTCTCGCAGGATGTTGACAATATGTACGCCTATCAGCCGCGTGATGCAGCCCCGGGGGATAAGATATTGATTTCAAGCCCGGGCTATGAGATTGAAGAGGGCGATGCTGAGTGGGTGTTTATTGAGCATAACAGAGTTGGTAAGATTATTATTCTTATTGTTGCTTTTCTCCTTCTTATCGTCATTATCGGGCGTGCGAAAGGTTTTTCAACGATACTTTCTCTTGTCTTCACCGTTCTCGCTGTTTTTATGGTCTATATCCCGTCGATTCTCAAAGGGTTCAATATCTATGTGATGACTGTTATAGTCAGCGTGTTTGCTATCTTTATGAGCCTTATAATAATCAATGGCTGGAATAAGAAGACTGCTTGTGCAATATTCGGAAATGTTATGGGCGTTGCGATTTCGGGAGTTCTGGCATTCTGGGTCAGTCGCGCGTGGGGACTTACCGGTATGGTGGACGAGGATTATGTTATGCTCACGCTTTTTGATTCCCCGATTGACCTTCGTGCAGTACTCTGGGGAGGCGTAGTAATCGGTGCACTCGGCGCTATCATGGATGTTGCGATGTCAATTGCATCGGCTATGAATGAGCTTAATGACGAAATGCGAGATAAGAGCTTCGGAAGGATGCTTCGCTCGGGAATGAATATCGGTCGCGATGCGATAGGAACGATGACAAATACACTTATCCTCGCGTATATCGGCGGCGCGCTTGCCACGGTGCTTTTGCTTGTAGCTTACAACAAGAACATCAACTATCTTTTCAACATGGAAATGATTATGGCGGAAATTCTGTCAGCTATCGTCGGAAGTATCGGAATTTTGGCGGCAGTTCCCGCAACCGCAATTTTCTCGGCATATGTATTCAACCGCGATAAAAGTGAAGAATAAAAAATCCTGCTGTGGTTTCACAGCAGGATTTTTATTAAAGATTTTCAAGTGCCGTAATTATGTCGCGCGGGTTATTTGCGATTATCTTTGCGCCGGAGGCCTTTAAAACATCCTCGTCGCGGAAGCCCCAGAGGACGGATATGCACGGAATGTTCGTGTTATCAGCCGTTACGACATCAACCTCAGAGTCGCCTATGTAAACTGCGTCTTCAACTGTTTTACCTATCTTTTCAAGCGCGTAGAGAATCATATCGGGCGCGGGCTTTTTGGGAAGAAAATCACAGTTTCCGAGCGCGAAATCGCAGGTGTCGGAGAAAAATTGATTGAAAAGCCCCTGCACTGCGTCATCGTGCTTGTTTGAAACGATAGCGAGCTTGCAACCGCGTTTTTTCAGCTCTGCAAGAACCTCAGGCATTCCGTCATATGGGGAAGTCTTATTTGTCTTGTTTGTTTCGTAGTGCGCTTTGAAGGCTGCAAGTGTTTTGTTGAGAGTTTCTTCGCTTTCTCCTTCGGGGAGAGCGCGGACGATAAGGTTTTTTGCGCCGTTTCCGACAAAGGTTCGGATTTCGTCAATAGTTCTTGTCGGGAAACCTCCGTTTTCAAGAGCGAAGTTTACGCTGTCGGTGAGGTCTTCAAGGGTGTTGAGTATTGTACCGTCGAGGTCAAGGATAATAGCAGTCTTGTTCATTGTAAAAAGGGTCTCCTTAAATCTTGCTTTTCCCGTAAGTTTTGCAGAATTTGTTTATACTGCACTCTTCGCATTTCGGGCTTCTTGCGGAGCATACTGCGCGCCCGTGAAGAACGAAGCGGTGGCAGAGGTCATTCTGCTCATCCGGCGGGATTATTTTTTTAAGCTGAAGCTCAACCTGCTTCGGGTCGAGACTTTTGCACAGACCGAGCTTGTTTGAAATTCTGATACAGTGGGTGTCTGCGACAACTGCAGGTTTTTTGTAAATATCGCCGAGAATCAGGTTCGCGGTCTTTCTGCCGACTCCGGGGAGAGTCAGAAGCTCTTCCATAGTATCGGGGACGCGACCGTGAAACTTTTCGATAAGCATATTTGCCGCTGCTCTTATGTCGCGTGCCTTCATACGAAAAACTCCGCACGGGTGAACGATTTTTTCAAGCTCTTCTATATCGCAATTTGCGATTTCGGAAAGTGTTTTGAAACGAGCAAAAAGCTCTCTTGTAACTATATTGACGCGAGCATCCGTACATTGAGCCGAAAGACGGGTTGCAAAAAGAAGTTCATACGGCTCGTTGTATTCGAGCGAGCAGAGCGCTTCTGGATAGTCTTTTTTTAGGTTCTCGACAATACCGAGGACTCGTTCTTTCTGTGTCATGTTATTCCTCGTCCGGGTCTTCGGTTTTAATTTGTAAAGAGGTTTGAGATTTTCTTCGTTTTTGAATAGAAGAAATATCCGACACAGTAGAAAACAACGCCGAGAAGAGTTACGGCGGAAATGAGCTTGCCGATAAATGAGAAAAACTTTTTCATGGTATGTACTCCTTAATAGCCTTTAACGGAATCGTCCAAAGAATCGTCATTCTTGACCCAGTCGTTAACAAGAACGATAGTGTATTCTGTGGGGGTGTTTCTGATTACAACGCGCTCAATTCCTGCGTTTATAATCATTCTTTTGCACATTGCGCAGGAGGAGGTGTTGGGAACGAGCTCGCCTGTCTTCATGTCGCGACCTACAAGATAAAGCGTCGAGCCAAGCATCTCGGAACGCGGTGCCGCGATAATGGCGTTAGCCTCAGCGTGAACACTGCGGCAGAGCTCGTAGCGCTCGCCACGCGGGATGTTAAGCTGCTCGCGGCGGCAGTAGCCGAGGTCACAGCAGTTACAGCGTCCGCGCGGGGCGCCTGTGTAGCCTGTTGAGATGATTGAATCGTGGCGGACGATAATCGCGCCAAAATTGCGGCGGAGACAAGTTCCGCGCTCAAGTACGGTTTCTGCAATGTCAAGATAGTAATTGAATTTGTCTGTTCTCATAATTACAACTCCTTTTGAGTGTTTTTGATTTTTCCGTCTGAAATTTCAATAACGCGCTGGGCGCGGTTTGCGACAGATGAATCGTGAGTGATGAGGACTATGGTTGAACCTTTTGAATGAAGCTCAGAGAGAAGCGAAAGAATTTCTTTGCCGGATGCGGAATCGAGGTTTCCTGTCGGTTCGTCGGCAAGTATTACCGACGGTTGCTGTGTAAGCGCGCGGGCGATGGCAATTCGTTGTTGCTGACCGCCTGAAAGCTCGTGCGGGCGGTGCTTTGCACGAGAGAGAAGACCGACTCTGGAGATTGCCTCATATGAAAGCTCGCGCCGTTTCTTTTTCGGGACTCCTGCATAAATGAGGGGAAGTTCAATATTCTCAAGTGCGGTCATCTTTTCGAAAAGGTTAAAGCCTTGGAAGATGAAACCGATTCTTTTGTTCCTTATTTCAGAAAGGGCGTTTTTTGAAAGCTTAAGAACATTCTCACCGCAAAGCTCGTAAGTTCCTTTTGTCGGGCGGTCAAGACAGCCGAGAATGTTCATAAGCGTACTCTTTCCCGAGCCCGAGGAGCCGATTATCGAGAGAAACTCACCTTTTTTAACGGTAAGATTTATGTTGTTGAGTGCATACACTTCGCCCGAAGCCATGGGGTAGATTTTCGAAACATTTGAAATTTTTATCAAAGCGAAAACTCCTCAATATTATAGTGTCACAAAGTGACCGTATAATATTGTCCGCGGTTTTTGCGATAATATGCCGTTATACATTTGATTTGATGTTTGGTTTAAATCCAAAGCCCAAAACCTCGTGGGTATTTGTTACAATCATAAATGCACTATCGTCAGTTTCGCGGACGATTTCCTTCAGAAGACCGATCTGGTTCGGATTTATTGCACACATAAGCATTTTTCGCGGCTGATTTGTATATGCACCCTCACCGTTCATAATCGTAGCTCCGTGGCCAAGCTTTTCGATAACAAGACGGCCGAGCTCTGCTGCTTTCTCACTGAAGATGAAGGCAAGCTTATCCGTTGCGAGGCCGTAGAGAACGCCGTCTGTCGCAATTGATGCGGCGTACATCTTGATGATTGCGAAAAGGATACTGTCCATACTCTGGAACGCCCACGCGCCGAGAAGGACGATAACCGTATCTGCTATGAGAACGAGGTTTCCGATAGAAACGCCCGTAAATTTCTGCTTTGCAACGATACCCACGATGTCAGTGCCTGCGGTGCTTCCGCCGCGGAGGAAAACAAGGCCTATGCCGGCACCCGTACCAAGACCGCCGAAAATCGCGCAGAGAAGAGTGTCCTGGGAAAGGGCGGGGAGCCAACCCTCTGTAAGGCGCATAACGGCAGAGAGAGTAACGGAGGCGAAAACGGTTTTAGCCATGAACTTTCCGCCGATTCTCCAGATACCGATGAGAAGAAACGGAATGTTGACAAGAAGGGTAAGCAGACCCATTGAAACCTTGCCACGGAAAAGGTTGAAGATAATGACTGAAATACCTGTGATTCCGCCCATGGCAATCTGCGTATCTCTTATGAAAAGATTGAACGAAACGGAAAAAAGCGCAGCGCCGAGGAAAATGAAAATATAGTCTATAATTGTTTTTTTGATATTGTTCTTCATTGTTGTTGTAAACCCCCGTAAGAATATGGTATAATCGGAATGTAAAGTTTTGTTTGCAACGAGAAATGAAATTGTTTCATACATTATAATAATATCATAATAACCAAACTATATCAAGTTATAAATCTTTTGAGAGGAAGAAGAATAATGAAAATCAAAGCAGAAAAAATTTACAGCAACGGAACGGTTATTCCGTCGGGAATAATCGAAATTGAGGATGGTAAATTCAAAGCAATTTCGCCCTCGGGAGAAGCAGATCTTGACCTTAGCGCATACACGGTTTTTCCCGGATTTATAGATATGCACACTCACGGCGGAAACGGAAAAGAGGCGGTATCCGCATCGTTTGAAGAGCTTGATGATATGTCGGCTTTTTATGCTGAAGGCGGTGCGGCTGCTTTTTGTGCAACGACGGTTACGGAATCGATTGATAATCTTGTTGCGGCAGAAAAGCGAATTTCAGACCGCATAAAGGCGGGCACGAGAGGAGCAAGCATTGCGGGTATATATCTTGAAGGTCCGTTTTTGTCACACGATTTCCGCGGAGCTCACGAAGAAACTCTTCTCAGGACTCCGACAAAAGAGGATATGGATAAGCTTATCGCGGCAGGTGAGGGAAATCTCCGCGTTATCGCGATTGCGCCTGAAATTGACGGTGCGCTTGACGCGATAGAATACTTCACATCAAAGGGCGTCAGGGTTTCTCTCGGTCATTCCGGCGCGAGCTTCAAGGAAGCGAAGGCGGGCTTTGAGGCTGGCGGAAGCATCGCGGTTCACACATATAACGCGATGCGCGGTCTTAATCACCGTGAACCGGGTTTTCTCGGCGCAAGTCTTATTGAAGATAGCGCGTACGGCGAAATCATCTGTGACTTTCTCCATGTAGCACCGGAGGCGGTTGAAATCGCGCTTCGTTGCAAGGGTAAGGACAAAGTAGTTCTTATAACCGACTCTATTGTTACGGCAGGACTTGCGGACGGAAATTATTTCTCGGGCGCACTTCCCGTAATCGTAAAAGATGGGGTCGCAAGGGCGGAAAACGGCGCGCTTGCAGGCTCGTCTCTCCGTATAAACCGCGCACTCGGAAATGTTGTTGAAACCCTCGGTGTTCCGCTTTCCGATGCTATGCTCTGGGTCACGAAAAACCCCGCCGAGGCGCTCGGGCTTTATGACAGCATCGGCTCGATTGAAGTCGGCAAGCGCGCGCACCTCACAGTGCTTGATGAAAAGTTCAATGTAGTTATGACGATTGTTGACGGAAAAATTGTTTATAAGGCATAGTTTTTTTGTTGACAAAGAACCCTTTTGAGGAATATAATTAAAAAATAGGAAAAAATAAAAAGGACGGTGAGAATAATGGACGCAGGCGGTAGTAGAAGCGCATCTGATGGGCGAAGTTTTGGCGCCGTTTGGCGTTTGTTATTCGTTGCCGCAAAAGGATAGATTTGCGGTTTTCTTATCTTTGCCCTTTATGTGCCTTTGCTTCCTGAAACTTATTAAAAGGAGGAAAGGAATTTATGGGAGAGACAACTGCTGCACTTGAAAAAACTATACTTGCACTTCTCGATGACCGGAAATATCCGACCCTTCGAGATGTGCTCAATACCATGGCACCGGCTGATATTGCGATTTTGCTCGACGAGATTCCGAGAGAGCGTATGCCGCTTCTTTTCAGGCTCCTTACAAAGGAGCTTGCGGCTGAGACCTTTGTTGAGATGGATGCCGACCTTCAGGAGCTTCTCATCAAGGGCTTTTCCGACAGTGAGCTCAAAGAGGTTGTCGATGAGCTTTATGTTGACGATGCGGTTGACATCGTTGAGGAAATGCCAGCAAATGTCGTAAAGCGAATCCTTCGCCAGGCAGACCCGGATATGAGAAAGATGATAAATGAAATTTTGAAGTATCCTGACGATTCTGCCGGAAGTATTATGACAACCGAATATGTAAATTTCCGCCCCGACCTTAAAGTGTCGGAGGCAATATTGCACCTCAGGCGTGCAGGCGTCGATAAGGAAACTATCTACACCTGCTATGTCACGGAGCGCGACCGTAAGCTTACGGGTATCGTTACCGTGCGCCGTCTTCTTATGGCAGACGACGAGGCTGAGATTCGCGATATTATGGAAGAGAATGTTCTTTCGGTACACACGCTTGATGACCGAGAGGATGTTGCAAACCAGTTTGCTAAATACGGTCTTCTTGCGCTTCCTGTTGTTGATAACGAGCAGAGGCTTGTCGGTATTGTCACTATCGACGACGCTATCGAGGTTATCCGTGAAGAGGCGACAGAGGATATCGAAAAAATGGCGGCTATTACGCCGTCGGATAAGCCGTATCTGAAGACGAGCGCATTTGAGCTCTTTAAAGCCCGAATCCCGTGGCTTATGCTCCTTATGCTTTCTTCTGCGTTTACGAGCCTTATCATAACGCGGTTTGAATCGGCGCTTGCAGCGACCGGAATACTTGCAGCCTACATCCCGATGCTTATGGGTACGGGCGGTAACTCAGGTAGCCAGTCGTCAGTCGCGGTAATCCGAAGTCTTTCGCTTGACGAGGTTGACTTTTCGGACATCTTCCGCGTTCAGTGGAAGGAAATAAGAGTTTCCGTGCTCTGCGGTATTGCGCTTGCTGTGGTAAACTTTATAAAGCTTATGCTTCTTGACAGAGTCGGAGTTTCGGTTTCGCTTGTCGTATCAATCGCGCTTGCGGTTACCGTTTTTACGGCGAAGTTTGTCGGATGTTCGCTTCCGATTCTTTCAAAGAAACTTAAGTTTGACCCTGCCGTTATGGCGAGTCCGCTTATCACAACGATAGTTGACTCATTATCGCTTCTTATTTATTTCTACATCGCATCAATATTGTTATAAAAAACAGCACCGTCGTACGGCGGTGCTGTTTTTTAGTTATGGTTGAGAAATTCGGAAATCCTTTGGGGATTTTCCGAATTTTTCTTTAAAACGCTTTGAAAAATAAAACTGGTCGCAAAAACCGAGTGCTTCGCTTATATCGTGAATTGACATGTCGCTGTTTCTGAGAAGTTGAGAAGCTTTGAATAAAACTTCGTTGGACAAATATTCATGTACTGACAAGCCAAGTTCTTGGCGAAAGTGTTTTTCGAGAGTGCTTTTTGATACAAAAGCATGTTCGGCAAGAGCTTCGGTGGATAACTGAATCGAAAGGTTGTTATTGATGTGCGAAAGTGTTGATGAAACGCATGTAGAGAGCTTTGGTTGATTGAGCTTTATATCATAAGCATCAATAAAATCAAGAAGTTTGAGATAGATGATGTTTTGAAGCTTTATCGCATCGGCGGTTGAAGTACTGTTCATAAGAGAAAAAAGAAGCTCCGTTATATCTTCGTCTATCGGAAGCGTATATGGTCCGGACACGCGGGAGAGAAGGTCTGTATGGTCGATATTACATAATTTGAAGTGGAAGGCGAATTCCTCCATAAAGTCATCGCACCAGTACTTTACAGAAGTCCCTGTCGGAAGCAGATACCATTTTCCTTCTTCCATTGTGAGGGTGGTGTCACCGTTGCAGATTACCGTTGCAGAGCCTTTTACTATATAATAAAGCTGTGAGCAGAGAATGCTTTCAGCACCGCCTTTCCACCATGAGGCGAGGTTTGCGTGGAGAAAATAGAAGAGCGAAAGGTTTAGTTTATTTGCCTCTTCGCAAAGGGTTGGATTGTGGTCAACCGACATATAACTCACCACCTTACTGAAAAGTTACTTTTATAATAACACACCGCATATGGACTTTCAATATATATTACTCAAAAACACATATTTTTAATTCTATATTTAATGTGATTTGAGAGTGTATAAAGATATAATTCAGGTGAAAGGACGGTGCTTGTATGGAGATTATTAAAAAAATATCCGAAAAGGCGAAAAACATACCCGGAACAAAAGTTCCGACAATTGCATTTTTAGGTGACAGTGTCACCCAGGGCTGTTTTGAGATTTTTATGGAAAATGAAAAATGGTTCGGGAGTGCGTATGACTACAAAAATGTTTATCATGCGCGCGTGAAAGAAATGCTTGGTATTCTGTTTCCCTCAGCTCCGATAAATATCATAAACGCAGGTGTGGGAGGCGAAAGTGCAAAGGACGGTCTTGCGAGACTTTCGCGGGATGTGCTTGCATAT
>JAZOAS010000134.1:0-2629 GCA_045595605.1 Eubacteriales bacterium
GCTTGACGGTCAGGTTACTCTCTGCGCAGGTCAGGCAGGCTTTGACTATGCAGAAGTAAAGAACCAGCTCGATGACGCTATCATCAAAATCTTCCCCGAAATCGGTGAGGTTTCAGGTTTTGAGTATGACACAGAAGGTCAGCTCGACTTTGAAGGCTACTTCAAAGAACTCAAGGGCAAGTACAATGTAAAGAAAATCGGTCTCATCGGCAAGCTCACATTCCCGGCTGTTATCTACAACAAGCTCACAAAGGTTTTCGACAGCGCAGAGATTGTTGACTTTGACGATCAGCACTACGCTCAGCGTATCATCAAGTCACCTGCTGAAATTGCTTGCATCCGCAAGGCCTGCGGTATCATCAGCGAAGCTTTTACACGCGTTGTTCCGCAGATCGCACTCGGTCAGACCGAACGCGATGTTCAGGCTCTTCTTCAGAGCGAGATTCTCCACCTTGGTGCTGAGAGCGATGTTCAGGCATTTGCTCCGATGGTCTCAACAGGTCCGAAGAACTCATACATCAGCATGTGCCGCAACACAATGAGAAAATTCGAAGAGAGCGAAATCTTGAACCTCGCTGCAGGTGCTTGCTACGAGGGCTACAACGGTGTTATCTGTACTCCCTATGTTCTCGGTGAGATGCCACAGAAGATTCGCGACGCTATCAAGTGCGCATACGAAGCTCTCAACACAGCTTCAGCTCTTATGGTTCCGGGTACTCCGTGCGATATAGTTCTCAACGCATACACAGACTATCTTGAGAAGTACGGCTACATCGACTACTGCCCGTATGGAAGCCTTCACAGCACAGGTATGCTCGAGTGCGAAGCTCCGGTATTCTCTGTCGCTAACAAGCGCGTTATCGAAGAGAACATGGCTATCTGCATCGACGCTTACTTCAAGGGTATGGAATGGGGTTCATTCAGAGTTGAGGATGTTTATGTAATCGGCAAGAACGGTGCTGAGCGTGTTACAACCTACAACGACAAATTCCTCCCCGACTTTCTCAAGTAAGCTATGATACATACATTAAACGGTAATATAGAAAAAGATAAGCTCGGCTTTACTCTTCCGCACGAGCATATCTTAATCGATATGATTTCCTGCGTTGACGAGATGCCCCATCCCGAATTTCACGGAAAAATTACATCTTCTAACCGCTACCTTATGGTCTCTGACCCGTATTATATCTGCGAAAACGCGGCATATACAGATGAAGAAATTGCGATAGACGAGCTCAATCTTTTCCGCAAGTACGACGGATGTACTATCGTCGATGCTACACCTGATGATATCGGGCGTGATGTCCGCGCTCTCAAGAGAATAAGCGATGCGACAGGCGTAAACATTCTTTGCGGCTGCGGTCATTACACCGACCCTTCCCTTTCGGATGAAGTAAAGAGCCTGAGCGTTACGGAGATGACTGACGAAATCATCCGCGACCTCACTGTCGGCATTCAGGGAACTGACATGAAGGCAGGACTTATAGGAGAAATCGGCACAAGTGCTTTCATCACTGATACTGAATGGAAATCAGTTGAGGCGGCGCTCACAGCTTCAAAAGAAACAGGCGCACCGATTCATTTCCATACAAGCCTCTGGGAAGAAAACGGTCTTGAAATCTTAAAGGCCGCAAAACGCATCGGCACAGACATATCCAAAATCTGCATCGACCATATTGATGTTGATTTGCGTGAAGATTACTGCCTCGCTCTTCTGGACGAGGGTGCATGGATAGAGTTTGACAACTGCGGTAAGGAATTTTTCATGCCGCCCCGTGACTGCGGAAAAATTCGCGGTAAGTTTGCCTACGATATGGAAAGAGCTGAGATGATTTTAAAGCTCTTTGCAAGGGGTTACGGCGACCGCATTCTCATGACAAACGATATCTGTCTGAAGACTATGCTTGCGACCTACGGCGGTAACGGCTTTATGCACATTGCCCGCACTATGGTACCAATGCTCCGCTATATCGGAATGGATGAGAACGATATCACCCGTCTTACCGTTACAAACCCTGCGGAGTTCTTAGATTTTTAAAAGGAGAATATACAATGGCTAAAGGTAAAAAGAATTGGGTATTCTGCGACGGATACCTTCCCCCGAAGGGCGATAATCCCGAGTTTGAGGGTCACGAGGCCCTTATGATTACAAACCTCAATAACAAAGCGGCAAACATCGAGCTTTCCTTTATCTTCGAGGATAAAGAGCCGGTAGAGGGAATCAAGCTCACACTTGACGGAATGCGCACAACCTGCATCCGCCTCGACCAGCCGATGGGTGAAGAGAAGTTCACTCTCGGTCTTGCTACTCAGTACACAGTCTGGGTCAAGAGTTCAGTTCCCGTTTGCGCTTGCTTCGGTCGTCTTGATGTCCGTCAGACGAACATGGCATACTACAGCGTTGAGGGATATTCTTTCTAAATTAAAATAAAAGAGCAGGCATTATGCCTGCTCTTTTATTTTCTTCTTCAAAAGCCGTTTGTAAAGGATATACTGCACAAGGAATGTAATTATCCACGAAACTGCATATGAAAGGTACAACCCCTCAGGAGTATGGAACTGGGGAATTCTAAAAATCGTATATACCCAGCCTACACGCAAAACACAAGCACCAATAATTGATACTATC
>JAZOAS010000135.1:0-15267 GCA_045595605.1 Eubacteriales bacterium
GAAGAATTTCATTATAATGTTTTTCTTCGAGCGTCCCTGCGTCAGTATAAGTCCGATTGCGCCTGCCAGAAGCACATACAATCCTATCTGCGCGTTAAAAATACAGGTTATCGCGCCGCCGAACACTACCCACCATAATCCGATATCAAATATCGCGGCGAGAACTTCACCGTCGCGTATCATCATGTATGCCTTTACTGCCATACCCGTAACAATCTGAATTCCGCCAAGAATCAACGAGAATATCAGCATCGTCATCGGGTCATTTGTCGGGTTAAACCACAGCGCCGTATCGTATGGGAAGGTGTTTCCGGTAAACAACAGATAAACCGACGAAATTGCATCTCCGAAAAATCCTCCGAAGAGCACACCCCACAAAACCGTTGAAGCGCCACAAATTACCGCAAGCTGCATAAAGCTTTTGAATCCGCCGCGCGGCTTCATTTTCGCAAGGGCGAAAATCCCGGCAAGCATGAGAAGAAGTCCGTATCCCGCATCGGACAGCATTATTCCGAAGAACAGCGCAAAAAACGGAGCCATTGTCGGGTTCGGGTCAATTCCCGAATACGCCGGCGCGCTATACATATTCGTAATTACATTAAACGGGGATACAATCTTTGAGTTATAGGTGAGTGTCGGAGGTTCATCGCCCTCTGAAGGCTCTGCAAACTCGTAAGCTATGCCGTTTTTCTCAAAAAGCTCTGAAAGAGTTTTTTCTTCCCGCTTCGGTGCCCAGCCCTCTATATAGAAGGCGTATTCCGTAGCGACACCCTTTTCGGATTCAACCTCACACAAGAGTCTCGTCTGTAAGGCATCCTCCGCAACGAGAAGACTGTTAAACTCTTCATCCGTTATCGCTGTTTTCTTTTTTACTTCAAGTAATTCTTCGTCTATCTTTGAGATTTCGTCTGAAATTCTCTTTTTCTCTTCCGAAGCGGTGCTCCTTATTCCTTTGAAGTTGACGCTCGCCGCACCAAGCACCTTGAGTGCCGAGAACACCTTATCAAATTCATCGCGGTATGCAATAAGAAGCATATATCGCATAGAAGAATCAACAGATATTTCAAAGACTTCCGAAAGCTCGCTCGCACCTTTTACCGCGTCCTCAATGCTCTCCGGTGATACACCTGACGGAGCCGTTATGAGAGATGCAGTATAGTATCTCCCCGACGGAACATCAAGCGGGAGCTCGAGATTTTCCCACGGGTCAAGCCGCAAGAGCTCTGCGTTGAGCTTTAATTTCCTGTCACAAAGCTTTGAGATTTCCTCCTCCGCCTCGTTTATCTTCTCGGCGGAGCTTACCGCGTTATACATAAGCTCGGGTGAGAAAATCTCATCCGTTCGCACTTCAGGACGAGGCGAAAACATACCGCGCTTGAAGCTTCCGTATTTTTTCGCGACCGCGGTCGCCGTGAGAATCTTTGAGAGACTTTCGCGAACTTCTTCGGATTCAGTGGAAACCTCAGAAACAGGAAGCTCTCCGACCTCTGTTTCCGAAAGCTCAACTACGCCGTAGAAGGCGAGAAGCTTCATGATTTTTTCTCTTTCGGAAGAGCTTGCGACAAGACGAAGCCGTTTCATTCTGACTATCGACATTATCCGTTCACAACCCTTTCCGTTATAAGCGCTACCGCCGCCGTCATCTTCCCTTTTGCAAGAGCCGAAAGCTTTTCGCGGTTAGTCTCTGCCTCAGCGGAGATTTTTTTGTTCTCCTCCTCGGCGCGCGCTCGAGCTTTTAAAAGAAGCTCATCCTCTGTCTTTCGGCAAAGCTCTTCAGTTGAAATCAACAGAGCCTCACCCGAAGAGTGTGCATCTTCAATTATCTTTTTCGCTTTCTTTCGCGCTTCTTCAACTTTTTCGGCAAGATTTTTCTCTGCCGTAACAAGCTGTTTTACAGCTTCATTCGTCATCTATCAATCACCGTCCTTAATATATTGATGTAAATCAGTTTTTTAAATAAGTATGGTCTCGCCCGGTTTTACACTATATAGCTTACCGTCAGCGTCAAGCCATACCGTAAAGAGCGATGGGTTATATACTCTATGGCCGTCTGCGCTGTATTGAAGTCTTTTATAACCTTCGACATAGTCGTATATTTCTATGTTCGTTGCATACCATATCTCATCGTTTTCCGCAAGAGCTTTACAAATTTCTTCCATATGCTCCCAGTTGTTGTTGCGGTCAAACTCGTAGCTGTGGCCCCATATATACAAAAGTCGCGGATGTCTTCTCGCGTGGTATGTGTTTAAAGAAAGGTCAAGCTTTAAAAACTCGTCAATGAACTCCATTATCTTCGGATTATCGTGGTGCGCCGAGGGCATCCATGCGTGAAAATCCTCGGGAATGAGAAACAAGTTATTGTCCCCGCCGAGAGTTCTCGAATATGCAATATCGAGCTCTGTGAGATACTGTTTTATCATCTCATAGCTTCCGAAACTGCCCATAAGCGTTATTCCGGTATCTGGATACGCCATTCCGCGGATAATGCTATCACACTTTTCCTCAAGCTCAAGTCGGCACTCAAGCACATCGCGTATGCCTTCAATAGGTCTTATATTGCCGTTTGCTCTGTGGTTTGCGCCGTGCACCGCAATTTCATGACCCTTTGAAAGGAAAATTTCCCTTATATCTTCTTTTGTGAAGTTGTTTGTCATACGCTCGCAGTTGAAGTTGAAAGTGGCCTTCATTCCGTGTTTGTCAAACAGCTCCGCAAGGCGCTTATCCTGTTTAACACCGTCGTCATAACTGAATGTTACTGCCTTTGCTTTTCCTTCGGGATAGCGCATAAAAACAGTTCTCATAGAGTCATCATCTGCCTATCTGAAAAAATGGTAAATTTTCACAAAAATACACTTGAATATTCAAAAAATATTATAGCACATTTTCCATATAATTACAACACAAACATACGGTTTATCTTATTATGTGAATTGACTTTTTTATTATTCTGTCATACAATATAACAAAGAACTTCAAGGGGTATATTTATGACAGATTTTTTCCATACAACGCTTTCCGAAAAGGAGATTTTGCAGATGAGCGCACTCGCGCTTGCGCACATCGGAGACGCCGCTTTCGAGCTTATGGTCCGTGCGAAACTTGTAAAGCAGGGGCTCTGCAAAGCGGGCGAGCTTCATAAGAACACTGTCCTCTCCGTTTCTGCATCAGCGCAGGCAAGAGCAGTTGAGCTTCTTCTCCCCCACTTGACAGATGAGGAGACATCAGTTTTCCGCCGCGCGAGAAACGCGAAGGTAAACTCAATACCTAAGCATTCCGACCCTGCTACATACCACGCCGCCACAGCCTTCGAAGCGCTCTGGGGGTATCTCTACCTTCTCGGAAGATACGACCGGCTCAACGAGCTTTTTGAAATTATAATGTAAATACAACCCCTCCGGGTTTTGTTATACAAAACTCACCTCCCCTTACACAGGGAAGGCAGAATTGAAATCTATTTGCAGAAACAAAAACTGCAAGGCAATTTGCCTTGCAGTTTTTATTTTTTAATATCTCTTTTTCTTTGCGCGTGCGGCTTCGCTCTTCTTGCGGCGCTTTACGCTCGGGCTTTCATAATGCTCTCGCTTACGCAGCTCGGAGAGAACGCCTGACTTTGCGCAGGAACGCTTGAATCTTTTGAGAGCACTCTCCAAAGACTCGTTTTCCTTTATACGGATTTCTGACATTGTTATCCCTCCCTCCGCGATCAGTACAGAAAATGAATATTAACATTACCATTATAATAAAAAACTTCTTTAATGTCAACAAGAATAATTTTAAATTATTCGTGAATTTCGTTTTTTACTTAATAATAAGGTTTACAAGTCTGTTTTTAACAACGATACTCTTTACGAGTTTGCCGCTTGCAAGTGCTTCCTTTACCTTTTCCTCTTCACAGGCAAGTGCAACAACCTCATCGTCAGAGAGGTCTGCCGCAACGGTGATACGGCTCTTGATTTTACCGCATACCTGAACTGCAATCTCGACTTCACTTGCACGGGTCTTGCTCTCGTCAAACTTCGGCCACTTTGAAAGTGAAAGGAGGCCTGTCTCGCCGTAAGACTCCCAGAGCTCTTCCGTGATGTGCGGAGCGAACGGGTTAAGAAGGGCAAGCAAAATCTTCATCTCGCCGCGTGTTGTGCCGTTTGAAGAGAATTCGTTGATAAGAGCCATCATCGCAGCAATAGCGGTGTTGAACTTCATATTCTCGATATCTTCGCTTACCTTCTTGATTGTCTTGTGGATTGAAGCTTCGTTTTTAGCAGTTATCTCGTCTGAATCCGCTGCAGTCTCAGCAAGATTCCAGATTCTGTCAAGGAATCTCTTGCATCCGCGGACAGCCTGACTATCCCATGATGCAACCTTTTCGAAGTCGCCGATATACATGATGTAAAGGCGCATTGTGTCTGCACCGTACTGGTCGATAATATCATTCGGGTTGATGACATTTCCGCGTGACTTTGACATCTTCTCGCCGTTTTCGCCGAGAATCATACCGTGACTTGTACGCTTTGCATACGGCTCCTTTGTCGGAACTACGCCGATATCATAGAGGAACTTGTGCCAGAAGCGTGAATAGAGAAGGTGGAGAGTTGTATGCTCCATACCACCGTTGTACCAATCGACAGGTGCCCAGTAATCAAGCGCTTCCTTTGAAGCGAGGGCTGTGTCGCAGTGCGGATCCATATAGCGGAGGAAGTACCAGCTTGAACCTGCCCACTGCGGCATTGTATCTGTCTCGCGCTTTGCCGGCGCACCACACTTCGGGCAGGTTGTATTTACCCAGTCGGTGATATTCGCAATCGGGCTTTCACCGTTGTCTGTCGGCTCGTAGGACTCAACATCCGGAAGTTCAAGCGGAAGCTCATGCTCCGGAACCGGAACCCAACCGCAAACCGGACAGTAAACAAGCGGAATCGGCTCGCCCCAGTATCTCTGGCGTGAGAATACCCAGTCACGAAGCTTGAAGTTTGTCTTCGGAGTACCTACACCCTTTTCTGCGAGGAACTCGATTATCTTCTTCTTTGCTTCAGCTACTTCAAGACCGTTGAGGAAATCTGAATTTACAAGCTTTCCTGTTTCAACATCCGTGAAAGCTTCGTTCTCGACATCGCCACCGGCAACAACCTCGATTATCGGAAGGTTAAACTTCTTCGCAAAATCCCAGTCGCGTGTATCGTGAGCAGGAACCGCCATGATAGCACCTGTGCCGTAGGACATAAGAACATAGTCTGAAATAAAAATCGGAATCTCTTTTCCGTTTACGGGATTTATAGCAGAAACGCCCATAAGACGAGCGCCTGTCTTATCCTTTGCAAGCTCTGTACGCTCAAAGTCGGACTTCTTTGCAGAAAGCTCAACATACGCCTTAACTTCATTGTAGTTTTCAATAATATCCTTCCACTTTTCGACATACGGGTGTTCAGGTGATATTACCATATATGTAGCACCGAAAAGCGTGTCGGGGCGGGTGGTATATACCGTAAGTGTATCGCCTGAAGTTGTCTTGAAGTCAACCTCTGCGCCTTCGCTCTTACCGATCCAGTTCTTCTGCTGAATCTTTACTCTTTCGATAAAGTCAACATCGTCAAGGTCGGAAATGAGTCTGTCTGCATACTCTGTAATCTTGAGCATCCACTGGCTCTTTTCCTTGCGGATAACTTCACTTCCGCAACGCTCACAAACGCCGTTTACAACCTCTTCGTTTGCGAGAACGCACTTACAGGAGGTACACCAGTTAACAGGCATCTGTGTCTTATAAGCAAGGCCCTTTTCAAAGAGCTTTAAGAAAATCCACTGTGTCCACTTGAAGTAAGCGGGGTCAGTTGTATTGATTTCGCGGTCCCAGTCGATAGAGTAACCGAGGGAGGTGAGCTGTGATTTGAAGAATGCGACATTCTTCTTTGTTACTTCTCTCGGGTGGATTTTGTGCTGAATTGCGTAGTTCTCAGTCGGAAGACCGAAAGCGTCCCAACCCATCGGGAAAAGAACATTGTAACCGTCCATACGGCGCTTTCTCGAAACTACATCAAGAGCTGTGTACGGGCGGGCGTGACCAACATGAAGACCGTTGCCTGACGGATACGGGAACTCTACAAGAGCGTAGAACTTCTCCTTATCGCCACCGTTTTCTGCGTGGAAAGCTTTTTCTTCTTCCCAGCGTTTCTGCCACTTTTTTTCGATTGAATTAAAATCGTACTTCATCTTTTATATCCCCTTTTAATCAATTCAGAATTTCGTCAACCGGTATTGAAATTGCATCTGCCCATACGCGGTCGAGCTGGTAGAAGTTTCTTCCTTCATCGGTGAAGATATGAACTACAATACTGCCGTAATCCATAAGCACCCATGCACCGCTGTGCCCCTCGACATGGTGCGGCTCGATTCCGTTTGATGAAAGCTTGAAGTCAACCGCATCGCGAAGCGCGTTTACATGGGTATTTGATGTACCCGTGCAAATTATGAAATACTCCGCAAGCGTTGTTATTTCCTCAATTTTCAAAACCTTTATATCTGCCGCTATTTTATCGTCGAGTGTCTTAACGATATCCTTTATCATCTGATTGTTTTCCATTTTTCTCACCTCTTGAATAAATCGAGTTTTTCTATCGGTTCAACATACGGGTTGAAGTTTTCATTTACAATTTCAAGAACCTCCGCCTCACTCGGGAAGTAATATGAAAGATTCTCGTAGTAGTCAGCGTATCCGGGGAGAGTTGTCATAAAAACATCCTCCTCGAGGTTCATCGTAAGAAGCTGACGGCCAAGCCATATTTCATTTCCGAGTGTAAGGTCGGTTTCCGTATTGTCGAGTATTATTTCCGCAATCTCCGGAATCTTTGCAAAGGTAGCCGGAGTGAGCATCTTCTTTATAACTGCATCTACGAAGGTGTGCTGCATCTTGATTCTGCCGATATCGCCTTCTGCATATGTCTTGCGGTATCTCATAAAGCCCATTGAGTCATACCCGTCAAGCGTTTGCAGACCTTTTTTGATGTTTATCTTCAAATCCTGCGTAGGGTCATTATACACCATATCAATCGGAACATCAACCTCAACACCGCCGATTGCATCTATAACCTCTACGAAACCGTCAACCGTGACAAGTGCGTACTTGTCAGGTCTGACGCCCGTTACCGACTCAACCTCGTCATAAAGTGCCTCGATGTCTTTGTTATGGCTTACATATGACGCGTTGATTTTTTTGTTTGCACGCGTTGTATTTGTAATCGTATCACGCGGGATACTCATTATACTCATTTTTTTAAGCTCGTTGTCAAACGCCGCAAGCATTATCGTATCTGTGCTGTTGCTTGCCGCGTCGATTCCGACCACAAGAACGGTAAAGAAGTTCTCGCGTCGGAGAGCACCGCTTGCAGAAACCGCTTCGTCGCGGATTATTCTTCCGTCTCTCTCGTCGATTTCAGGCGGACGGATATTATTTATAATAACTGCGGCGACAATCATAAGAACGGCCGCAATAACAAGCACTATTGAAATTGTATATTTTGCTTTGTTGCTTATGCGCATTTCTTTCATTCGTTAATATTATCCTTTCCGAGCGCAAGTTCAAAATTTCGCGCCTCGATCATATTCTCATCAATCTCCTCGCCTTTTTCCGAAAGGAAGGAAAGCGTAGTATCAAACCCGAGAACAAGCGCCCTTCCAAGATCACGGAAGGCAAGCTCCCGTATCTCTGAAACGCCCGGGAAAGCTCTCCCCTCCTCTGTAAGGTCTGAAAGCCAGATAATTTTTGAAAGCAGGGTCATCCCCGATTTTGCCGTAGTATGCCAGCGGATTGCATCGCACACCTCATCCGACTCTCCGAATTCTTCTTTCGCGACAATCGCGCCGGAGAACGCGTGAATTATTTTTTTCGAACGCTGAATTTCCGTAAGGCGCATATCTGATTTGTCGATAAGCTTTATCTGCTCATCATACGGCATCTCTTTTGTGATGTCGTGGAGATATGCAGCTCTTCTTGCAAGGGTAACATCTGCGTTGTAGTGTCTTGCAAGTGCCTCTGCCATTTTGACACAGCCCTCTGTATGACGGAAGCGCTTTTCACTCATGGATTGGCGTACTCTCGAAATAATCTCTTCTTCGCGCAAAGAAATCTCTCCTAAACTCCGTAAAGTCCTTCTTTTTTTATATACTCATAAACTGCACCGGGCAAAAACTCCAAAGCCTTCCCCTCTGCAATTTTTTCTCTTATCTCGCTTGATGAAATATCTATCGCCTTTTTTTCTATAACCTTTGAAATCGCGCCGTATTTCTCATAGAGATATTCACTCTGACCGAGAAGCTTTTTACGGTCATCGTCGTTTCGCGGAACGGCGGCAATAGAACAGAGCTTAAAAATCTCCTCGGGAGATTTCCAGCTTTCAATACTCAAAAACATATCCGTTCCCATAATGAACCACAGCTCATCATCCGGGTATTTCTTTTTGAGTTCCTTTAAGGTATCTACCGTATAGCTTGTCCCGCCGCGGGCAATTTCCATATCGCTTACCTCGGCCGAAAGCGCTTCCGCACAGAGTTTTGTCATAAATAGTCTCTGCTCGGTGCTCGCTGAAGCCTCGGCTATTTTCTTGTGTGGCGGAAGATATGACGGTATGAAAATAAGCTTTGAAAGAGAAAGCTCGTCACGCGCGGCAAGTGAGGCGTTTATATGCCCTGTATGCGGTGGGTTGAATGTGCCCCCGATTATACCGATACGCATCTTACAAAATTTCCCGAAGTTTTTCTGACATAAGCTTAAGCGAGCGGGCACGGTGGGAAATCTCATTCTTGCGTTCTGCCGACATCTCAGCCGTAGTCATATTTTCTTCTTTTACGAAAAATATCGGGTCGTAACCAAATCCGCCATCGCCGCTCGGAGCTCTTAAAATCTCGCCCTCTATCTCGCCTCTTGCGACTACCTCGCGACCATCGGGAAAAACGCAGGTAATTACCGAAACGAAGCGCGCGCTTCTCTTTCCGTCAGGTACATTCTCCATATTTTTAAGGAGATATTCGTATCTTTCTTTATCATCGTGACACTCTTCCCCGCCGTACCTTGCTGAATATATACCCGGCTCGCCGCCAAGCGCATCAACCTCAAGACCTGAGTCATCAGCTATTGCGGGAAGGTTTGCTTTTTCCATAGCCGCAACTGCTTTGAGACGCGAATTTTCCTCGAAGGTCTTTCCCGTCTCCTCTACATCAGACTCAACTCCCGCCTCTGCAAGAGAAACAGCCTCGACACCGAGTGCTCCGAGTATAGCCGAAAGCTCACGAAGCTTCTTTTTATTGTTTGTAGCTATGATGAATTTCATATACTAAAACCTCACTTATTCAAACAACGCATCAACAAATGACTTAGCGTCAAAGTCCATAAGGTCATCTATACCCTCGCCGACGCCGATATATTTTATAGGCAAGTTCATTTCATCGGCAATTGAGATTACGATACCGCCTTTTGCAGTTCCGTCAAGCTTTGTGAGAATGATTCCCGAAAGGCTTGAAACTTCGTTGAACTTCTTAGCCTGGATGAGAGCGTTCTGCCCCGTTGTCGCATCAAGGACGAGGTATGACTCTATTTCGCGGTCTGAGAGCTCGCGTTCAAGAACGCGTCTGATTTTTGCAAGCTCGTTCATAAGGTTCTGGTTATTGTGAAGTCTGCCCGCGGTATCGCAGATGAGAACATCTGCACCTCTTGCACGAGCCGCGTTTGCCGCGTCGAACACAACCGCCGCGGGGTCTGCCCCCTCAGAGTGACGGACTATCTCCGCACCTGAGCGCTTTGCCCATATATCAAGCTGTTCACCCGCCGCCGCGCGGAAGGTATCACCCGCCGCGAGAATGACTTTCTTTCCGTCGGCGATATACTTTGCAGAGAGCTTGCCGATAGTCGTAGTCTTTCCTACGCCGTTGACGCCGATTATGAGTATAACCTTTTTATTCTCCTCAGCCTTTTTCTCATTCTTCAAGAGAATATCGAGGATTATGGCCTTGAGTTCTTCTAAAATCTCATCGCTTTCGTAAACTTTATTCTCCTTGACACGCTCGCGAAGCTCTTCGGTAATCTTCATTGCCGTCGAAACGCCAAGGTCTGCCATTATGAGAGTTTCCTCAAGCTCTTCAAGCATCTCCTCACGGTCAGAGGAAAAGCTTTTTATTATCTTTCCTATGCTGCTTCCGACAGAATCACGCGTTTTTTTAAGACCCTGTCGTATTTTGTCAAACAAACCCATTGTCTTTTTCCTCTCAAGTGAGTTTTACGCCCGTTGATTTTTCAACCTCAGCAATGCTTATTGCAAGCATTCTCGAGATTCCCTTCTCCTGCATCGTTACGCCGTAGAGCATATCAGCCTCTTCCATCGTACCGCGACGGTGAGTGATGACGATAAACTGCGTTGTCTTTGCAAGCTTTCTGAGGTAATCTGCATATCTCACGACATTGACATCGTCAAGCGCCGCTTCAATTTCGTCGAGCACGCAGAACGGAGTCGGGCGAACCTTCATAATCGCAAAGTAGAGAGCAATCGCAACGAATGCGCGCTCACCACCCGAAAGAAGGGTGATTGTTTTGAGCGTCTTTCCGGGCGGCTGAACCTTGATTTCAATTCCGCAGGAGAGAATGTCGTCGCCGTCCTCAAGCACAAGCTCAGCTGATCCGCCGCCGAAAATTTCGGAGAAGGTTTCGCCGAAGTTCTTGTTGATAACCTTAAACTGCTCGGCGAAAATCGTTTCCATTTCGCCTGTGATTTCCGAAATCATCTTGACAAGCTCAGACTTTGCCTTTTCAAGGTCACCACACTGAACGGACAAGAACTCATATCTCTCGGATACTTTTTCATATTCTTCTATTGAGTTTACATCAACATTGCCGAGTTTTTTAACCGCGCTTTTGAGCTCACTTATGCGCTTTGTCGCCTCTGTTACTGAGGGTATCTCGACAAGGTACTTTTCAGCAGTACCGAGCGTAAGCTCGTAAGACTCCCAGAGCTTTTCGGTAATCTGCTCTTCCTCGCGGGCTGCAGACTCTTTCTTCATCTCAAGGCGTGAGCGTTCCTTCTCAAGTTTTAAGATATCGTCGCTCTTTTCTCTGCTCTCCTTGTCCTTACGGACTCTTGCAGCCTCGAGCTCGAGCTTCTTATTTGATATTTCGGAAAGTTTATCTGAAAGCGCCTTCGCGGAAGCCTTGCAGGTTTCCATTTCCGCCTTCTTTTCTTCGATTGTCTTTTCTGTTTCGGAAATTGCAGCTTCGTATTCGGAAATTGCCTTTTTCTTTGTCTCGCGGTCTCCTGCCAGGCTTACAGAAAGTGAGCTTATTTCCTCAAGCGCACGCTCTGCCTCTTCCTTTTCTGCGCGGAGGGAGGCAAGGGCTATCTGCTTTTCGTTCATCCTCTCCGCGATTTCCGTCTTGTGAGCCGCAAGGAGAGAGTTGCCTGAAATAAGCTCCTCTTCTTCCTTTGAAAGAGCAGAAACCGTCGTCTCAAGCTTTTCTATCTCCGCCGTAATCTCTTCGGCATTCTTCTTCGCAATGCTCTTTTTAGAGGTAAGAGCCGTAAGCTCGTCATTAAGTGAATCTATAAGCTCGTTGAGGTGGAGGTGGAGAGTCTCAAAATGGCCGATTTCGGTCTTCGCGCGAAGGAGAACATCCTCTGCCGCGCGCTTGTCATTTCTGCAGACTTCCATCTCATACATGAGCGCATTATAATCACGCTCGGCCTCTGCCTTTTCAGCGGTTGCCGTTTCAATATCCTTTGAAAGCTTTGCAAGGTCTGCTTCAAGCTTCTTTATCTCGTTTGTTCGCGTAAGGATTCCCGAAGTCTTGCTGACGCTACCGCCCGTGTATGTTCCGCCTGCGTTTATTATCTGTCCGTCAAGCGTAACTATGCGGAAAGAGTATCCGTATTTTTTCGCAAGAGCAGATGCGCTGTTGATGTTGTCGCATACTGCAATCTTACCGAGAAGATACTCTATCGCAGGGGCGTACATTTTGTCGTATGAAACGAGTTTTGAAGCAAGCCCGACAAACCCCGCCTGAGAGTCGAGGTCTTTTTTATCAAGAGTTATTCCTTTTACCGTATCAATCGGCATAAAGGTAGCACGACCGCCGTCTGTTCGTTTAAGGTATGCAATAGCCTCCTTCGAGTCGCGCTCGCTCTCTACTATGACATTCTGGAGCGCACCGCCAAGGATAGTTTCAATCGCAACCGTATATTTCGAATCGACGCGGATAAGCTGAGAAACAGTACCGAAAATTCCGCCAAGCGTCTTCTCGCTCTTCGCCTTCATTATGTTCTTTACCGCAAAGGAATAGCCCTGCATATCGCGCTCCATTTCACGGAGCATACGGAGCTTGTTCTCAGCCGCTTCATGCGAGAGCGTGAGCTTTGAAACCTTCTCACGGAGCGACTCAAAACGCTCGGTCTTCGACTTTGACTTAAGCTCAAAGCCGTTTAACATATTCGTCGCAGAGGCGCACTTGTCCTCAGCTTCCTCAAACGCTGACTTTACTTCAGAAAACTTCTTTTTTGATTCCGAAAGCTCAGTCTCGCGGGTTGAAAGTTCATTTTCAATATCGTTGTGTCGAGTATCAAAAGAAGCAATTTCAGCTTCGATTCCCGAGAGAGCAATTCTTTTCTTCGCAATCTCGTCCTCTGTAAGGCGCGCACGAACACGAATATCGTCGAGACGAGCCATAGCGTCATCGCTCTTGCCTGATGCAAGGCGAGCTTCTTCGGAGAGCTCTGAAATTGCCTTTTCAATCTCTTCGCACTCTTTTATAAGGTTTTCAACTCTCTCGCGGCGAGCTTCAATCTGCTGAGCTATCTCATCCGCGCGGAGATTTTCATCGTTGATTTCGCTCTTTATTCTTTCAATGTTGTGACGGTTGTTCGAAATCGTCGCTTCAAGCGTTGCAATTTCGCCCGCAATTCCGGAAACAGACAGCTCTGCCGCTCTCTCCTCCTCGCGGATTCCTTCAGCCTCAACATCCTTCTCACGCATCTTCTCCGCAAGCTCTTCAACTTCCGCATAGAGCGCGTCAACAGCTGCACTTGCTGCATTGAACTGACTGCAAACGACTTCGTAGTCGCTTATGTATTTCTGAGCGTTTTCACGCGCCTTTGCAAGGTTTTCGGTCCACACCGTTACCTCAAGGCCGCGAAGCTCATCAAAAAACTTTATGTACTGCTTTGCCTTTTCCGCAGAGATGCGCAAAGGGCCAACCTGTGACTCAACCTCTGCGAGAATATCGCGCAGGCGGACAAGATTCTCCTCAGTTGAGGAAAGCTTTCTCTCTGACTCCTCCTTGCGGTGACGGAATTTCGAGATACCTGCCGCTTCTTCAAAAATCTCACGGCGGTCACCGCTTTTTGCAGAAAGGATTTCGTCGATTCTTCCCTGTCCGATAATAGAGTAACCGTCACGGCCAAGACCCGTATCCATAAACATCTCGTTTATATCGCGAAGTCTTACCGAGGTACGGTTTATAAAATATTCACTTTCACCCGAACGGTAGAGACGGCGGGTTACGGTGACTTCGTTGTATTCGCACGGAAGAACACCGTCAGAATTGTCGATTGTAAGCGAGACCTCAGCAAAGCCGACAGCGGCACGCTTCTGAGTTCCTGCGAAGATGACATCCTGCATATTGCTTCCGCGAAGGGTTTTCGTGGACTGTTCTCCCAAAACCCAGCGTACAGCGTCGGAGATATTCGATTTTCCGCTGCCGTTAGGACCGACGATAGCGGTAATGCCGTCGTCAAAGGAAATAACGGTCTTGTCGGGGAAGGATTTAAACCCCTGCAATTCAAGACTTTTCAGCCTCACGAACTCCACCTCTTTTAAACATAATCATACCATTATATTTTATCAATTTTTGTCACCTTTTGCAAGAAATATTTTATATTTTTTACATAATAAATAAGCGGAAGACTTTTGTCTTCCGCCTGATGCTCTATTTGTTTTCGATTTTGACCCACATTGCAGGGCGAACACCCGTTCTTGTGTAGTTCATATCGCGACCTCTATGAAAACGTTTTCCAAGATCGTCACAAGCGGCAGCTTTCTGTTCTGCAGTGCTTTCGCGAAGCCACCACATTACCGCACCGCCATTTCTGACCTCGATATCCTTTGCAACGGCATATTCCGTCGGGAAAGCAACGCAGTTTTCATCAGCAATGGACGAATACTCCTCGCTACCCATATACTCCGTTGTCTCCCTTATACTGAGAAGAAAAACTCTGTCAGTCGTTTTCTCCTTGGCAGGGATGCCATAGTCCGGAACACTGTCATTTTCATTCGAGGTTTCGAGAATTCGTGCTACTTCGTCCTCGGTAAATGCTGTTTCGATAAATTGTTCATCAAGCCATTTACGAATGGATGAATCTTCCCATATAAGTCCGAGACTAATCGTATCATTAAACTGGATACAGTCAATGACCTTATCGGTAACGAGAAGCACCTTCTCCTCGTCCTTTGCAAGCACACGCCACTCAAGCGCCTCTTTTCCGTTTTCCTCATTGTTATCCTGCTCATATGTACCGACGGCAACAAGTTCTCCAATTTCAGCTTCTTCGAGAGCTTTTCCGAGCTTATCTCCGCAAGATGCAAGTGCCAAGCACAGAAGCACCGAAAGTACCAATAATAAAATTTTTCTTCCCATAAATATCACTCCTTTGTCCAATGGTATCATTTATGAGAATATAAGTCAACTTTTTTATTCTTTTGGGGTTTACTTTAAGTTCTTTTTTTGATATAATACCTCTTGTGTTTGAGTTATATGGGCTCGTAGCTCAGCTGGGAGAGGGCTGCGTTCGCAACGCAGAGGTCATGGGTTCGATCCCCACCGGGTCCACCAAACAGGAAAGACACCATCCGCAAGGTTGGTGTCTTTTTTGTTTGGTGCTGCGCGACACGGTGCGGGCATCGAACAGGACGGCGCTCCTCAGAGCGCAAAAAGGCTTTCGGGGAAAGGCTTTTTAGCCCGCGGGCAGATCCCCACCGGGTCCACCACGTCACGGCAAGTCTTTTTGGCTTGCCGTGTTTTTTTGCACGGCTTCGCTTTGCGGAGAGCCGGGATTCAGACGCAGATATTCCCGGTAATGATATGCTGCCCCCAGAGGATCATTCAGGGATTCGTCATAGAGAGACGCCAGTTTCAGGTGGACTTCCGCCGTTTCCGGATAGCTTTGCAAATAGCGGCGCAACTGGCGTTCCGCAGCCGGGAAATCGCCGTCCTGCCTGCATTTTTGCGCAAGGCGCAGCCGGGGATCA
>JAZOAS010000136.1:0-2553 GCA_045595605.1 Eubacteriales bacterium
AAATACTCGTCTGCGGGCTCGGCAAGGACGATGAGAAGCTCGTTCGTTGCGGTGTCGAGGCGGACATAATCGTTGGATGTAAGTGTTTCGAACCGTCCGCTTCGTGATATCTGGATTTTTTCCTTCAGATCATCAAGGGAATCCTTGTTGTTGTAAAGTGCCTCGTCAAATTTAAGCGTGACGGTGTATAAGTCATCTGAAAGAGAAGCCGTTACATCGCCGCTGTAATCAGCGCTTCCGCCGGTTGTTCCTTCGGATGAGGAAGAGTCGCTACTTCCCGACGCGCTTATATAGTCGGTAACGATGGTATCGTTCTGAACATATCCCGAATCATAGTCTGCAATGGTGTTACCCGCGATTCTGAAACGGTTTCTTGTTCCTTCAAGCGGTTCTGAAAGAAGAATTGTGATTGCGTTTGACGGAGAAATTGTGATTACATCATTAGATGAGAGTGATTCGTATGAACCGCCGTTGCGGGATACGGTAACATCGTCATAAAGGTCTGCGTTTGAGACCTTCTTTATATCACGGTCAAAGTAGATGCGCGCACGCTGAGCTCCGCTGTCGTAAGTGATTTTGGTAAACTCCGGTGCGTCTTCGTCGTAGTAGCCGTCATCGTCGTCATTGCTGTCCGCCATCCCTGCAGTAAGATATCCGGTTGTGAAGGATGAAGTGAGCAGAGCGCCGGTTTTGGAGGAAACGGTGTTTCCGGTAACCCTGACTCTGTTGTATGAGCCGGTAAGCTCTTCGCGGAGAGAAATGGTCATCATATTATCCGAGAACGAAACACTGTCATAAGACGAAAGAGATTCGAAGGTGTTACCGTTTCGTGAGAGCGTTATGCGTGAGCGGAGCTCGCTCGTTGTAAGCTCGGAGTTTTTCTGAACGGGAACGGTGAAGTAGATAACTATCTTTTTGCTGCTCGAGAGAAACGCGCTCGCGTATGACGGAGCTGTTGATGCGGATACTCCTTTTGTAACATCGTCGGTGATGATGTCTGTCGCGATGATTTTTCCGTAGTAATCCGCAATGGTCCCTCCGCTGATTTTAATGTAGTTTTTGGACGCTGAGAGCGGTTCGCTGAATGTGATCTTTATGTAGTTTGAGCCTACGGAAACCGAGTCGTTTCCGGCGAGAGTTTCGTATTTATTCGCACTTCCGCGGCTTACCCAGATGTTGGATTTGAGAAGTGAGGTTGCAAGTGTTGAGTTAACTCCCGTGGTTGCAAGTCCGTTTTTGATTCTCTGTGTAAAATAGATGGTAACAGAGTTTCGTGTATCGTTTATGTTCGTGTAATCAATTTCCGGAGTCGCAGATGTTGCGGAAGCATCAATTGCGGCAGTTGTGATTTCGGCAAGGTTGATGTTTCCTTTGAGATTCTGAAGCTTGCCTGCGGCAATTCTGAATTTCGAGTATTTTCCGGAGAGCCACTCATCGAGATAAATTTCAATCTCGCCCTTCTCATTGTCGATTGTTATATGGTCTTCGGGAATTGTTTCGTTAAAGGAAGAACCGTTGCGGGCAAGCGTGATATATCCGTTTTTGAGTGATGAATCGTTGGGATATCCGCGAACGCCTGTTTTAAACTTTATCGTAACCGTCTGCTCGTCGCTGTTGAGCACAACGCTGTTTTCCTCGGCAAGCTCAGGTCCTCGTGCGTCAAAGAGAGGGGTGTCAATATCCTCTGTCTGACCGGAAAAGGTGCCCTTAACTATTCTGAAAAAATTGTCAGAAGTGGAAAGTGCGGAACCAAGCGTTATATAGAGGCAGCTTCCGGAAACGGAATATGCGGTAGATGAAGGAAGGTTGGAAAGAGAACTGCCGCCGCGGCTAAGCTTAACCTTTCCGGAAAAGCTTTTTGGGGACAAGCCTTCAATATCCCGGTCAAATCTTACCGTTATGTATGAGCGTGTTGTGTTCATGGAAACGCCTTCAACCACGGGATTTACACCTGATGCGGCAAAGGCTCCGAGCGGAAGCACGGACAGAAGCAATGACACGATCAATAATAAATTCACTGTTTTTTTCAATACATTCCTCGCTTTTCTCATGGCAACTCCAAAACCGAAATCAAAAGATTTACGGCACCATTTTTCCGGCAAACGGTAAGCCGAATTTTTGTGTGCTGTTTTATCTGCTGATTGTATATGTAAAAACTGCACAATACCATATATGTATATAATAAGCGAAAATCATCAAAATGTCAATGCGTCTTTACTAAAAATTAACTAATAAATTTTAAATCATTTTATTGACTATACGGAAAAATAAAGTTATAATAATTATAAAAAAAGCAGACCGGTTGCGAATACGGTCTGAAAGGAGTATTGAAAAATGATAAAACAGAGCAAAAGACTTTTGTCTGCAATTCTGGCATTGCTTATGATAGCAAGTGTTTCTGGCGTTGCAGGAGCGGCAAATGAGCTTCTCACCGTAAAGTATGATGTTACGCCGGTAACAGATGGCGGCGGGTATGTGCTTATGGTAAAAACAGAGTATTCTCCGGGTGAAAAGGTAGTTGCCCGTGCAGTTCCCAATGACGGCTTCGCGTTT
>JAZOAS010000137.1:0-9083 GCA_045595605.1 Eubacteriales bacterium
GGACGAAGTAAAAGATAAGCGATGACAAAGCCTGTTACAAAGGGTGATAGAATTGAAAAAATATTTTTGATAAAAGAAAAGAAGATGCCTATATTCTTCAGAAGAAAATAGAAAGTTATTGCAATTATAAGAATAAGTGCATTTGAGAATACGCGCGAAGCAGTATCTTCGCTCCAGTTGAATTTCATAAAAAGCATCCTCCAAAAAGCTTTAATAATTATTGTAAATTATAACACAAAGCGAAATATCTTACAAGTCGAATTTTGTTTGGACAAAGTGTTAGGAAGAAGCATAGAATATACAGGACGAAGCTCGTCCTTAAAAACTGAAAGGAGACTTGTGATATGTGCTTTTTTTCAAATCTTTTTTGCAACAGACGGTGCTCAGGAAGAAGTCGCGGATGTACAAGAACAAGGGTAGTTGATGCAGGTGGAAGAAACTCTTGCAGATGTGAATCTTCCTGTTGCGAAGACAGGTGCTGCTAAGGTAAAAGGGGATTGACTTTAAGTGTCAAAAGTGGTACTATAAGATTAACTGAAAAAGTGTTAACGCGATGATGAAACCAAGTACGCGCAGATAAGCTTTCAAAGAGAGCCGTCGGTCGCTGTGAGGCGGTGTTGGCTTCTGTGCAGAATTCCTTTCGGAGCGGCTTTGCTGAACAGCTTGCCAGTAGGCGAAGACGGGTTAGCCCGATATAGCTTGAGAGTCTGATAGGGCTCGTTGAGGCTGCGTTTGCAGTAAATTGAGGTGGTACCACGGAAGTTCTTTCGTCCTCTGCTTATTGGCAGAGGACTTTTATTGTTTTCTGCGGGATTATTTAAAGGAGAGTTTATATATGGTTATTACTGATTTTCTTGAAAGAAATGCCAGACTTTACGGTTCGGAAATTTCTTTGGTTGAGCTGAACCCTTCTGAAGAGCGCGACAGCGCAACTACCTGGTGGGACTTTAATCTTATTGAAAGCGCGGGGAAGGATGCACCGTACCGTCGTGAGCTTACCTGGAAGGATTTTGACAGGCGCGCAAACCGATTTGCAAACCTTCTCTTAAGCCGTGGTCTAAAGCGCGGTACAAAGGTCGGTATTCTTCTTATGAACTGCCTTGAGTGGCTTCCGATTTATTTCGGAATTCTCAAAGCGGGATGTATCGCGGTTCCGATGAACTTCCGTTTTTCGGGCGATGAGATTGAATATTGTCTTGATCTCGCGGATGTTGAGGTACTCGTTTTCGGTCCTGAGTTTATCAGTCGCCTTGATGCTGTACATAACACAGTAAAGACAACAAAAATCTTCTTCTACCTTGGAAAGGGCGGCCCTGATTATGCAGAAGACTGCCTTGAGCTTATGGGATACTGCTCTTCAAGTGCGCCACCTGTTGCGCTCTCGGAGGAAGATGATGCGGCGATTTATTTCTCGTCAGGTACTACCGGTTTCCCGAAGGCGATTTTACATAACCACAAGTCTCTCCTTTGCTCCTGCAAAACTGAGCAGAATCACCATTCTCAGTCAAGAGACGATGTTTTCCTTTGCATTCCGCCGCTTTATCATACCGGCGCGAAGATGCACTGGTTCGGTTCGCTTCTTTCGGGAAGTCGCGCGGTTCTCCTTCGGGGCGTAAAGCCTGAGTGGATTCTTCGTGCAGTAACCGAAGAGAAATGTACAATCGTCTGGTTGCTTGTGCCGTGGGCACAGGATTTGCTTGATGCGATAGAATCGGGCAGGGTTGATACAAGTAAGTTCACTCTTGACCAATGGCGTCTTATGCATATAGGCGCTCAGCCTGTTCCGCCGAGCCTTATTCACCGTTGGCTCAAGGTCTTTCCGCATCATCAGTACGATACAAACTATGGCCTTTCTGAGTCAATCGGTCCGGGCTGTGTCCACCTTGGCGTTGAGAATGTCCATAAGGTCGGTGCTATCGGTAAAGCGGGCTATGGCTGGGAGACGAAGATCGTTGATGAAAAGGGCAACGCTGTCAAAAATGGCGAAGTTGGTGAGCTTATCGTAAAGGGCGACGGCGTAATGCTTTGCTACTATAAAAACCCGGAAGCCACGGCAGAGGTTCTTAAAGACGGTTGGTTATATACCGGCGATATGGCTCGCGAGGACGAAGACGGTTTCATTTACCTTGTTGACAGAAAAAAGGATGTCGTTATTTCGGGTGGTGAGAACCTTTATCCTGTGCAGATTGAGGACTTCCTCAGAGCGTATGACAAGATCAAGGATGTCGCTGTTATCGGTCTTCCTGATGCTCGACTTGGTGAAATCTGTGCGGCGATTATCGAGATAAAGGAAGGTCTTGAATGTACAGAAGATGAGATAAATTCATTCTGTGAGAGCCTTCCGAGATATAAGCGCCCGAAAAAGATTTTCTTTGAAAAGGTTCCGAGAAACGCGACGGGTAAGATAGAAAAGCCTGCTCTCCGTGAAAAGTATTGCAAGGGTCGCCTTGTTGAAGCGCAGATTACAGGTTAAGAGCTGTTATAGGAGGTAAAAGATATGAAAAAGCTTATGCTCGGCAACGAAGCAGTTGCACGAGGTTTATATGAGGCTGGGTGTAGCTTTGTTTCAAGCTACCCCGGAACTCCGAGCACTGAAATTACAGAGGCTGTTGCAAAATACAGCGAGGTTTATGCTGAATGGGCTCCGAACGAAAAGGTTGCTATGGAGTCTGCTTTTGGTGCGTGTCTTGCAGGAAAGAGAAGCTTCTGCGGAATGAAGCATGTTGGTCTCAATGTCGCGGCAGACCCTCTTTTCACAATTGCATATACCGGCGTAAATGCAGGAATGGTAATTGGTGTTGCTGATGACGCAGGAATGCACAGCTCACAGAACGAGCAGGACTCCCGCCATTACGCAAAGGCATCAAAAGTTCCTATGCTCGAGCCGGCAGATTCGGCTGAGGCGATTGAGTTTACAAAGCTTGCTTTTGAGCTTTCAGAAAAGTTTGACACTCCGGTATTCCTCAAGATGTGCACGCGCGTATCTCACTCGCAGAGTATTGTTGAGTTGTCCGACCGTATTGAGGTTAAGAAAGACTACGAGAAGAACGGCGCAAAGTACATCATGATGCCGGGTAACGCGAAGCGCCGTCACCCGATTGTTGAAGAGAGACTTTCTGCTCTTTCGGAATATGCCGAAACCGCTTCCTGCAATGTCTATGAAGACGGTGCAGACAAGGGTATGGGTATTATAACCTCTTCAACCTCTTATCAATATGTTAAAGAGGTTTTTGGTGACAAATATCCGGTTTTGAAGCTCGGTATGGTATGGCCGCTTCCGGTTGAGAGCATAAAAAAGCTTGCGGCATCTGTTGAAAAGCTCGTTGTTGTCGAGGAGCTCGACGGCTTCATTGAAGAGCATTGCAAGAATCTTGGTCTCGCGGTAGAAGGCAAGAGCATCTTCTCTTGCATCGGCGAACTCAGTCAGAATACTGTTGCAGAAAAGTTTGGAAAAGAAACAGCTTGCGGAGTAAAGCTTGACGACGAAATCCCGGCTCGTCCTCCTGTAATGTGTGCAGGATGCCCGCACAGAGGTCTTTTCTATACTCTTGCAAAGAATAAGATTACCGTTATCGGTGATATCGGTTGCTATACTCTCGGTGCTGTTCCGCCGCTTTCAGCGCTTGATGCTACAATCTGCATGGGTGCATCCATTTCAGGTCTCCACGGCTTCAACAAAGCAAATGACGGAGCAAGTGACTGCAAGAGTGTTGCAGTTATCGGTGACTCAACATTCATGCATTCAGGTATGACAGGTCTTGTCAATATCGCTTACAACGGTTCAAATTCAACCGTTATTATTCTTGACAACTCGATTACGGGTATGACAGGTCATCAGCAGAACCCGACAACTGGATATAACTTGAAGGGAGACCCTGCATCGAAGATTGACCTCGAAGCGCTTTGCAAGGCTATGGGAATTAACCGTGTAAGGGTTGTTGATCCGTACAATCTTTCTGAGTGCGAAACTGTAATAAAAGAAGAGCTTGCGGCAAAAGAACCGTCAGTTATTATTTCCCGCCGCCCGTGTGCGCTTCTTAAGTATGTAAAACACAATAAACCGCTTGTCGTAGAAAGGGACAAGTGCAAGAGCTGTAAGATGTGTATGAAGATCGGATGTCCTGCTATAAGCATGGAAAACGGCAAGGCAAAGATTGATAATACTCTCTGCACAGGTTGCGGAGTATGTGAACAGCTCTGTAAGTTTGATGCGCTGAAGAGCCCGAAGGAGGTATAAGTATGAAAACGAAAAATGTTATGATTGTCGGCGTAGGTGGACAGGGAAGTCTTCTCGCTTCAAAGCTCCTCGGCCGTCTTCTCCTTACCAAGGGCTATGATATAAAGGTCTCTGAGGTCCACGGAATGAGCCAGCGTGGCGGAAGCGTTGTAACATATGTCCGCTATGGCGAAAAGGTTTATTCTCCGATAATTGATAAGGGCGAGGCAGATTTTATCGTTTCATTTGAGCTTTTGGAGGCTGCCCGTTGGACAGAATATCTCAAAGCGGACGGAAAAATCATCGCAAATACACAGCAGATAAACCCGATGCCGGTAATTACCGGTGTTGCTGAGTATCCTGCTTCTCTTGCAGAGAAGATGAAGGAAAAGGGCGTTGATGTTGATGCGTTTGACGCTTTGGAGCTTGCAGAAAAAGCGGGTTCGTCAAAGGCGGTAAATATTGTCCTTATGGGAAGACTTTCAAACTATTTTGATGCTACCGTTGAGGAATGGATGAAGGCGATAGAAGAAAGTGTTCCGGAAAAATTCCTCGAGATGAATAAAAAGGCTTTCGCTCTCGGAAGAGAGTCAAAATAAGGAGATGGAGAAAAATGAAAAACTATTACCAGCCGGAAATTGAAACTGCGCCGTATGAGCAAATTCGCGCGTGGCAGGATGAGAGACTTGTAAAGCAAGTCAATCATGTCTGGAACAATGTTCCGTACTACCGCAAGAAAATGGAAGAGAAGGGTGTAACCCCTGATGATATCAAGGGCGTAGCTGACCTTCACAAGCTTCCGTTTCTGACAAAGGCCGACCTTCGCGATGCGTATCCGTACGGCCTTCGAGGCGCTCCTGCCTCTGAATGTGTCCGCATTCAGTCAACCTCCGGCACAACAGGAAAACGCGTTGTAGCTTTTTATACTCAGAAGGATATTGACCTTTGGGAGGACTGCTGTGCAAGAGCTCTTGTTGCGGCAGGTGCTACAAAAGAAGATGTCTGTCATGTAAGCTACGGTTACGGTCTCTTTACCGGTGGTGCCGGTCTTCACGGCGGTTCTCATAAGGTTGGTTGCCTTACTCTCCCGATGTCTTCGGGAAATACAGACCGCCAGCTTCAGTTTATGACTGACCTTGGTTCAACTATTCTCTGCTGTACGCCGTCATATGCGGCATATCTTGCTGAATCTATTCACGAGAGAGGTCTTCGCGACCAGATTAAGCTCAAAGCCGGTATCTTTGGCGCTGAAGCATGGAGTGAGGAGATGCGCCGCGATATCGAGAAGCAGCTTGGTATTCATGCTTATGACATTTACGGTCTCACTGAAATCTCAGGTCCCGGTGTCAGCTTTGAATGTGAAGAGCAGACGGGTATGCACATCAATGAAGACCACTTTATCGCAGAGATTATCGACCCTGATACAGAAGAAGTTCTTCCTGAGGGAAGCAAGGGTGAACTTGTTTTCAGCTGTATAACAAAGGAAGGTTTCCCACTTCTTCGTTACCGCACGCGTGATATTTGTGTTCTTTCCCGTAAGCCTTGCTCATGCGGAAGAACACATGTAAAGATGTCAAAGCCGATGGGTAGAAGTGACGATATGCTTATTATCCGTGGCGTAAATGTATTCCCGTCACAGATTGAAACTGTCCTCCTTGAACAGGGCTATCCGGCAAACTATCAGATAATTGTTGACCGCGTAAACAATTCAGATACCCTTGAAGTCATGGTTGAAATGAGCCCTGAGAACTTCTCGGATTCGCTCCGTCAGATTACGGAAATGGAAAAGAGCCTTGTTTCTGCACTTCGTGCAATGCTTGGTATTTCAGCTAAGGTAAAGCTTGTTGCACCTAAGACAATTGCAAGAAGCGAAGGTAAGGCAGTAAGAATCATTGATAATCGTAAGATTTAACGGAGGTAAGATTTATGATTAATCAGATATCTGTATTTTTGGAAAATAAGCCCGGTGAGCTTGCTGAGATAACAAGGATTCTCGCAGAGAACAATGTAAACCTTCGCGCAATCTCAATTGCAGAGACTTCGGATTACGGTGTTCTCCGTATGATTGCAGATGACTCGGAGCAGGCTGCAAAGGTTCTTATGAAAAACGGAAATGTAATTTCTATGACCCCCGTCTCTGTTATCGAGGTACCTGACCGTCCGGCAGGTCTTTCTGATGTCCTTGCAGTTCTCGCAAAGGCAGAGATTGACATAGAGTATATGTATTCGCTCTTTGCACAGGGTGAGGGAAAAGCTTATATGGTATTCAGAGTCGCAGAGAAGCAGAAGCTTATGGATGCTATAAAGAGTAATTCACTCAAAACTGTCAGCGAAGAAGAACTCGGACTTAAATAATAAAAAAACCGTTCCACGGTGTGGAACGGTTTTTGTTATCTTTCTGAAAGCTCTTTTGCAAAAAGTGCGATTTTCTCGGAAGAATCGGGTTTTGCAATTTTTTGCATCTCCGATTTGATTAACTCCAGGCGACCGGGTTGGTTGAAAAGGTAGTAAAGCGCTTCGTCGATAGTGAAGGTGTTTGTGACTGCAAGCGCGAGACCGCAGTTTAAGAAAAACTCCTGGTTTCTGTCTTCCTGACCGGGAATAGGATTAACGAGAATCATGGGCAAGTTCTTTGCCATAGCCTCGGTAGTTGTAAGACCGCCCGGCTTTGTGACTATGCAATCGGCGGCATCCATAAGAAGGTCAACATTATCTATAAAGCCGAACACCTTTACATTGTCTTTTTTCGCTTCATCGTTGAGTTTTTTGTATAATCTCTTGTTGTTTCCACATACTGCAAGTACAACACACGAATCATCGAAACGAAGGATGCCTGAAAGAATTTCCGGCATATTTCCATACCCCATACTACCGGCCATAAGAAGAATTACATTCTTGTCAACGGGAATTCCAAGTTCTTTTCTTGCTTCCTTTTTTTCGCGTTTAACTGAGAATTTCTTTTGTACGGGGATTCCGAGAGGAAGGAGGCGGTCGCTTGATATTCCTTTTAAATTTGCTCTTTGAGTAAGAAGTTCGCTCGCAATTTCGATATATTCAATCTCAGGAATTTTCTCCCAGAAGGGGTGTATTGTGTAGTCAGTTACAATGCCTATCGTCGGGACGTCGGTAAGTTTACCGCGCGACTTCAGCTCATTTACAACCTGAGCCGCGAAAACATGGGTGCAGATTATAACATCAGGGTCAAATTCTTCTATGAACTTTTCGAATCTTATCGCGATAAGAATATTCATAATATGTTGAAGATTGAACTTGGATGTCGGCGCGGTTTTTGAGTCGATGAGTTCATAAATTGCGCGGTATGCTTTTGGGGTGTGCTTGGTGGTAAGCAGATACCCCTTATTTACTGCATCAGAAAAGTTTTCGTCTATCTGTTTATATACATCAATCGTCTTGACCTTTGCCCCAAAATCTTTGAGCGCTTCGGAGATTGACTTTGCAGCGGAATGATGTCCCTGGCCTGCTGTTATACTTAGAATCATAACCTTCATATTGTTATACCTTCCTTAGGTTTATTGTATCTTAATGATAATACTTTTAAAGGAAGATATCAAGCGTTAGTTTCCAAAATCACCCTGAAGATAGCGTTCATATTCTGCGAGGACCGCGTTCTCCAGCTTTTTTCTGAATGCAGGATTTGTTGGGTGTGCGATATCGCTGTAATTGCCGTTTTGAAGTTGCCGCGAGGGCATTGCAAGAAACATTTTGTCAAGACCGGAAATGATTTTAATGTCATGGATAACGAGTTCGTTGTCAAAGGTCACTGAAACGATAGCTTTCATTTTTGGTGAATCAGTAAGCTTTCGGATTTTGATATCGGTAATTTCCATTTCAAATTCTCCTTTTTTGCTGGACTTTTAAGCGGAAAAATAATATAATATAGTTTAACCGAAGTATAATTAAAATACACAGCTTTTTAAAGTTTATTTTGATTGGAGACAGAAGTTATGCTGAATACAGAGCAGGCTCTTTTAAACGATACAAAAAAGATAGTTCATATGGTTGGAATCGGAGGGGTTTCGATGAGTGCGCTTGCCGAAGCGCTTGTTTCGAAAGGTCTTTTCGTACGCGGTTCGGATATGAACAACGGAACTTATGCCGAGCGCCTTCGCGCTCTTGGTATTGAGGTAATCAAGGGCCATTTTGCGTCAAGTGTTGACGGCGCGGATGTTGTTATAAGAACCTCTGCAATTCACGATGATAATCCTGAGATTATAAGAGCGAGGGAGCTTGGTCTTCCTGTTCTTGAAAGAGCAGAGGCGTGGGGAATTCTTATGGAGGAATTTCCTGAGGTCGTCTGTGTTTCGGGAACTCACGGAAAGACATCGACAACCGCTATGATAACCTGCATTGCGCTTGCGGCAGGGCGTGACCCTGAAGTAATGATAGGTGCGGATATGCGCGAAATCGGTGGAGTAGTCAGGATTTCAGACGGCGATTTGTTCATTGCGGAGTCGTGTGAGTATTGCAACTCATTTCTGAACTTCAATCCGACTGTTGCGGTAGTTCTCAATATTGAAGAAGACCACCTCGATTTCTTCTCCGGAATTGATGACATCATAAGGTCGTTTTCGAAGTTTCTCGCAAACACAAAGCCGGGCGGGTTAGTTGTCGCAAACGGTGATGATGAAAATGTCATAAAGGCGATATCTTCCTGCGGGAAGAATGTTATCACATTCGGTCTCTCGGGAGAATGCGATGTAACGGCAGAGAACCTCGTTTATAAAGACGGCTTCCCGTCGTTTGATATAGTCTATAAAGGCGAAAAATTTACCTCTGTCCGCCTTTCTGTTCTGGGTGAGCATAATGTCAAGAACGCGCTTGCGGCAACGGGTGTTGCGATAAGACT
>JAZOAS010000138.1:0-4868 GCA_045595605.1 Eubacteriales bacterium
TATCATCGGTAAGGACATTCTCCGCTTCCACACAATCTACTGGCCAATTATGCTTATGGCTCTCGGAGAGCCGCTTCCGAAGAAGGTCTTCGGTCATCCGTGGCTTCTTTTCGGAACTGACAAGATGAGTAAATCAAAGGGCAATGTAATTTATGCTGACGACCTTGTCCGTCACTTTGGCGTTGACGCTGTCCGCTACTATGTCCTTCGTGAAATGCCGTTTGCTCAGGACGGAACAATCACCTACGAAACAATCATTGCCCGCTTTAACGCTGACCTTGCAAATACTCTCGGAAACCTCGTCAACCGTACTGTCGCTATGGCGAACAAGTACTTCGGCGGCAAGGTCGCTTACAAGGGTGTTACTGCTGACTGCGACGCTGACCTCAAGGCTTGCGCGATTTCCGCTCGCGCCGCTGTCGAAGCAAAGATGGACGAATACCGCGTTGCAGACGCGCTTGAGGAAATCATCTCCCTTGCCCGTCGCAGCAACAAATACATCGACGAGACAGAGCCGTGGGCTCTTGCTAAGGATGAAGCAAAGCGCGACCGCCTCGAAACCGTTCTCTTTAACCTTCTTGAGTCCATCCGCTTTATAGGAACTCTCCTCTATCCGTTCATGCCGGAAACTGCAGATAAGATTATCGCTCAGATCGGTGCCGAGAAGTGCGACATTGCAAACCTTTCCGATTTTGCAGAGTGCGGTGAAAAGGCTGTCGGAACTGCTGAGGTTCTCTTTGCAAGAATTGACGAGGCTAAGAAGCTCGAAGAGCTTGCAGCAGAAAACGAGCCCCCGAAAAAGGAAGTCGCGCCGTATAAGGACCAAATCGTATATGACGAATTCGACAAAATCGACCTTCGCGTTGCAAAGGTTGTAGCCTGCGAGCCTGTTCCCAAGGCTGATAAGCTTTTAAAGCTTGTCCTCAATACAGGAGAGGCTGAGCGTCAGATTGTTTCGGGTATCGCTAAGGAATACAAGCCCGAAGAACTTATAGGAAAGAAGATTATTCTTGTTTCCAACCTAAAGCCCGCAAAGCTCCGTGGTGTTGAGAGCAACGGTATGCTTCTCGCGGCTGATATGCCCGACGGCGGCTGCAAGGTTATCTTCGTTGATGACGCAGTCGAAGAAGGCTCACAGATTCACTAAGTATAGCAGATAACCCTCGTGCAAAATTGCACGAGGGTTATTCGCTGTGTGGCAACAATCGAAGCTCTGCATCAGTAGTATTATATACTACTTTATCCTACTTGTCAATATTTAATCTTATTTTGTGGTATATTGTTTATGAGGTGATTTGCATGAAACCTTTAAAAACAAAAATCAGTATCACGATTGACGAAGATTTACTTGAAAAACTGAAAATTGAAGCCGAAAAAGACGAGCGTCCATTGTCACAATACATCAATGTCGTTCTCCGGAAACATATTGACTTCAAAAAGTAAAAACAACCCCATTCGCCAAATGCGGATGGGGTTGTTTTTGGTGCGACTAAGCCTGTAAGCCGAGTTCTGTCGTGTACAGTCATCTATCTACGCGGCGTGTTGCCACGACGCTTTAGCCACCTACCCGAGGACAGCCGGGCCGGCCTTAAGTCCTCCTATGCGGTGTTGCTCCGGATAGAGTTTGCAGGATGAGTCAGTTCCCTGCTCACCCGTGAGCTCTTACCTCACGTTTCCACCCTTACCACGTCGTCGCAAGTGTCATTCGGATCGCTTCACCGCAAACGGCAAAGCTCGTTCCTGACACTGCTCCTCCTTTCACCCCACAAAGCAGGCTTTGCGGGGACCCCGTTTTTACAGGACGGAGAGTGGCGGTATATCTCTGTTGCACTTTTCCTGAAGTCGCCTTCGGCGGGCGTTACCCGTTATCCTTGCCCTATGGAGCTCGGACTTTCCTCATGCGCCGCCTTTCGGCATTGGCGCACGCGACTGTATAGCTTACTCGCGTAAATATTATAATTCAAAAGCCTTTTACTTGTCAATAAGCCCTTTTTTATCTTTTTTTGCAAAAATTCAAAAAATAACTTGATTTTTGTATTGGAATGTGTTATTATCTATTGTGCTATTTAATGCGTACCGAAAGAGGTGAATTTCATGAAGGCAGGTATCCATCCTGATTATAAGCAGACAACTATTACCTGTGCATGCGGCGAGGTTATAGAGACTGGCTCTACAAAGGAAAACATCAAGGTTGAAATTTGTTCAAAGTGCCACCCGTTCTATACCGGTAAGCAGAAGCTTGTTGATACAGGCGGCCGTGTAGATAGGTTCAACAAAAAGTTCGGATTGTCCCAGGATAAGTAATTATCGTTGTGTGAAGTTCGCGCCGAAGCTGTTTTCAGCTTCGGTTTTTGTTGTTTAGGAGGTTTTTCAATGGTTGATTTAAAAAATGACTGGAACGACATTCTCCGCGATGAATTTGAGAAGGAGTATTACTTAAATCTACGAGAATTCTTGCGCGAAGAGTATAAAACCCATAAAATCTTCCCCGAAATGCAGGATATTTTCTCAGCGCTCCGCTTTACGCCGTACGAGAGCGTCAAGGTAGTCATTCTCGGTCAGGACCCATACCACGGCGAAGGTCAGGCTCACGGGCTCGCCTTCTCAGTAAAGGACGGCGTTGCCATTCCCCCGTCGCTTCGTAATATGTATAAGGAAATCTATGACGAGACCGGAAACCCGCCTCCCGAATCGGGAAACCTCACCCGCTGGGCAGAACAGGGCGTTCTCCTTCTCAACGCGGCGCTCACCGTCCGCGAGGGCGAGGCAAATTCCCACAGAGGTCGCGGCTGGGAAGAGTTTACGGATGCAATCATCAAAAAGCTCAACGAGCGTGATAAGATGATTGTCTTTCTCCTTTGGGGCAGAAATGCAAAAGAAAAAGAATCCCTCATCACAAACAAAAACCACAAGGTCTTTACAGCGGCACACCCGAGCCCGCTTTCAGCACATAACGGTTTCTTCGGTTGCGGCCACTTCAACGCCGCAAACCGCGAGCTTGTCCTTTCTGGAGAACTTCCGATAATATGGTAAATTAAAGGCACGGTCGTAAAGACCGTGCCTTTTCACATACTCTTTGTCCTCTGAATAATATGAACTAACATATATATCGGAGGAAATATAATGTACTCTCCAAACAATGACGGTGCCGCCGCGCTTATTTTCCCCGAGGATACAACCTATACTTCAGCGCTTCTCGTCTCTTCCCCACCTCCCGCCTGGCTTGATGACGATTTTACAAAAATCTGCATTTGCGAAAGCGGAATGTACTGTCTTTATCTTCTGTTTTTTGCAGAGAGCGGTGCAAGGGCGTATCTCTCGATAAACGGACGCCTTATAAAAGGCTCTGCGACAGAGAGCGAGGACGGCGTTATCTGTACAAGCGCAATATGCAGCATTCGCGACGCCGCGCTTCCCTGCACGCTCGGCGCTGTCGCAGAGAACAAAACCCACGGAGGAATTTTACTTGTCATAAAATCCCGAATATAATTTTGCTGTACTATGTGCAAAAGTTATGGTATAATTTAATCAACTAATAAACGGAAGGTGTAAAATAATGAAGTCTAAATTTTTCTCAGTCATTTGCCTTATTCTCGTTGCAACACTTCTCCTCTGCTCCTGTGGCAAAGGAACCACAGAGCTTCCGCCCGAGGATGATGAAATAATCGTGGAAGAACCCCCAAAGCCCGAATATAAAAGCGCGCTCACGGGTCTCCCCGTTGACAGCGAAGAGGACGAAAACCGCCGTCCCGTTGCCGTTATGATAAATAACATCAAAAAGGCGCTTCCGCAGTACGGTCTCTCAAAAGCGAGCATCGTTTTCGAAGCTCTTGCCGAGGGCGGAATAACAAGACTTCTTGCAGTTTTTGAGGATGTTTCCGAAGTTCCGCAGATAGGAACTATCCGCTCATCCCGCCCGATTTATCTCGATCTTGCCGAAAGCATCGACGCGGTTTATGTCCATATTGGCGCAAGCCCCGAGGCATACAGCAGAATCGCCAATGACGGCATTGATTCCTATGACCTCATCGATGGCAAAAACAATGCTATGTACTGGCGCGACAAGAGCCGTATCCAGTCAAGCGGATATGAGCACAGCGTCTTTACCTCAGGCGACAAACTTGCAGAAAAATTTTTAAACGACGGTATCCGAATGACCCGTTCGTCAAAATACGGAAAGATGTTCAACTTCTCTGAAACAATTCCGTCTTACGGTGTTAAGGACGCTACAAAAATTTCCGCAAAATTTTCTTCGTATAAAACGGGAACATATACATATGATGAGTCTATCGGCCTCTATCGCATCGGTCAGTACGGCACAAGCCATATTGACGCTGAAACAGGAAACCAGCTTGCATTCAAAAATGTTTTTATTCTCCGTATGAACTCATATGTCATCGCAGGCGACACAGCAGGCAGACTTCGCTTTGAATCTGTCGGCGAAGGAACAGGCTATTACTTCGTAAACGGCGGAAAGCGTGCAATCACCTGGAAGAGAGGCGCAAAGGACGCACCGTTTAAGTTCTATGACGCAAGCGGAGCAGAGCTTGAGGTCTTCCCCGGCGACAGCTATATTGCAATAGTTCCGTTGAAGGCCGAAGTAAGCATTGAAGGAAATACTCCGGAAGTCGAAAATATTCAGTAAAAAACTTCTTGACAACGCGTTTGTTTTTTGTTAAAATCATATATGGCTTTTCGAGAGAGAGGCCATATATACACGGAGGGATATCGAAGTGGTCATAACGAGGCGGTCTTGAAAACCGTTTGGGGGCAACCCCACGTGGGTTCGAATCCCACTCCCTCCGCCACGTCGGAGCGAGCATTTTGTCTCGCTCCGTTTTTCTGTTTTTAAACGGAGCTCGATTTTC
>JAZOAS010000139.1:0-15297 GCA_045595605.1 Eubacteriales bacterium
CTCGAACATCTTTGAAATGTCAAAAAAGGAACTCCGCGAAAACGGTATTCTCTCGCTTCCGAAGAACCTTTCAGAGGCTGTTGACGAATTTGAAAATGACGAGCTTCTTCTTGAAACAATCGGCGACCATATCGCTCCTAAGTATATAGAAGCAAAACGCCGCGAATGGCACGAATATACCACCACTGTCCACGAGTGGGAGGTAAACCGCTATTTAATTAAGTATTAAGAGGTACTACCGCTATGAAGGAAAGACTTATTCTCCCCACAAGCTACGACAGAAAGATGTCAATTCGCGATACTGAGCGTGGGGTAAAAATGATAAAGGATATGTTCGAGAAAAAGCTTGCAAAGGCTCTTTGTCTTGAACGCGTCAGCGCACCGCTTTTTGTAAGAAGCGGAACAGGCCTTAACGATAACTTGAACGGTATCGAGCGCCCCGTTGCGTTTGCCCTTCTTGAACAGCCCGGCAGCGTTTATGAAATCGTCCATTCCCTTGCAAAATGGAAGAGAATGGCGCTTAAAAACTACGGTTTTTCCCGAGGTGAAGGTCTTTACACAGACATGAACGCTATCCGCCGCGACGAGATGACAGATAATCTCCACTCCATCTATGTTGACCAGTGGGATTGGGAGCTTGTTATCGACAAAAAAGACAGAAACACTGCGTTTCTTGAAGACATTGTCCGCAAGATATACTCAGTTGTAAAAGATGCCGAAAAAGAAGTTTCAAAGGCTTTTGGCGTCGAGGAAAAGCTTCCTGAAGAAATTTCCTTCTTTACAACATATGAGCTTGAAGAAAGATACCCCGACCTTACGGGAAAGCAGCGTGAGCACGCTATCTCAAAAGAGTACGGCGCTGTATTCATTTCCCAGATTGGCGGTAAGCTCAAAAACGGCGGCAAGCACGACGGCCGTGCGCCCGACTATGACGATTGGACACTCAACGGCGATATCGTCCTTTACTATCCGCTTCTCGACTGCCCGTTTGAGATTTCTTCAATGGGTATCCGCGTTGACGAAGACGCTCTCCTCTATCAGCTCAAAGCTGAGGGCTGTGAGGACAGACTTGAGCTTCCCTTCCAGAAGGCTCTTAGAAACGGTGAGCTTCCTTACACAATCGGTGGCGGAATCGGTCAGTCAAGACTTTGCATGTTCCTTTTAAATTGCGCCCATATCGGCGAGGTCCAGTCTTCAGTCTGGCCGGCGGCAGATGTTGAAATCTGCAAGGAGCACGGAATAAATCTTTTATAGTTTTTATATTTTATCCTTTGACACATTGCAAGACCGCACTATCCGGGGAGACAGCGGTGCCCTGTACCTGCAATCCGCTATAGCAGGGGCGAATTCCCGATTTGAGGCTTTAGAGTGTGTGGCAGGGTTATATATACGGTGTTGATGGGTCGGTCCTGCGCAGCAAAGGGCTGTGAACCATGTCAGGCGGGGAACCGAGCAGCATTAAGCGGTTTTCTTTGTGTGCCGCAGGTGCGCCGGCCTTGAGTCGTCTATGTAAATTCCGCACATACTTCTTCTGTCGAGAGTTGGGTGTGCGGTCGTGCAATGTGTCAAAGCGAAAGTCAGAGGTAGTTATAATGTATCAGGCTCTTTACCGCAAGTGGAGACCGCAGGCCTTTTCCGATGTAGTCGGACAAGAGGCAATCTGCGACACTCTCACTCGCCAGGTCGAAACAGGCCACACATCTCATGCATACTTGTTTTCCGGTTCCAGAGGCACCGGAAAGACTACCTGTGCAAAAATTCTCTCAAAGGCTATAAACTGTGAAAACCCCTTCCACGGTAACCCCTGTAACAAATGCCCGTCGTGCCTCGGTATCTCAAACGGCGACATTCTTGATATTGTTGAAATTGACGCGGCTTCAAACAACGGCGTTGACTATGTCCGCGAGCTTCGCGATGAGGCGATTTACTCTCCTGCAAATGTCAAAAAGAGAGTTTACATAATCGACGAGGTTCATATGTTCTCAAACCAGGCGTTCAATGCCCTTCTTAAAATTATGGAAGAGCCGCCTGAGCATGTTGTCTTTATCCTCGCAACCACCGAGCTTCACAAGGTCCCCGCGACCGTCGCTTCGCGTTGTCAGAGGTTTATTTTCAAGAGAATCCCGCTCTCCGCTATCGCTGAGAGGCTTGTATTTATCGCAAAAAACGAAGGTGCAGAGCTTGAAATGGCGGCGGCTGAGTACATCGCAGGTCTTTCTGACGGTGCGATGCGCGACGCGCTCTCTCTCCTTGACCAGTGTATTTCCATGGGTGACAGAAGCGTTACCTGCAAGACGGTTGAGGATGTTGGCGGTCTTGCCGGAAGAGCGCAAACCTTCGGTCTTGCCGACGCTATTGCAAAACGCGATACAGGTCGTGCACTTTCCCTTTTAAACGAGATTTATACCGGCGGAAAGAGCATAAACTCTGTTCTTTCCGAGCTTGCGGAAATATTCAGGGATGTTCTCATCTCAAAATCTGCTGATTTCGATTCACTTCCGCAAATCAGCGCGCGATATACAAAAGCCGAGCTTGCAAGCTTAGGGCAGGGTTTTGATACGCTCCGCCTCTGTTCTGTTATCGAACAGCTCCAGGCGGCAGGCGGCGCTATTGCCGTAAGCCCGAACAAGCGTATTGACGCGGAAATCTGCTGTGTAAGGCTTTGCGAAACGGCAGAAAGTTCTGACCTTTCCTCCCTTGTTTCAAGGGTAAACGAGCTCGAAAGCGTTATAAAAAGCGGCAGAATCGAGGTTAAAACGGTTTCCGATGACGATATTCCACCGTTTGACATCGATCCCGAGCCAAAACCCGAGCCCAAACCTGTTGAACCTGAAAAGCCAAAAGAAGTTAAACCTGAGGCGCCGGCTCCCATAGCGCCCGCTCCTAAAAAGGAAGCTCCGAAGGCTTCCGGCAGTGCGGGGGATATCTGGGATAAGATTCTTAAATGTGCATCATCAAAGCTCTCCCCGGGCGTTGCCCCGCTTTTCAAGAGCATAAAGGCTGAGCTTTCTGATAATATTCTCTCGCTTTCAAGCGACAAAGAGTTCGCTATGCAGATGCTCAAGAAAAGCGAGAATATGGAGATCTTCCGAAGCGTTGCCGAGGAGGTCGCTCCCGGAATCATCATCACGGCAGGCGGTGTTTCCGTTCCCGCCCCCGAAACAAGCGGTATCGACGAACTTCTCGAAGGACTCGGAGATTTTGACGGAATAACAATAAAATAATTTTTAAGGAGATATAACTATGGCAAGAGGCGGATTTCCCGGCGGCGGAATCAATATGAATATGATTAAGCAGGCTCAGAAGATGCAGCAGGATATGATGCGCATGCAGCAGGAGCTTGAGGAAAAGACTTATACTGCGTCTGCAGGCGGCGGTGTTGTTGAGGCTACCGTCAGCGGCAAAAACCGCGTTACTTCAATTAAAATTCAGCCCGAGGCTGTTGACCCTGACGATGTAGAGATGCTTGAGGACCTCATCGTTGCAGCAATCAGCGAGGCGATGAATCAGGCAGAGGCTGCCGCAAGCGACAGCATGAAGAAAATCACAGGCGGTATGAATATCCCGGGTATGTTCTAAAATCTTATTTCGGAGGCGACGGAAATGCGCTTTTTTACAGCACCTGTAGAAAACTTAATAGAGCAGTTCCAGAAGCTTCCCGGAATTGGCAGAAAAACGGCACAGAGGCTTGCCTTCTTCGTTCTCTCGCTCCCTGAAGCTGAAGCAGAAGGCTTTGCTAACGCGATAATCGAGGCGAAAAAAAAGGTTAAGTTCTGCTCTGTATGTCAGAATATGACGGACACGGAAATCTGCTCTCTCTGTGAGGACGAGAGCCGCGACAGAACGCTTATCTGCGTGGTTTCCGACCCGAAGGATGTCGCAGCGATTGAAAAAACGCGCGAATACAACGGGCTTTACCATGTTCTTCACGGTTGCATCTCGCCGATGAACGGCATCGGCCCTGATGATGTAAGAATAAAAGAACTTGTTACGCGCGTTTCAAAGGGCGGTATCCGCGAGGTGATTCTCGCAACCAACCCAGATACCGAGGGCGAGGCTACGGCGATGTATATTTCGCGTCTCCTCTCCCCCTTTGGAATCCAGACAACCCGACTTGCGTACGGCATCCCCGTCGGCGGTCACCTCGAATTCGCAGACGAAATGACGCTTATTCGCGCACTTGAGGGACGGCGTACGATGTAGTTTAATATCCGCGGGCGTGGTGGAATGGCAGACACGTTGGTCTTAGGAGCCAATGCCTTCGGCGTGTGGGTTCAAGTCCCACCGCCCGCACCATTAAAAGGACACATACTTTTTGTATGTGTTCTTTTTATTTTAAGGTGGGACTTGAACCCTAAGAGGGTATGCGCGTTAAGAAAACGATTAAGTATCGTTTTTAGCGCATATGCCCGAAGACGGGTACCGAAATGCAACGCATTTGGGTCGTCGAGGGTGCTAGGCGCAAAGCGCCTTTGTCCCACCGCCCGCACCAAAAAACGACAAGGTTTTACCCTTGTCGTTTTTCGTTTTCCATATATTTTTCTGCATATTTTTTAGGCAAGACTGTCGTTTGCTCTTTGAAAACGCGCGCGAAATAACTGACATCATTAAAACCGCAACCAAGTGCACTCTCCGTAACGCTCGCACCTCGCAGAAGCATCTCACACGCCGCCGCAATCCTTGTTGCGGTGATATATTTTATAAGAGTCTGCCCCGTCACCTCTTTAAAGAACCTGCAAAAGTAGTTCGGTGACATTGAGCACTCCTTCGCAAGCTCAGAAAGGAATATATCACGCATATAGTTTTCTTCAATATAGCTTATCGCAGGTTTTATTCTCTCTATTTTATACTCCGAGCTACCTGACTGCACATTCTTCTGCTCCGAAAGCACCGTATACATAACAGCATACAGACAGCTCATCACCTTAAAATCAACTTTTTCGCTGTTTTTCTTTATATTTTCAAACAATTCATTTATATCTGTATCTTCTTTTAAGAAAACGGGCTTTTTAAAGTTCGCTTTTATCTCCTTTCTCATCCTCTGCATCGGATAGAGAACCGACGGAGTAAACACGATACACTCATAAACACAGTCTTCAGGCTCTGCACTATGAATAACGCCGCCCGGAATAATCAAGCTGTCATTTTCTCGCATTACAAACTGCTCGTCGTTCAGACGGATGGTAAGCTTTCCTTTTATGACCCTGTTAATCTCTATATCGTTATGCCATTGCGTTATCATGTGATAACGGGGATGAGAGCTGTCAACATGGTAAAACGCAATTGGAAAATCGGGCGTTCCGCGACTTTCCGATTCATAAAGAAGGTTATTCAAAAAATCACCGCAATCATAATTTTTTCTTATTATAACACGCGCTACCATTTTCCGCAAGCAACAAATATGATAATATTTTCATACTTTTAAGTAAAATTATCCTTGAGTCCCTGAATGAAATATTGTATAATTTCGATATGGATGAACTTTTGGGAGGTTCTGTTATGAAAGAAATTTTTTATGATGAAAATACCAAGATGCCCCACGGCTATCCTGAGGTAAAAAAGCTCGGTATATGCAGCATGAGCGGTGAGATGACACCGTTTGTATGGGAAGGCAGGCTTATGCGAATGGAGCTTGTTGACCCCGATTGCGGAACAGATAATACCAACGGCAGGCAGGCGGCAATTCTCGATGTTGAAAAGGGCGAGTATATCTCACACTTTGCCCCCGACATTTATTTCCACGCGGCATTTGTTGATGATGGCAAGATATATGTAACAGGCGTTGATATGAAGCGTCGCGACACCATCCGCGTATATGAGAGTACCGACCTTATAAACTGGACTGACCGTGACCTCTTCACAAACCCCGGCTGGGTTTACTACAACACAGGTCTCACAAAGGGTCCTGACGGATATGTTATCCTTATGGAATCAAGCGAGCCGGCTGAACTTCTCGGCAAGCGCTTTACCCATGTTTTTGCCACAAGCCCTGATATGAAAACTTGGACATTCCTTGACCCTGAGCGCTATTCTCTCACAAAGGAGCGCTATAACGGTGGCCCGTGGCTCGGATATTACGACGGCTGGTACTATGCTTTTGCGTGCGAATGGCTTCCGTGGCGCGTTTTCACAAACTCTCTTTCGCGCTCACGCGACCTTGAAACATGGTATTCAAGCGTTTATAACCCGTTCCTCATGCCTTCAAATGAGGACAAGCTTATCTCTCCTCATGCAGGCATCGTAAGCGAAGAGAACCTTGAGAAAATCAAGACCGCTTGCAACATTAACAACTCAGACCCCGACCTCTGCGACTGGAACGGCAATGTCTATATCAACTACCTCTGCGGAAACCAGTATAACTTCTACTGGATGTGCGAAGCGGTTGCAGAGAACACGACCGTTGCAGAGTTCTTGAAGTCTTTCTTTGAATAATATGAAGCTTGAAATTATATTTGCCGTTTTTGCGATAATCGCAATAATCGACAAGATTTTCGGGAACAAATTTAAGCTCGGTGACGAGTTCGACCGCGGAATTTCTACCGCAGGGCCGCTCATCCTCTCAATGTCGGGAATGATTGTTCTTGCTCCCGTTCTCGCAGACGCTTTTTCATTCGTATTTCGTCCCGTTCTTGAATTCTTCCACCTTGACCTTTCGATGATTGCAACGCTCTTCCCAAGCGATGCAGGAGGCGCCAGCATGGCGTACGAGCTGTCGGAAGATATTAAAATGCGCGGCTATAACGGTATTGTTGTTGCTTCAATGTTCGGAGCAACGCTCTGCCCCGTTATACCGCTGTCTCTTCAGATGATTGATAAGAAATACCACGGCGAGGTTCTCATCGGGCTTCTATGCGGTATTGCAACTATTCCTATTGGCTGTCTTGTCGCAGGATGTATTATCGGCATCAGATTTTCCGAACTTCTCCTGAATACGATGCCAATTATTCTTCTTTCGGCACTCATCTGCTTCGGGCTTATAAAGGCTCCCGAATTTATAAGAAAGCTTCTTGCGCTTGTCGGTAAGCTTCTCCTCGCGCTCGTTGCAATCGGTCTCGGAATCGGCATTATTCACACACTCTGTGGCGTTGAGCTTGTAAAAAATACTGCTCCGCTTTCTGATTCTTTCCTTATAATCGGAAACATCGTTATTATCCTTTCAGGAGTTTTTCCGCTTCTTTCAATTATCTCAAGGCTTTTCAACAAGCCTTTTGAGAAGCTTGGCAAACTCCTTGGAATCAATAATGCTTCTGTTCTCGGTCTCGTTACGAGCCTTGCAAACTCTATTCCCGTCTTCGATATGATGGGCGAATATACATCGCGCGGACGGATAATGAATATGGCGTTTGCAGTGAGCGCCGCTTATGTTTTCGGTGACCACCTCGCATTTACTCTCGCGTTTGATTCTTCCTTTGCCCTTCCGCTTATTGTCGGCAAGCTCACCGGCGGAATCACAGCCTTGATTCTTGCGCATTTTGTATGTAAAAAGGAGAATAAAATATGAAAGAGATTATGTATGACGAAAATACCAAGATGATAAAGGGATACCCCGAAATCAAAAAGCTTGGTATCTGCTCTCCCTACGGCGAAGAGACTCCGTTTGTATGGAACGGCCGTCTTTACCGCCTTGAGCTTATTGACCCGAGCTTCGGCCTTGAAAAGGGTGTCGCAAAGGCAAGCATACGCGATGTTGAGACCGGAAAAATCATCGCTCACCTCGCTGAAGACAGCTACTTTCACTCGGCTTTCGTTGACAAGGACAAGGTTTATGTTACGGGCGTGTCAATGAAAAGTCCCGACACCATACGCATATATGAAACCACCGACCTTATAAACTGGTCTTCCCGCGACCTCTTCACAAACCTCGGTTGGGCCTACTGCAACACTCAGATTACAAAAGGTCCTGACTGTTATGTTATAATCTTAGAGGCCTACAAGCCTGAGGCGTTGGTCGGCGAGAAATATACCCACTTCTTCGCAAAAAGCCCCGACCTTATAAACTGGACGCATCTCGACCCTCGGCGATTTTCTCTCACAAAGGAGCGCTATAACGGCGGTCCGTGGATTCGCTACTCAGAAGGCTACTATTACGCAATCGCGGTAGAGCTTTTGCCGTGCAGAGTTTTTTCAAACTCTCTTCTTCGCTCGAAGGACCTTGAGAATTGGGAGGTTGGAAAATACAACCCGCTTCTTATGCCTTCAAGAGAGGATAAAATCTACTCAGAGCACATCTGCGATTTTACCCCCGAGCGACTTGAGCAGATAAAAACAGCTTACAACTGCAATAACTCGGATATCGATATGTGCGACTGGCAGGGTAACACTTACATCAATTACCTCTGCGGTAACCAGCTCGGAAACTACTGGATGTGCGAAGCGATTGTCGAAAACACGACCGTCGCAGAGTTTCTTAAAAACTTCTTTGAATAAAAAAACAGCTCGGAGCTTTGGCCAAAGCTCCGAGCTGTTTTATTTTCATATATCATATTTTTTCTTTATGCGCGAGAGCTTCTCGCCCATCGGAAGTGCTATGAAGTAGAGAAACACTGCTGTTGCGAGCGCGTGGACAACATCAAACGCAAAGCCCGTTACATACGCTGTGATGAACATCTCAGGTGTCGGCGAGGGTTGTCCGAGAATTACGGCTACGGGGTTTAAAATTCCGCCGTAAATTATAACAGTTGCAAGGAATCCGAAAATGCAAAGACCGCCTCTCTTTTTCGGCATTCCCTTTTTATAAAGTATTCCCGACAGAAATCCGATAAGCCCGAATGCGAGCATCTGCCACGGCGTGAACGGGGTCTGCCCGAAAAAGAAGTTTGAAACAAACGCGCTTATTGCACCGACTAAAAAGCCTGCCTCGCCACCGAGCATTATACCCGATATTATGACGAGCGCCGCGACCGGTTTGAACTGCGGAAGCATCTCAAAAGCGACTCTTCCTGCTATTGCGAGCGCGCACATCACGGCGACTATGGCGATCTCCTTTGCCGTCTTGTGACGGGTTTCAAACATCACGAAAAACGGAACGAGCGTTTCGATTATGACCGCGAGACTTATAAAGTAATACTTTCTGCTGTCGAGAAATGCCGTTCCCGCAATTACCGTAAGCGGAATGAGAATCAAAAAGAAGATACACGAAACAATAACGCTTTTCGGATTTACCCTTTTCTCCTTCGTTGAAGTACTCTTTTCTTCCTTTTTCTCAAATTCAGGAGTCTTTTTTTGCTCTTTCTTCCTCTCTTTTTGATTTCCGCCGATTGCGGAAACTATGTCTTCCGTTATAAGCGCATCATCTATTATTCCACGCGTCATTCTTCCTGCCTCTGTCGTATAGAAGCGCTTGTCGCGGAAAAAGGCAAGCGGTTTCCCCTCGCTCACGATCTCGCCACCGAAAAACATTCCGCAACGCGTAGCATATCTCGCTGCAAATTCAATATCATGGGACACCATAAGGATAGAAATCCCGTTCCCCATAAGCTTTCCCAGAAGCTCGCCGAGCTCCTCCTTAAAAGAGGCGTCAAGACCTTTTGTCGGCTCGTCAAGAAGAAGAATATCGGGCGAAGTTAAAAGAACCTTCGCAAGGGCCGCCTTCTCCTGCTCGCCGCCCGAGAGGTCGTACGGATGACGGTCCTTCAGATGAGTTATTCCGAAAAAGTCCATCATTTCGGAGACCTTTTCCTTCTTTTCTTCTTCCGTTAGCGTTTTTTCATCCCTGAATATTTCAAGAAGGTCAAGCTCGACAGTATTTCTCACAAACAGCGTCTGCGGATTCTGCGGAAGGTATGAAAGCTTTTTCCCTTTCGTGATTTTAACCTCGCCGCGCAACGGCTTTTTTATACCCGCGATTACGGAAAGCGCTGTAGTTTTGCCTGCGCCATTTCCGCCGACAACTACATAAAGCTCTCCCGCTTTGAGCTCAAGATTAAGCCCCGAGAGGATGTCGCGGGAATTCTTCTCATAGCGAAAAAAGCAGTCTGAAACGGAAAGGACGGTTTCTCCGTCGCACTGTTTCCTATCTTCAGGTTTCCAATTCTTATTTTTCGGCATTTCCGCAAGCCATTCACGCCCGTCGCGCACAGTAATCGGACACGGAAGGTCACTCTCCTTTGAAAAATAAGCCTGAACGGGTGTGGGAAGGGCAAAAAACATATCGCTTGCGACTTCATCAAGTTTTTTTCCTATCTCTACGGGCACAGCATCTGCTTTAATCTCGCCGTTTTCCATAACAATAACACGACTTGACCGCGAAAAAACCTCAGAGAGATTATGCTCACTTATAATGACCGTGACGCCGAGCTCACGGTTTATTTTATGTACTGTTTCAATGAATTTCTGCGCCGCAATCGGGTCAAGACGGCTCGTCGGCTCATCAAGGATAATAACCTCGGGAGATAGCGCCATAACGCTCGCAAGCGAAAGTATCTGCTTCTGACCGCCCGAAAGATGTGCGACATCACTGTAAAATACATCCGACAGCCCGAAGAATGACGCCATTTCGGAAACGCGTAGCCGTATCTCCTCTTTCGTGCATGAAAGGCTTTCAAGACCGAAGGCGAGCTCGTGCCACACCTTGTCGGTAACTATCTGGTTTTCGGGGTTTTGGAATACGAAGCCTATTTTCTCTGCCTCTTCTCTCTGAGACAGGTCAAAAACACTCTTTCCGTCAAAGAATATTTCGCCCGTATAATCCCCGCTCGGTGCAAGCGACGGCTTCAGGCTTCGGAGAAGCGTTGACTTTCCCGAGCCTGATTTTCCGCAGACGGTGATAAACTCGCCCGCTGAAATTTTAAGATTTATTCCGGAAAGCGCGTAATTGGCCTCTCCGGGATATGTAAAGCTTAAATCTTTGATTGTAATCTTTTCCATCGTAGCACCTCCTTTACCTCAATTATAATCGGCAAAGCCGAAAGAAGAAAATATGCAACAAAGAACTCTATATTTTCGATATTTATGGGGGTAATTTTCATTTTCGGGAAGAATTCTGCCGACAATTCTCCAAAAACAGCTCTTATAAAAATTATCAAAAAGAGCAATATCACCGCGCCGAGAACGGTGGCATCGCGGGATGAAAACTTGTAGTTTGAAAACGCGCTTCGTTTCCCGCTTCCATATCCTCGGCTTTTCATTGAAAGCGCCGTGTCAACCGCATTCTCAAGGCTCTTTGTTATCATAATCGAAAGCACGGTAACGCCCGCCTTTGCCCTTGCGAGCACGCTTCCGTTTGCGCTTCTTCCGATTCCCTTCTGTGCATTGGAGATTTCCTTTATCTCCCTTGCAAAAAGCGGAACAAACCGAACGACCATCGAAAGAACAAGCGCGATTGAGGGCAGTATTTTTCCGAAGAGATAAATAAACTTATCGCCGCCGACAACCTCACTAAGGCAGGAAAACCAGGAAATCACCGAAACAAGCATTCCCGCCGCGCACAGCCCGTAGATAAGCGACTCAAGCGTCAGGGGGTTCCCGTCAGGAAGGTAAGTGAGAATTGTCACGCCCGCGTGGTTGAAAACAGGGTTTAATACCGCCGTCAGGACAAATAACGGCAGCATATACACAAGCGAGAACATCGCCGCGCGCCTGCCTTTCAGCATAATCGAATACAAAACTCCGAATATGAGCGAAATTGCGATGCAAATCGGGTGCATAAACACCATTGAAAAGGCAATCTGCGCCGTGAAATATATGAAATTCACAATCGGATGATATTCTTCAAACGCTCGCATATTCTCCCTCCTTTCACCACGGTTTTATTGTTCTCTGATATCCTTACCTGCGTCGCAGGTGTAAATCCATTCGATTTTGTCGCCTGTCTTTGGCTGATATACCGAAGAGCCCATCTGCAGAAAGTCTCCGTTTACCTTGTACATCCAACCTGAAAGCTTCCCGCAGTCCATTTCATAAATATTGCCTATCCCCTCAATATAAACACTGTCATAAAGAGGCGTTACCATAAACTCGATGTGAATTTCCTCTTCCTTAAGCACGCGCAAAAGTATGTCGAAGGCGCTTTCACCCGCTTCAAATGAGACTTCGCTCTCTGAAAGTATTTTGCCGTCTGCGGGCAGAAACTCCATTTTTTCTTCAGCAAGAAGTTCAGGTCTTTTCAAGATTGTATCACAACTTACCGAGACAAAGCAAGTATTTGCTTTTTCCGCTTTCTCCTCTACCACATTTTGTTCAGGTGGCAAGGGTGGTTCTTCCCGAGCCGACTTTTCCACAGGTTGCGGTGGCAGTTCTTCTTCCTTCGGTTCAGGTTTCTCTTCCACCTTCACTTCTGCGGGAATTGTTTCTTCAAAAACTTCGTCAATTTGTTCCTCTGCTGTATGGTCTTCTGTCGGAATTGACGGACTCTGCGTATTTTCAACACAAGCACATAAAGAAAACAAAAGACTTATTACGGCTATAAGAGATGTGATGAACAATATTAATCTCTTTTTCATTTTTCAATCACCGAAAGCAAAACGCTTATCATTTTTGCGGTTTCTGCGCGGGTTGCAAAACGCTTCGGTGCAAAAGAGCCGTCGCTCAGCCCGGATATAATTCCTGCCATTTGCATTTTTTCAACAGCTTCGGCGGCGTAATCTGAAATATCTGCCTTGTCGGAGAAGGTTTTTGGAGAAGCTTCTTCTTTAAGTGTTATTCCTTTCAATACGGCATATCTTACAATCATAACCGCCATATCCTGGCGAGTGATGTTCTTTTCCGGGGCAAATTCGGAGCTGCTTATGCCGTTTGTTATGCCGTTTTCGTAAGCCCACAAAACACTGTCTGAGTACCACGCATTCTTATCGACATCCGAAAATGTGTTCTTGTAACTCGGGAAGCTTTCCTCCAAAATGCGGGAAAGAATTGTTACAAACTCTGCTCTCGTTATATTGTCCTCAGGTTCAAATGAATTTCCACGACCTTTCAGGATTCCGAGTTCTGCAAGGTGAGAAATATATTCTGCCGCCCAGTAGGTTTCAGAAACATCGGCGAATGTAATCTTTTCGGTCTGCACATTCTCTTCTTCCTCAGGCTTTTCCTCTTCTTCTGTTTTTTCGTTCCACTCTCCTGAACCCGGCTCTTTTGCATAATCGCTTGTGTAATAGAAGCGGATGCTGTCGCCGTTTTTGATTGTATATTCGCGAGTTCCCTCAAGCGGTGAAATTCCGTTTACCTTATAAAGCCAGCCTGAATTCGGACCGAGGTCGCGCTCGGAAAGAGTTTTTCCGTCTTTTGTTATTGAGGAAATATATCCGTTCTGCGAAGCCTTGTATGTTATGCCGTTTTCGTTGCAGGCTTTTACGAAAGCATCATATACGCAAGCCCCCTTACCCTCAAGGGTGACATTATATCCGCGAAGCCAATATTCCGTATCTGTCTTGATTGTGAGAGAAACCGAAATCCAATCCCCCGAGGGTTCTGACGGGGTTTCTCCGCCCGTAGTTTCTCCTGCTTCGCGCGCGGGAGAAAGTGTAATTCCGTTAAAATCATATACATTATACGCTTTTCCCGCTTTCATAGCGCCGGAGAGCGCAATAAGCGCGCGGAAGGCTTGCTCTGTTGACTTTTCGTTTAATACATCATTACTCGTGTGTCCGAAACCGCTGTTGTCAGAAAGAGCAAAGCCGAGAAGCCCGTCAATTATGCTTCTTCCGTTCTTTATAAAGCGTGTATCGTTTTCAATATCTACTCCTGCTGCGGCGAGTGCGATTGCGACCATTGCCGTTGAATTTGAGTTTGCTCCTGACCATGAGTCGGAGAAGCTTCCGTTATCATTCTGCTGTGTTGATAAATAATCAAGCGCTTTTCCTATCGCGACTTCTACCTTTGTCTTTATCTCATCATCTTCGTCATCTGCATAAAACGCAAGACCTGCAATTACGTTTGCGGTGGTGTCAATTGTGCCGAACTCATCCCACGCGCCATTCTCGTCGTCCTGCGAAGATAAAAGCGCCTTTACAAGAGCTATCTCCTTCTCGCGGTTTGCGTATTCCTCACGGTTGTACACCGCGAGCGTATACGGTGCGCTCCACGCGCTTGTTGACTTTTCTGCATTATCAAGCTTTTCAATCGCGTTTATCGGTGTCGTGCTATTTGCCTTATAGAGCTTTGTTGCGTCCTTTCCTGCTGCCGTGAGCGCGAGAATTGCCTTTGTAAGATCTCTATCTGTGTCAGTTTCAGCAATCTCTGCAATACTTGTTTTCACAAACTCGCGCATTGCAGTTTCAGAGAGAACTTTATCCGTTTCGGATGCATACTTTTTGTATGCGCCCATATCCATTACTTCCCAGTAGGAGGTTTTTTCCGTATATGCTCCCGCGATATTTTCGAGAAGTGCGTCGATTCTCTCCGTATCCGCAGGAACACCCTCGTCAGTCGGGTCAGTAGCAGTAGAGAGCTCCGAATTTGCGCTCTCTACCTTCTCTGCCGGTGAGTTTGCTCCGTGAAGAGCTTCTCCTTTTTTCTCAATGTAACCTATCCACATACCGCCGTTTGTCTTGAAAGTGGGGTGTGCTTCCTTGAGAAGAGCTGAGACCTCATCATTTAAACAGGCTTCATTGTATATCTCAGAAAGGAGAGCTAAACCTTCTGCTTTTTCTGCTTCATACTTCTGTTTCTGCTCTTCACTGAAAGCACTTGTATCGATGTTTTTTTCAGTCAGTTCTTTTAATTTATGATAGTTTTCAAGAAAAATCTCGTCATAATAAACCGCGTTCCAGTTCGAGTCCCAGCCGACTACAAGCCTGAAACGCCCCTCAAGAACAGCGCTGTCATTTTCTACGGTTGCGGCATCGATGCCTGCTGTGAGACCTTCTCCGTCTATATAAAAGCTCCAGCCGGCTGAATTGAATATATTCCCGCTGGGGTAGTAACCGACGGAGGTGCTTACGAGGTTTTCAAGCACTTCACTTCCGACAAAGCCTACCTGTGTGACATAATTGTCTTCATAGCCGACTACGGTAAAGTAGCTCTCTTCCTGTGCAGCTTGAAGGACCTCCTTTACGCTCGAACCCTTCGGAACGGTTACCGTTATATCAGGCGGGAGATTTGTCACCTCTCCGTCGATTATACCCGACGCGACAAGGTCGGAATATAGTGTATCCATATCCTCAGCTACGACTGAGGCGTCAAACTTTACCGTTACGCTGATGTTTTCGTCTGTTGCATAAGCTACCCCCGACACCAGCGAGAGCACCATAATTATGCTGAGTAATACTGCCGTTAACTTTTTCATTTTTTCTTTTTTCTCCTTTTTTCTTTTTGAAATAAAAAACCGTGGCAACCGATACGGTTGCCACGGCAGTATTTCCG
>JAZOAS010000140.1:0-10947 GCA_045595605.1 Eubacteriales bacterium
TGAAGCGGGATATGAAGTTATAATAGTAGGGAAAAGGGAACACCCTGAGGTTTTAGGCATTGCAGGACAGTGCAAAAGCGCAGAAATTGTCGGTAGTGAGGAAGAAATTATTTCACTGCTCAAAAATCGCAAAGACCTTGAAATTAAGCCGATTTGCGTGGTTGCCCAGACAACCGTCGGAAGAAAAATTTGGGAAAACTGCGTAAAAAAAATAAAAAAAGTGTGTACAAATTGCGAAATATTTGATACAATATGTCTCGCGACCAGTAAACGCCAGGCTGAAGCTGCTTCGCTCGCTGCGGAGGCCAGCGTTATGGTAGTGATCGGGGACAGGACAAGCTCGAATACTAACGAACTTGTCGAGATTTGCAAGGAGCGATGCCCGCGTGTTCTTCGCGTTGAGGATGCTTCGGAGATTTCTCCGGAGGATGTTCAGGGCGCGGAGGTCATCGGAATCACCGCCGGCGCATCTACACCCGATTGGATAATTAAGGAGGTAAAAGGCAAGATGAGCGAAGAAATTAAGAACTTTGAGGGTGAATCTTTTGAGGAGATGCTTCTCAGTTCACTCAAAACTTTTAATAATGGAGATAAGGTTGTCGGCGTGATAACTGCGGTTACACCGTCTGACATTCAGGTTGACCTTGGCGCTAAATACGCAGGTTATATACCGTATTCGGAAATCGGCGACAACACTTCAGATGTCTCTGAGTTGAAAGTCGGCGATGAAATTGAAGCATGTGTTGTTCGTGTAAACGATGTTGAGGGTATCATCACTCTCTCAAAGCGTCGTCTTGATGCTATCAAGGGTTGGGACGATGTCGAGCTTGCCCGTCAGGACAAGACAACTGTTGAGGGTACTGTTGTTGATACAAACTCCGGTGGTGTTATGGTATCAGTAAGCGGTCTCCGCGTATTCGTTCCTGCTTCTCAGACAGGTCGTCCGAGAAATGCAGAAATGACAGATATGCTCAAGAAGAAGGTTCAGCTCAAGATTAAAGAAGTTAACCGTCCGCGCCGCCGCATCGTAGGTTCTATCAGAGAAGTTACATTTGAGGCTCGCCGTGAGGCTATGGAGCGCATCTGGAGCGACATCGAAGTAGGTAAGGCATACAAGGGCGTTGTACGTTCACTTATGTCATACGGCGCATTCATCGACATCGGTGGTGTTGACGGTATGCTCCACATCTCAGAGATGTCATGGACAAGAATCAACCATCCGTCAGAGATGTTCAAGGAAGGCGATATCGTAGATGTATTCGTAATCGCTCTTGACGCAGAAAAGAAGAAGATCTCCCTCGGCTACCGCAAGGCAGAGGACAACCCGTGGACAAAGTTCATGGCAACATACAAGGTTGAAGATGTTGCAAAGGTTAAGATCGTTAAGCTTATGCCGTTTGGTGCATTTGCAGAAATTCTCCCCGGAGTTGACGGTCTCATCCACATCTCCCAGATTACAAACACCCACATCGCAAAGCCGGGTGATGTACTTAAGGAAGGCGACGAGGTTGAGGCAAAGATTACTGCAATTGACGAAGAGAACAAGAAGGTTTCTCTCTCAATGCGCGCTCTCATCCCGGGTGAAGAGAATGCAGCTCCTGTTGAACCTGAAGAAACAGCTGAAGCAGATGCAGTTGTTGCAACAGCAGGCGAGGAGAATGACATTCTCCCTGAGGATGCTGAATAATTAAAAGAGATAAAGAGTATGCATCAAATGGTGCATACTCTTTATTAAATTAAAAGTTTTACGATTAATAAAAAAATATCAAAAAAAGGCTTGACCTCATGGGTGGAAATGTGTTATAATCTTTATTACCTGTGAAAGGTTTATTTTTTGTGCCCTTTTTTGGGGTATAAAACTTTAGACCTACGTGGGATAAATCAAAGTTTCCGCGAAGCCGAAAGGCTGTCAGGGAGGCAAAATATTCTTTGGAGGCCGTTAATTATGAGAACAAAAATCACACTCGTTTGCACAGAATGCAAGCGCAGAAACTACGACACAATGAAGGAAAAGAAAAACACACCGGACAGACTCGAGCTCAATAAGCACTGCCCGTTCTGCCGCAAGCATACTCTCCACAGAGAATCCAAGTAATCCGGTTTTTCTTTTTACCAATTACTAACGAAAGGGTGTGCTTTGAATGTCGGAGAAGAAAAAACGCAGCGTTGCTGTCTGGTTCCGTGAAATGAAGAGCGAGCTTAAGAAGGTTGTATGGCCTTCAGGTAAGCAGGTTTACAAGAATACCTGTATTGTTTTGATTGTTTGTGCAATCTTCGCAGTTATAACATGGCTTATGGACCTTCTCTTCAATTCCGGAGTTGCATTTCTCCTTAACATTTAACAGGAGGAGTTGCTAAATGGCAGGAAATGCTAAGTGGTATGTTATCCACACATACTCAGGCTATGAGAATACCGTAGTCGCAACAATCGAAAAAACAGTTGAAAACAGAAAGCTTCATGACCTTATCTGCGCTGTTAACGTTCCTGTTGAGACCGTTGTTGAAGTCAAGGACGGTAAGAAAAAGGAAACAGAGCGCAAGATTTTTCCGGGCTATGTGCTCGTAAAAATGGTTATGACAGATGAAAGCTGGCATATCGTAAGGAATACCCGCGGAGTCACAGGCTTCGTCGGTCCTGCGAGCAAGCCGGTTCCTCTCAGTGATGAAGAGGTTGAAAGTCTCGGTGTAGAGAAGCGCGAGCTTGTTATCGACTATAAGGTCGGTGACAATGTCAAGATTATCGACGGCGCTCTCGAAGACTTTGTCGGCGTAGTTGATGAAATCGAGCTTGATAAGAATAAAGTTCGCGTCATCGTTTCTATGTTCGGAAGAGAGACTCCGGTCGAGCTTGAGCCCGACCAGATCGAACCTGTAACAGAAGAATAGGTTCGTAAAGTTTTTGTATGCAAGCGCTTTGCGCTTTAGCATAGCCCGGGTGAAAACATCCGGCGTGGGAGGTGTCCCTCGCGCAAAAAGGACGGAAGAGGCTTCTTAATTCCGTCTGCGAAGTTGATGCCGCCATTTACCACATTTTATTAAGGAGGTGCGATATCATGGCACAGAAAGTAGTAGGATTTATTAAGCTTCAGATTCCGGCAGGTAAGGCAACTCCGGCGCCCCCTGTAGGTCCGGCTCTTGGTCAGCACGGTGTTAATATCGTTCAGTTTACCAAAGAGTTCAACGAGCGTACAAAGAACGACATTGGTCTCGTTATCCCGGTAGTTATCACCGTTTATGCAGACCGTTCTTTCTCGTTCATCACAAAGACACCGCCGGCATCCGTTCTTATTAAGAAGGCTTGCAAGATTGAAAGCGGTTCAGGTGTTCCGAACAAGACAAAAGTTGCTACAATCAGCAAGGAAGACCTTAAGAAGATTGCAGAGCTCAAGGCTCCGGATCTCAACGCAGCTACTGTAGAAACTGCAATGAGCATGATTGCAGGTACATGCAGAAGCATGGGCGTAACGGTTGAAGAATAATTTCGAAACCGATTTACTTACGTGGGAGGGCTTTGAAAAAGAAGTCCGAAAACTACCACAAGGAGGTTAATATAATGCGTAGAGGAAAAAAGTATATTGAAAGTGCTAAGCTTGTCGATCGTGCAATGCAGTATGAACCGGAAGAAGCATTTGACATAATGGGCAAGTTTGGTAAGGCAAAGTTCGACGAGACAGTTGAGCTTCATGTTAAGCTCGGTGTTGACTCTCGTCATGCTGACCAGCAGGTTCGTGGTGCGGTAGTTCTTCCGCACGGTACAGGTAAGACAGTTCGCGTTGCAGTATTTGCAAAGGGCGATAAGGCAGCTGAAGCAGAAGCAGCAGGTGCAGAAGTAGTAGGTGCAGAAGACCTTCTCACAAGAATCCAGAAGGACAACTTCTTCGATTTCGATGTTGTTGTTGCAACTCCGGATATGATGGGTCTTGTTGGTCGTCTCGGTAAGGTTCTTGGCCCGAAGGGTCTCATGCCGAACCCGAAGGCTGGTACTGTTACTATGGATGTCGCTAAGGCTATTGCTGACCTTAAGGCTGGTAAGATTGAGTACCGTCTTGATAAGACAAACATCATCCACTGCCCAATTGGTAAGGTTTCTTTCGGCACAGATAAGCTTGCTGATAACTTCAACACAATCGTTGGTGCTATCATCAAGGCAAAGCCGGCAGCAGCAAAGGGTACTTACATCCGTTCATGTGTTGTTACATCAACAATGGGTCCTGGCATCAAGGTTAATGTTGCTAAATTGCTCGGCTAATTTTTACTTGACTTTTTAAAAAAGTTCTGGTATAATACTTATTGCGTCTTAAGACAGTAGGTGGCGTAAGCCGTAAATCCTACCGAGGAAGCGAATTATAGAATACTATATTGTGTTTGTAATTTGTTTACCCATGCGTCTTAAACGCATGGGTTTTTCCATTAATTACAGACGGAGGTGAAATACACATGCCAAGTGCAAAGGTTTTAGAAGAAAAGAAGCAGTTGGTTGCAGAGCTTGCAGAGTTGATGAAGGGTGCAAGCAGCGGTGTTCTCGTTGATTATAAGGGTATCACTGTTGCTGACGATACAAAGCTTCGTGCAGAGATGCGCAAGAACAATGTCGATTACCGCGTCATTAAGAATACTCTCATCCGCTTTGCAGCGAAAGAGGCAGGCCTTGAAGGTCTTGACTCCGTTCTCGAAGGAACAACTGCTCTTGCTATCAGCGCAGACGATGTTATTGCTCCGGCTAAGGTCGTCGCTGAATATGCAAAGAAGGATGAAAACATCTACAACATTAAGGCAGGTTTCATCGAAGGTAAGGTTGTTGGCGTAGAAGAGATTATGCAGCTTGCAAACCTCCCCTCGAAGGAAATTCTCCTTGGTCGTCTCGTTGGCGGCTTGCAGGGCCCGATCTTTGGTCTCGCTCTTGTGCTTAAAGCTATTGCTGACAAGAAGGCTGAAGGCGCTCCTGAAGCAGCAGAAGAGGCTCCGGCTGAGGCTGCTCCAGTAGCAGAAGAAGCTGCAGCTCCCGCTGTTGAGGCTCCCGCAGAGGAAGCTCCGGCAGCAGAAGAAGCTCCCGCAGAATAATTTACAAATAATAAAAATTTTAGGAGGTAACTAAAATGTCTGAAAAGATCACAAATTTCATTGAAGAAGTAAAAGGCTTAACAGTTCTTGAGCTCAACGAGCTCGTAAAGGCTCTCGAGGAAGAGTTTGGCGTTTCTGCAACAGCAGCAGTAGCAGTAGCAGCTCCGGCTGCTGGTGGCGAAGCTGCAGGCGGCGCAGCAGAGAAGGATTCCTTCGATGTTGTTCTTGCTGATGCAGGTGCTGCAAAGCTCAACGTTATCAAGGTTGTTCGCGAGATCACAGGTCTCGGCCTTAAGGAAGCTAAGGAACTCGTTGAGAGCGCTCCGAAGGCTATCAAGGAAGGCGCAAGCAAGGAAGATGCTGAAGCTCTCAAGGCTAAGCTCGAAGAAGCAGGCGCAAAGGTTGAGCTTAAGTAATTTAACTTTACTTAGAACTATTCCGCAAAGGGAGAAATCTCCCTTTGCGGAACCTTTAAAAAATGCTTGACTCAGGCGGTTAAACCCGCTATAATAGACAAGGTCAATTTAATATTTGGAGATGTATCGAAGTGGTCATAACGAGCACGATTGGAAATCGTGTGTACGTGATAAGCGTACCGTGGGTTCAAATCCCACCATCTCCGCCACAACCCGAAGTATTTACTGCTTCGGGTTATTTTTTTATTTCTATTGAAAAAACTCAAATTATATGTTAAAATTTAGAAAAAGGAGGATGTAAATATGGACGTTTTTTATCTTTTTTTAGGGCTTTTGGTGATAGGAATTTATCTCTTTGTTATAGCAATCGGTCTTGCAGACTACATAATAGGTTCGCTTTCAATGATGAGAATTGCTCGCAAGCGCGGGGTTTCTAATTCCTGGCTTGCATGGATTCCGATTGCGAGTGAGTGGGTTTTCGGAAGTGTTGTTGATGATTTTGACTCAGAAAAGGGAAGCAAGAGAAAGTTTCGCGTAATTCTTCTCACTCTTGCACTCGTTGTGCTCGCTCTTGCGGTTCTTATGATGATTGTAATAATTGCACAGGCTATTATGCTTTCGTTTGGCAACACCATTTTGACTGATGAAGACGAAATAGTATTAGGTATTTCCCTTTACACAGCGATATTGCCGCTTGCATTTGTATCAAGTGCATATGAAGTTTTGTACATTATCTGCCTGCATAAACTGCACGAGAATATCTATCCCGAGAAATCAGTTAAATACACGGTTATTTCTTTCCTTGTTCCACTTGGTCGCTCAATCTGCCTTTTGAAAAACGCGAACAGGTGTGAAAAAAAGGTGATTTTTGAGCCTGATGTTCCTGTGGTTGAAGCTTCACCTGAAACTATCGCGGAAGAAAAGATAGAAGAAGTTGAAGAAGTTATCGAACCTGAAAAAACAGAAGAATAAAGCAGTCGGTGGCAGTTCCAAAAACGGAATTGCCACCTGTTTTGTGTATTGTATTGGTGTGTGAAAAATGTTATAATATAGCGGTAATCAGAAGAAGGGAATAAACAATCTTGAGAAGAAATCAGTTTTTAAGCGGAATTAAGGACGGAATCCCGATTTGCCTTGGGTATTTTTCTGTTTCAATGGCGTTTGGAATTACGGCTCAAAAGGGCGGAATTCCGATCTGGGCGGCAATTCTGACATCACTCACAAATGTCACAAGTGCGGGGCAGTTTGCGGGAATCAATATTATTCAGGAGCTTGGAAGCCTTGTTGAGCTTGCAATTACAACACTTATAATAAATATGCGATACTTTCTTATGTCACTCTCTGTTTCGCAGAAAGTTGATTCAAAAATGACTCTCTGGCAACGCTTTCTCGTTGCGTTTGGTATAACTGATGAGGTGTTTGCGGTGTCAATGCAGCGCGAAAGTTCGCTCACGGCATCGTACATGATAGGACTTATACTGACTCCTGTTATCGGCTGGACAAGTGGAACGGCGGTAGGTGCAATTGCGACATCGTTCATGCCACAGTCGCTCGCGTCGGCTATGGGAATCGCGCTTTACGGAATGTTTATAGCAATCGTAATTCCGCCGGCAAGAGACAGCAAAAATGTTCTTATAGCTGTCATTATGGCGATTGCATCAAGTCTTATTTTCTATTATGCGCCATACCTCAGAAATCTTTCAAGCGGTTGGATGATTATAATTATAACCGTTCTTGTAAGTGCAATTTGCGCAACGCTTTTCCCGCTCAGAATTGAAGAAGGGGGAGAAGAAAAATGAGTACAAAATATCTCCTTTCTGCAATTGCTGTAATGGCGATTGTTACATACCTAATCCGCGCAACACCGCTTATAGTTTTCAGGAAAAAGATAAGAAATAAGTGGATACAGTCTTTTCTTTTCTATGTTCCGTATGTTGTGTTATCGGCGATGACTTTCCCTGCAGTTTTATACAGTACAGGCTCGGTTTTATCTGCCGTTGCAGGATGTGCGGTCGCGATAGTGCTTGCCTACACAAAACGAGGGCTTCTTACTGTTGCGGTGGGTGCAGCGCTTGCGGCATTTATCTTTCAGATACTCGGCGTTTAATAAAAAGGACATTGTTCGTGTTCGAACAATGTCCTTTTTATATCGAAGCTTCTTTCCTGATTGTTGAAGGGCTTTTGCCTGTGTGCCTTTTTAATATTTTCCTGAAATATGAGCTCGAGCTGAATTGGAGCTGAGAGCTGATTTCTTCGATGGAGAGGGAGGTTGTTGAAAGCAGGTGAACTGCTTTTTCACAAAGTACCTGCTGCTTCACATCGTTTGGTGTTTTATTGAGATTTTTTTTGAAAATGTTGTAAAGCGTAGGCTCGCTGATGTTGCAGGAGGTGGCGATGTCAGATGCCTGTGCAGATGGATTTGAGTATATGTAATGGAGGGCTTTTTCGAGAATCAGCTCATGGTGAGTAGGGTCTCTTTGCATATTCGGCATAACCTTGCCGAGAAACGAATAATAGAGCCCTACTGTTTTGCAATTAACGCTTAGGTCATCGAAAAAGCCGTTCAGAATAGAGGCAGTGTCCGTATCGCAGTCTATTTTCTGGAGAGTAAGGCGCAGATTATCCTTAAGTGGAAGGTTTTGAGCACTTAAGGAAAGAAATTCTATATCTCCGTTTTTATCTCCGTACCAATAAGATTGGTATAAAAGGTTTTTTGGGAGAAAGAAGATATCTCCTTCCTTGATTTCAAGAGACGTGTTCTTTGTTTTTAAAATGGCGGATCCTTTGAGCATCATAGCAACAAAGTTTGAGGGAGAGCCTTGATTTTTTGAATTGTCTGTGTAGTTATAATTTTGGAATTTGTAAAGCGCGAATACAAAGTTTTTATAGAATTCTGCGTTGTTCATATTAAAAACCTCTAAAAAATTATAGAAAAGTACCTTGTAATTAGAGTATAATGTATTGAACCACAGCTTGTCAAGTAGTAAAATTATCTTGAGGTGTTAGAAATGAGATGTAGAAGCATAGTTTTTACAAAAGCATACACTGCAGAACTCTTGGAAGAAGAGCTAAGAGACATTGGAGAAAATGAAGTTCTCGTAAAAATGGAAGTTTCGTCGATAAGTAGCGGAACAGAACGCGCGAACTTTATAGGAGATCCGAATATCAGTATATTTGGAAACTCGTCTGTGGCTTCATTTCCAAGAAGGGTCGGGTACAGCTCTGCAGGAGTTGTTGAAAAAGTCGGGGCAAATGTTTCAGATTTAAAGCCCGGAGACAGAGTTGCGATGAGTGGAAGTGTGCACTCGGAATATGTTATCCTTGCAAAAGATAATGTACATAAAATCATAGACGAAAATATAAGCCTCGAAGAAGCAGCACTTTGGTATATTTCGTGCTTTCCTGCAGCGGCTATCAGAAAATGCCGACTTGAGTTTGGTGAATCTGCTGTTGTAATGGGTGCCGGCGTGCTTGGAATGATTGCAATTAAGCTTCTTGCAACAGCGGGTGCAGCTCCTATTATTGCTGTTGACCCTGACCCTGAGAAGAGGAGAAAAGCTCTTGAGATCGGTGCAGACTTTGCGTTTGATCCGTATGAACAGAACTTTGCGGAAAAGGTCAAGTCAGTTACAGATGGCGGTGCGAATGTTGCGATTGAGGTAACCGGAAATGGGAAAGCTCTTGACAGTGTTTTAGACTGTATGAAGAAGTTTGGAAGAGTCGCTCTTCTTGGATGTACCCGAAATTCTGATTTTACAATCGACTATTACAGGAAGGTGCACGGCCCCGGAATAACTCTTGTTGGAGCCCACACTATGGCAAGACCCATAGGAGAATCTTTCTCGGGTTGGTGGTGTACAAGGGACGAGATAAAAGGGATTCATAACCTCACAAAGTGCGGTCGCCTTAAGCTTTCAGACATTGTTGAGGAAACATACAGCCCAAGTGAAGCTCAGGAAGTATATACGCGACTTGCAAATGAAAAAGCTTTTCCGATAGTTCAGTTTGACTGGAGGAAGTTGAATTGAAAAAAATCAAAATAGCGCAGATAGGAACAAGTCGCAACAGCCACGGCTCAAGCGTGTTCAGGGCGCTTAAATCGCGAAGCGACCTTTTTGAAGTTGTCGGGTATGCTCTGCCTGAGGGCGAGCGGGAAAAGTTTCCGGAGATGATGCAGGCGTTTGACGGATACAGCGAAATGACAGTCGAAGAAATCCTTAATGACCCGATGATTGATGCTGTTGCGATAGAGACAGAAGAGATTTATCTTACAAAGTACGCGGTCAAAGTGGCTCTGGCAAAAAAACATATTTATATGGAAAAGCCCGGCGGATGTGAACTTTCTGAATTTGAGACGCTGGTATCTCTTGTGAAAGAAAACAATCTTGTTTTTCATATCGGATATATGTACCGCTACAATCCGGCTATTGTTGACCTTCTCAATCAGGCAAAGGACGGCGAGCTTGGCAAGATTACAAGCGTTGAAGCCGTGATGAATTGTCATCATCCTGTTGAGGTCAGAGATTGGCTTAAAACCTTTAAGGGCGGAATGATGTTCTTTCTCGGTTGTCACCTTGTCGATATCATCCTTAAAATTCAGGGCGAGCCTGAAAAAATAATTCCGTTGAATAAGAACAGCGGTCTTGGCGGTTACGGTGAAGATTTCGGAATGGCGGTGTTTGAGTATAAGAACGGCGTGTCATTTGTCAAAACTACGGCGGTTGAGCTCGGCGGATTTGCGCGGCGACAGATTGTTGTAAGCGGGTCTTTGAAAACTGTGGAAATAAAGCCAATTGAAATGTATAGCGATCCGAGGGGAAGTGACACACTCTATTCCGAAGTGACGGAATATGTCGAACCCGGCTGGCTTGAATTCGGTGACAAGAAGAGGAGCGAAATCTTTGGTCGGTATGATGATATGATGTCAGCTTTTGCTGAATTCGTAAGGGGAGAGCGGGAAAACCCGAATACGCCCGATTACGAGCTTAAGCTCTATAAAACAGTGCTTAAATGCTGTGGAATAATTGAATAACTGAAAGGAGTTATAAAATATGAAAGCAATACTTGTAAATGACGACAAAAGTCTCCGTTGGGACGATGTTCCGGATCCCGTAACGGGAAGCGAAGACTGTCTCGTGAAAATCGAGGCGGTAGCTCTTAACCGTGCTGACCTCATGCAGAGAGAAGGCGATTATCCGCCACCTCCAGGATGCCCGGATTGGATGGGACTCGAGGTTGCGGGGACAATTATCGAGGTTGGCGAAGAAGCGTCAAAAAAGTCGAACTGGAAGGTTGGCGATAAGGTTTGCGCGCTTCTCGGCGGCGGTGGATATGCCGAGTATGTAAATGTAAAGTACGATATGCTTATGCCTGTTCCTGAGAATTGCTCAATGATAGAAGCGGCGGCGATTCCTGAGGCTTTTGCAACTGCGTACCTTAATCTCTTTATTGAAGGCGGAATAAAGGAAGG
>JAZOAS010000141.1:0-2861 GCA_045595605.1 Eubacteriales bacterium
CTCCTTCTGACGACACCACAAACAGTGACGAAACTACACCTGACGAAGAAAATTCGGAGTTTTAATTATAATGGATAAATTCACTTTTTGCGTTCCTTCTCTTTTCGGACTTGAAGGACTTGTTTCCAAAGAGCTTTCAAGACTCGGCGTTTCCGAAGTAAATGCCGAAAACGGAAGGGTCAACTTTACCGGCACTTTCTCTGATATGGCACTTGCCAACATCTGGCTTCGTACAGGAGAACGAGTTCTCCTCGTTGTCGGTTCTTTCCGAGCAACTACATTTACAGAGCTTTTTGAAGGAACAAAATCACTCCCATGGGAAAAGTTCATCACAAAAGACGGTGCTTTCCCCGTAAAGGGTCACAGCTTAAATTCAAAGCTGTTCTCTATTCCCGACTGCCAGAGCATTATAAAGAAGGCAGTTGTTGAGCGTTTAAAATCAAAGTATTCCCTTTCGTGGTTTGAAGAAACGGGAGAAAAATATCAGATACAGTTTTCTATAATGCACGATGTTGTGACTATATACCTCGACACAACAGGTCCGGGACTCCACAAGCGCGGATACCGCGCAATTTCCGGCGCTGCTCCGCTTCGCGAGACGCTCGCAGCCGCTATGGTGGAGCTTGCAAAATACAGAGGGCGTGAATTCTTCTGTGACCCGTTCTGCGGTTCAGGTACTATCCTTATTGAGGCTGCGATGATTGCGCAGAACCGCGCACCGGGTCTTTACAGGCGCTTTGCCGCTGAAAACTGGGCAATGTCACAGAAAGATATCTGGCAGACAATTCGCGAAGAAGCAAAAACAAAAACCTTTGACCGCGAGTTTGAGCTCTGGGGTGGAGATACCGACCCTGAGGTTATTGCTCTTGCACAGGAGAACGCAAAAAAGGCCAAGGTTGACAAATACATCACCTTTGAAAAGGCAGATGCCACAAAGTTCTCCCCACGCCGTGATACCGGAATCTGTGTAACTAACCCGCCATACGGTGAAAGGCTTCTTGAGGTAAAAGAAGCAGAAGAGCTATACCGGAATTTTGGCAAAGTCATGTCGGGTTTGCCGAATTTCTCATCATACATAATCGCCTCTCATCCCGAATTTGAATATTTTTACGGCAAAAAGGCAAAAAAACGCCGAAAAATGTACAATGGAATGATTAAATGCGAATTATATATGTATTTTTAAATATTAACTATTTGTAAAAAGTTTGATTTTGAGAGATTTTACGAGATAACAAAAGAATTATCGAGCAAACAAGAGCTATTTAAAAATTACTTTTGTTTGCTCGATTTTTTACTCATTTTTTCCATTTTTACAGTTTGCAAAAACACACAACTTATTTTATTATTATATACAGAGTTAGCACTCGATGGTAAAGAGTGCTAAAAATACAGATTTTATTCAGGAGGCATACAATCATGACACTTAAACCACTTGCAGACCGCGTAGTCATAAAGATGGTAGAGGTTGAAGAAACCACAAAGAGCGGTATTATTTTGACAGCTGCAGCTAAGGAGAAGCCCCAGGTTGCTGAGGTTATCGCTGTAGGTCCCGGCGGCAATGTTGACGGTAAGGAAATCGTTATGCATGTCAAAGTCGGCGACAAGGTCATCACAAGCAAGTACTCGGGCACTGAAGTTAAGATTGATTCAGAAGAGCTTATTATTGTTCGTCAGAACGATATCCTCGCTGTTGTTGAATAATCTAAAATCTATTTTATATAAGGAAGGTTTTTAATTATGTCTAAAGAGATTCTTTTTTCAGAAGACGCTCGCCACGCTCTTGAGCGCGGCATCAATAAGCTTGCAGACACTGTAAAAGTCACACTCGGTCCGAAGGGTCGCAATGTTGTTCTCAGCAAGAAGTTCGGTGCTCCCCTCATCACAAACGACGGTGTTACAATCGCTAAGGAAATCGAGCTTGACGACCCGTTTGAAAATATGGGTGCACAGCTTGTTAAGGAAGTTTCAACAAAGACAAACGATGTTGCCGGTGACGGTACAACAACTGCTACCCTTCTCGCTCAGGCTATTATCCGCGAGGGTATGAAGAATGTTACAGCCGGTGCAAACCCGATGATCATGCGTTCAGGCATCAATGCTGCTGTTGAAGCTGCTGTTGAAGCTGTAAAGGCTGCATCACAGAAAGTAAACGGAACAGAAGACATCGCTCGCGTTGCTGCTGTTTCTTCCGCAAGCGAAGCAATCGGAAACCTCATCGCTGAAGCAATGGAGAAGGTTTCTGCTGACGGTGTTATCACAGTCGAAGAGTCTAAGACTGCTGAAACTTACAGCGAAATCGTTGAGGGTATGCAGTTTGACCGCGGTTACATCTCCCCCTATATGGTAACCGATACAGACAAGATGGAAGCTATCATCGACGATGCTTGCATCCTCATCACAGATAAGAAGATTTCAAACATTCAGGAAATTCTCCCTGTTCTTGAGAAAATTGTTCAGTCAGGCAAGAAGCTTGTTATCATCGCTGAGGACATTGAGGGTGAAGCTCTTGCAACTCTCCTCGTAAACAAGCTCCGCGGAACATTCACATGCGTTGGTGTCAAGGCTCCGGGCTTTGGCGACAGACGCAAGGAGATGCTCAAGGATATCGCTATTCTCACAGGCGGTCAGGTTATTTCCGACGAGCTCGGTATGGACCTTAAGGAAACAACTCTTGATATGCTCGGTCACGCTCGTCAGGTTAAGGTTCAGAAAGAGAACACAATCATCGTTGACGGTGCAGGCGATGCAAACGAAATTAAGGCTCGCGTCGGTCAGATCCGCACTCAGATTGAGGCTTCCACAACCGACTTTGACCGTGAAAAGCTCCAGGAACGCCTTGCAAAGCTTTCCGGCGGTGTAGC
>JAZOAS010000142.1:0-10416 GCA_045595605.1 Eubacteriales bacterium
AAATAGCGCTTTGCGCCCTGTATCCATACAGCAAGGTTTTCTATATCCACTTCCGTATGAAGCTCCGAAACAACGGTCGTGCGAAACTCATAGTCAACACGCCCCGAAAGAAGATACGAAACGCTCTCCTCTACAGCAGAAGTGTCAAAGCCCGAAAGCCCGACCGCCTCGCCGTACTTTTCCTTTGAACTTTTTATATCCATCGCGACATAGTCAACGAGTCCCGCCTCGCAAAGCGAGCGGAGCTTTTCGGGGTTTGAGCCGTTTGTGTCAAGCTTTATCTTATACCCCATTTCACGGACGCGCGTCATAAAGCTTGCTATATCCTTCTGAAGAAGAGGCTCACCGCCGGTTATGCAGACACCGTCGAGGATTCCTGTTCTCTTTCTAAGATAAGAGAGAATCTCATCCTCTTCATACCGCTCGCCCTCGTCACATCGGAGAACAAGACCTGCATTATGACAGAACGGGCAACGGAAGTTGCACCCCGGAGTGAATATGGTAGCTGCCACTCTTCCCGGGAAGTCGAGAAGCGTAAGCTTTTGGAAACCGGATATGTTCATACTTATTCCCTTTCGCAAATCTTTCCGTTATCAAGATAAATTTCCTTATCGCAAATCTCGCGCGCCGCCGGGCGGTGAGAAATGCAGACGCAGGTTTTGTCCGGAAGCGCCATTATGTTCTCAAGCACCTGTCTTTCCGTCGGCTCGTCAAGCGCGCTTGTCGCCTCGTCGAGAAGGAATATCGGAGCGCCCGAAAGCACAGCTCTCGCTATCGCGAGACGCTGGACCTGACCCTCAGAAAGCCCTGTTCCGCGCTCGCCAAGTCGTGTCTCAAGACCGTCCTGAATTTCAAAAACAAATTCTGCGCACGCAACCTTAAGCGCATTTTCAATTTCTTCATCCGTTGCATCGGCTTTTGCAAGGCGCATATTTTCTGCAATCGTACCGCTCATAAGAAGATTTCCCTGCGGAACATATGCAAAAAGAGACCTTGTTGCGGCAGAAAGGCTTGTCTTTCCCTCTTCCTGTACATATGCCTCGCCCTCGTCAGGCTTGAGCACACCCATAAGAAGCTTTATGACGGTACTTTTTCCTATTCCCGAAATTCCGGCAATAAGTGTAAGCTTTCCTTTTTCTATTTCCGCATTTGCGTTTTTGAGAATAAACGCATCGCCATAAGAGAAGCTTACATCAGAAAGCTTGATTGCAGACATTTTCTCATACAAGTCTTCGCGCACAGGCTCGGTGCAAATGTCGTCCGGCAAGTCGCAGAGCTCTAAAAGTCGCTCAGCCGATGCTATTATCGAATAGTATTTCGAGAGACTTCCCGAAAGACCGGCAAACGGAGTCTGTATTTTACCGATAAGCTGCATAATCGCCGCAAAATCGCCGTATCCGAAAACTCCGCCACTTGTCAGAATTCTCGTAGCTCCCCATATAACGGCATACACATATCCAAACTGTATGAGAGAAGAAAAGCCTGCTGATGCGCCTACGGAGAAGATTGCGCGTATCATCTGCTTTTTGTAGTGTTTTGTGTGCAGCTCGCGCTCGCGCGCCTCCATCCTCTCTTCCATGCCGAACGCCTTTATGACAAGAAGATTTTCAACCGACTCCTGAGTATGCGCGCGCACCTTTCCACCTGCAGTTTGAACCTCTTTATGCGTTCTCTTCATAACATTTCTGAAAAGTCGCGCAACAATGAACATCGCAACACCTGCAACCAATATGACTGTTGCAAAAAACGCATCGACCACATATACCGCGACAAGTGCCGCTGCAAGCCTTGTTACAAGAGCAATAAGCTGCGGAAGAAGCGTTGAAAGGTTGTCACTTATGATTCTGATATCGTTAAAGAGACGGTTCTGAACCTCTCCACTGTGAAACTCTGCCACAGCAGAATACTCTTTTCTTAGATACTTTGAAAAAACGCTCTCGCGAAATGCGATTTCAAGACGCGCTGTCATCTGCGAAGTGAGATATTTCGATATCAGCGAAATAACTATCTCTGCAACAACTACCGCAATAATAATTACTGACCATTTTTTTACAAGCGATGCGTCCCCTGCAACCGCGCTGTTTATTACATTTCGCATTACGAGCGCAAAATATACGCCGAGAAACGCGTTTACTGCATTGAGCACGGTCACGAAAAAGAGGCGAACACCCTCTTTTTTCGATGTTTTTATTATAAAGTCCAAGGTTCTGTCTTTCACAAAATGACACTCCTTTAAATTTTACAAATATACTATATTATAATAAGTAATTTTTGAGTTATTGTCAAGTTTTCAAAATTTTTAATACGAATATTTATCTCTCTTCTACACAAAATATTTTTGCAAGCCAAAACACTCAAGGAGGTATTTAATATGAACGAAAATCCCAACAAGAGCATCCAGTGCACAGTCACAAGCTGTAAACACCACTGCCAGGGCGTGAACTACTGTTCACTCAATGCAATCCAGGTCGGAACTCACGAGAACACCCCCACACAGGACCAGTGCACAGACTGTCAGTCCTTTTCGATGAAGACGGGCGGTTGCTGTTAGTTTCAACAGCAAAAAGAGCAGATGTGAGATTTCACATCTGCTCTTTTTCTTCCATGTTTATGATTCCATTTGCTTTCCGAGAAAGCCTGCAACCGTCTGTGCAAGCTTATACCCCGTCTCACCAAGCTCAGCCTCCACACCGTCAAAAACAAACGCGACGCATCCCGATACATCGCCTTCAGAGATAATTGGAGCCGCGATTGAGATAAAGTTTGCACCTTCCCCATCTGCAACTGCTACGGGTGTCTCCCCGCTTTTGTGCTGGTAAATCTGGCGCGATTCGATAATTCGCTCAAGCTCCTTTGAAATGCGCTTTTCGTGCAAATCGCGTTTTCCCGCACCCGACGCCGCGATTATGCTGTCGCGGTCAGATACAATTGCCGTCTGCCCCGTAGTTTTCGAGAGAGTTTCGCAGATGTGCCCCGCAAAAGACGCAAGTTCGCCGACAGGCGAATATTTTTTGAAAATAACCTCGCCGTCGCGGTCAGTATAAATCTCGAGCGGGTCGCCCTCGCGGATGCGCATTGTGCGTCGGATTTCCTTTGGAATTACAACTCGACCAAGATCGTCTATTCTTCGTACAATTCCAGTTGCTTTCATTATTTATAAATCCCCTTTTGTTTTAAAGTTACAAAACTATTGTTTACATTCAAGGGATTTTTATGTAAGCAAAAAATGATAGAAGTATTTGATTTTCGCTTTATATTTAATCTTTTACTATTTCTTCTGCGTATCTTACGCCTTCCATTGCATCCTTTGCATATTTATCTGCGCCGATTTTATCCGCATACTCCTGCGTCAGTACGGCACCACCGACTACAACACGGCACCATGGCGCTTTTTCGCGAAGCATTTTTATCGTTCTCTCCATTTCGGGTACAGTTGTCGTCATAAGCGCGCTGAGTCCGACAAGTGGCGCGTGAAGCTCTGTCACTTTTTCCGCAATAGTCTCAGGCGGGACATCCTTTCCCAAGTCAACGACATCGAAGCCGTAATTCTCAAGCAGGATCTTTACGATATTCTTTCCGATGTCGTGGATATCTCCACGGACGGTTGCGATGACAAATGTCGCGTTATCTTCTCTCTTCCTCTCGCCCGACATACAGGCCTTTATCTCCTCGAAAGCCGCTTTTGAAGCTTCGGCACTCATAAGAAGCTGCGGGAGATAAACTGTCTTTTCCTCGAAACCTTTGCCGACGATGTTAAGCGCCGCAATTATTTCGTTATTGACTATTTCAAGCGGCGGAACGCTCTTAAGAAGTTCTTTTGTAATCGCAGCACTTTTTTCCTTAAAGCCCTTTATAATCGCGTACTGAAGGTCAGAGCCATTTTCTCCGTCGCTCTTCTTTTCAGACGGTGCAATAGCATTCGCAACGCCAAAGCTCTCCGCAACGCTTATATACTCAAGACAATGTTCATCAAGACCGTTGAGCGCATTGTATGTGTAATATGTCTTCATCATATCTGCCGAATACGGGTTCATAATCGCAGCCGAAAGCCCGTTCTCAAGCGCAAGCGCGAAGAAGGCGCTGTTTATTGCGTCGCGGTTCGGAAGACCGAATGATACATTTGAAACGCCAAGCGAGGTATGACAGCCGAGCTCTTCGCGTATTTTTTTAAGCGAAGAAAGCGTAACACGCGCCGCCGAAGCGTCAGCGCTTATGGTAAGCGCAAGCGGGTCAAAAATTATATCTTTTTTATCTATACCGTACCGGTTTGCGGTTTTGAGAATCTTCTTTGCAATCTCAACTCTTCCCTCGCAGGTTTCAGGGATTCCGTTTTCGTCAAGGGTGAGCGCAACGACAAGTCCGCCGTATTTTTTGACAAGCGGAAAGACCGACTTCATGCTCTCTTCCTTACCGTTTACGGAATTTATCATCGCTTTTCCGTTATAGCTTCGAAGAGCGGCTTCCATTGCAGTGACATCAGAGGTGTCAATCTGCAAAGGCAAATTTATGACTGACTGAAGTTCATAAACCGCCTGCTTTAACATCTTCGCTTCGTCAATATCCGGAAGTCCGACATTGACATCAAGAATATGCGCGCCTTTTTCCTGCTGGTTTACTCCCTCGGAGAGGATATAGGCGATATCGTTTTCCAAAAGCGCCTGCTTGAAGCGCTTTTTACCCGTCGGGTTTATGCGCTCTCCTATGAGGACCGGCTTTTCGCCAAACTCTACCGCGTGGGTATATGACGAAACAACAGTAAGGTTTTTAGGCGAAATTTTCACAGGCGAAAGCTTTTCGGCTTTCTCGCAAAGCGACGCGATATACAAGGGCGTCGTACCGCAACAACCGCCGACAACCCGGACGCCTTTTTTTATGATTTCCGCAACCTCACAGGCAAATTCATCTACCGTTATGTCAAAGACTGTTTCCCCGTCAACCGAGCGCGGCAGGCCTGCATTCGGCTTTAATATTACAGGGACTGATGCCTTCTCAAGAAGCTTTTCCGCAACGCTCCTCAGCTGATGCGGACCGAGAGAGCAGTTTGCGCCAAGCGCATCGACACCCATGCCCTCAAGCATTGCAACCATAGCATAAGGGTCAGCTCCCGTCATGAGCTTTCCGTCCTCACCGTAGGCGTTTGACACCATTACGGGCAGGTCGCAGTTTTCCTTTACGGCAAGAAGCGCCGCCTTTGTTTCAAGGCTATCGTTCATCGTTTCAATAAAAACGAGGTCAACACCGTATTTTGCGCCAAGCTTTACGGTTTTTGAAAATATGCTCACCGCATCTTCAAAATCCAGGTCTCCGAGAGGCTTCAAAAGCTTTCCCGACGGACCGATATCGAGAGCTATATACTTTTCCTTGTCCGAAGAAGAGGTCTCGCGCGCCGCTTTTGCATTTGCGACAGCCGCCTTTATTATTTCCTCAAGCTCTGACATCTCAAATTTAAGAGAATTTGCCCCGAAGGTATTGGTGCACACAACATTACTGCCTGCATCAAAATAAGACTTATGAATATCTATTATTGTTTCGGGGTGCAAAAGGTTCCACCACTCAGGATGTTCGCCGGGTTTTAGCCCCTGCGCCTGGAGAAGCGTTCCCATACCGCCGTCGAGATATACTATATTGTCTTTTAAAAATTCTCTGAAGTCCATTGTGCACCTCTGAATGTTTTATTCTTTAATTCCCACAAACGCCGTGACAGATTTTGACGGCATCATAAGAAGGCTTTCGCTCAAAGTAAGCCCTATTCTCTTTTCAGGCTCGAGAACGGCAAAAATGTTTTTCTGACACTCAAGCGGAATATCGCCATACCCCGCGCTTACGCGAGGCTTTACCTCCGCACCGTACTCATGTGCAATATCCTTACAGAAGGCATCGCAAAGAGACTCAATTCTCTCAGCGCCTATCGCCTGAAAAATCAGCGCTTTTGATGGTGAGAGCCTTCCGTATTTTGAAATGAGGCGATCAAGCTCAAGTCCAACCGTCGCCGCAAAGACGATACAGCGCCCGCACCCTGTAAGAGCTTTTGCAAGAGACCCGGACTTTACGGAAAAACTTCCGAAGTTGCAAATGTCTCCGTCTGTCGCGACAGAAAGCTCGCAATAGCAGACTTTGTACTTCAATTTTTCCAAGACCTCATCCAGACACTCTTTTATAAGGGCGGAAATTCCTTCGTTTTCCGCCTTGCAGCCTGCATATCTCAAAATCTCCGCACGGTCAATAGGCAGGGAGGAATATGTTTTAACAAGAATCATTTTCTTACTTTCCTATTATGTTACTGAGGTTCTCCTGAATCTTCTTTGCAACATCCGGCTTGTTCATCGAGTAAACATGGACATTTGTAATACCGTTTGCGAGAAGGTCTATAATCTGGTCGGTTGCATAAGCGATTCCCGCCTGCTTCATAGCTTCAGGGTCGCTTCCGAATTTGTCAACAAGGCTCTTGAACCTCTGGGGCATAAATGAACCCGAGAGATTTATCGCACGCTCGACCTGATTTGCATTTGTAATCGGCATGATGCCCGGGATTACGGGGACCGTGATTCCCGCTTCGCGTATTTTATAAAGGAAATTATAGAGAAGGTTGTTGTCAAAAAACATCTGTGTCGTCAAAAAGTCACAGCCTGCATCGACCTTTTCCTTTAAATATTTTATATCCTCTTTCTGATTTTCGCTTTCGGGGTGAATTTCAGGGTAGCACGCGCCGCCGATGCAGAAATCCTCGTTTGATTCCTTGAACTCTCTGACAAGCTCTATCGCGTTGTGGTAATCCCACCCGCTTCGGTCAGAGTTTTTATGCTCCTCCGGAATATCTCCGCGAAGCGCCATAACATTCTGTATCCCCGCCGCTTTGATATCTGCAATACGCTCGCGAACAGTCTCCTTCGTCGAAGAAACACAGGTGAGATGAGCAAGCGAGGGCACACCGTACTTTTCCTTTATCTGCTTTGCTATGTCAAGGGTGTAGGCACTCGTTCCGCCTCCCGCACCGTATGTAACGCTCATAAACGAGGGTTTGAGTGTAGCAATAGCCTCAGTCGCTGCGCGCACGCTCTCAAACGCGGTATCTGTTTTTGGCGGAAAAACCTCAAAAGACAGAGATAATGTACCTCTTTTAAGTAAATCAATTATCTTCATTTCCACACCCCTTTTTGTTCTTTAAATTGATTATATAACAAAACACATATGTTTATCAAGACATTTGTATTGACTTACGCCCTTTTTGTAAGATAGAATATAATATATCTATTTTATATTGTGAAAGGTTGTTTATTATGAAAACTGGATATTCAAAAATCTGTATCAATCCGCCGTACGGTGCGCCGATTTGCGGTTACTATGAAACGCGCCTTGTAAAGGGTATTCTCGACAGTCTCTATGTCCGCGCCGTTGCTTTTGACGACGGTGAAACGAAAGCTGTTGTTATAACACTTGACCTCTGCGAGCTCGCTCCGAAGTATTTCGACGCTTTCAGGGCTGCGATTGTCGAGGCTACAAAGCTTTCTCGTGATGCGATACATATTTCCCTTTCTCACTCACACACCTCTCCCGTCGTCGGAAAAGATTTTGCATCCGACCTTCGAAGCTCGGATGCTTATGACGAATTTCTCATAACCAGCGTACGCGACGCGGCTATTTACGCAATCGATGACCTTAAAGAATCTGAAATGAGCTTTGCCGAGACCGAGGCAAAGGGCATCTCCTTCGTCCGCCGCTACCGCATGAAGGACGGCTCAGTTGCCACAAACCCCGGCGTTCTCAACGAGAACATCGACCACCCGCTTGGCAAGCCGAATGAAGCCCTCAAGATTGTAAAAATTGAGAGACGCGATGCAGACGACATCCTTCTCATAAACTTCGGAACACATACCGACACCGTCGGCGGCGAATATATAAGCAACGACTATGTCGGCAAGACCTGCGACATTCTCGAAACTGCGCTTCCCGGTACGAAGTGCATGTTTATAATGGGTGCTCAGGGCGATGTCAACCATGTTAATGTCAACCCGACTCCCGAGCAGGCAGCTCTCTCAAAAATTGACTTTGACGGCGTTCCGCGCGGAATAAAGCACGCGGAATATATGGGTCGCGTCATCGCAGGTGCAACTCTTTCAGTTTACTCTCTCACACGCCCGATTGTTGCGGATAAGATTTCCTACGCTTCAAAAGAGGTTTCGCTTCCCTCACATCAGGAAAACGACAAACTTCCTGAGGCACGCAAAATCTGCGAGCTTTATGACTCCGGTCGCGCCCACGAGCTTCCGTATAAGGAAATGTATCTTACTACGGCAGTTGCCGAGGCAAGGAGAATAGTTGCGCTTGAAAATGGACCCGATTCGTTCCCGTTCCTTCTCTCCGCGCTCAAAATCGGCGAGATGGTCTTTGCGGGAGTTGGCGGTGAGCCGTTCACAGAAATTGCAGAGAGAGTTTCAAAAGCTTCTCCGTTTAAAACAACCATCTTCACCTGTCTAACCAATACTCTCGGCGGATATATCCCGACAGCATCAGCTTACGCCGAGGGCGGATATGAAGCAAGAAGTTCTTCCCTCAAGCCCGGCGGCGATGACATCGTTGTTGACGGCATGCTCTCACTTCTCAAATCATTATAATAAAAAAATCCCCTCTCTTCCGAGAGGAGATTTTTTTATTTAGTACTTAAATATTGCAAACTCGCATGCCGGCATATCGACAAAGTATGTCTTATCGTCTGCCTTTTCTATCTTTATATCAGGACTTGAAAGCTTTATTGCCTTAAGGTTTGCAGCTTCCTTGAAGCTTACCTTTACCCTCGCATCTGCTGCATGGTCAATCTTATCACCTGTGGGGCGTGAACGATAGTTGCCCTCGTTATTGAAAATTGAGAGGTATCTTCCCTTTTCATCTTCGGAAACGACCCAGAGAAGCTTATCAACCGTTACAGGAAGCACTTTTTTTGAGTATTCCTTAATATCGTGTTCGAGCTTTGTAATATCTCCGCTTTCAAATACGCGGTATTTATCTCCAAGCTTCTTTGAGACGCGACAATCGGGAGTTGCATCAATAAGTCCTTCGTATTTTGCAAAAGTCTTATCATCTGCATCCTCATAGATAATGTCAAAGAGGTCACCAAAGCGGGAATTTGTAAGAATGTGGCTTTCGTTTCCGTAAGGACCGCCGTACATTTCATAAATGAGGTTGATTACATCTTCAACATATCCGTTGAATGCGCGTCTTTCAGGCGAGAGCTGACACTGCATATATTTATCACGGTGCACTCCCATCTTATATGGCTCAAACGGATATGCAACCTGAACGCAAGAGTATTCAAGCGGAAGAACGATTGCAAACGGAACACGCGCCTTGATGTTCTTATAATCACGCATGAATTCAACAAACTCTTTCTTGGCAAGACCGTATTCGGAAAGCTCAAAGGTTTGCATATCGGTATATGAGCAGTTGAGGCCCCACTCTTCTGCCATGAAATCAGCACCCGACATAAGAGTATAGTAGTAAAGTCTTTTCTGGAGACGGCGTGAACTTCCGCCTGCAGGACCGTGAGTTGTGAAATCGTCGGGGTGCTGATCCTGCGGAAGATACCACTCATTTGACGGGTCATTGTTAAAGCACGGCATTGATGCGAATTTATCGGTTACATGCTCTGCAAACCATGTTTCATAGTATGTGCCCCAGCGCTTTTCGTTGTTCTCGGCAGTACCTCGCGCTGATGCAACGGCAACTCTCGCCTGACCTATCTGCCAGCCGACTTCGGGCATAAACGTCTTTACGCCAAGCTCGTTGTGAAGCTTCGTCAGAAGGTAGAAGCTGTCAACTGCGAGAATGTGGCCGTCTGTATCCTTTATAAAGCGCTTATATCTTTCTTCGACCTGCTTATAAAACTCCTCGGGAGTTTCGGGGTATTTGAGGTTTACGTACTCTTCAAGCGTACCCTGACCGAATCTGTAAAGCGGTGTGCCGTCGGGAAGTTTATACGGAGAAATCATTTTCTCCTTAAACTCTTCAGGGTCGTACGGACCCTTTCCACCCATAGTTTTTAAAATATCCTGCCAGTCGCAGTCGTAAATATTTGATGCGCTTTCGTGAAGCTGGAAGCCGAGAAAATCGTCTCCGAGAATGTCCTCATATTCACGGATGAGGTCGTGGTCAAGCTCGTATTTATGGTATGTGCATCCGCCTGCTATTCTGTCAACATAGAACGGATACTTATTCTCCTTTATAAGCGAATAAAGCTCTCCGCCCTTTTTCGCAATACTATTGAATTTAAGTTCCTCCGGCATGGAAAAAATATGCTGAATCTTAAAGCCTGTATCCTCATTTATGAAGTTATTCTTCTCAAGTCCCTTGATATGCCAATCGTTGTAAACGTGAAAAAACTTCATTTCTCTCTCCTGCCTTTCTTCTTCGTTTATTATATCA
>JAZOAS010000143.1:0-6395 GCA_045595605.1 Eubacteriales bacterium
TTCGCGGCATAGTTGTTGAACTGAAGCTCTACCGGAAGAGAGAAGACGTGCTGAATTTTAAAACCGCTGTCGCGGTTGAGAAGTCCGTTCTTCTCAAGAGCTTTGATGTGCCAGTCGTTGTAAACGTGGAAGAATTTCATTTAAACCTCTCCTTTGTTAGGAAATGTAGTAAAAAAGGTGTCCGCGTGTGCGGACACCGCTCTGGCGGAGAAGGTGGGATTCGAACCCACGGACGGGGTTTAGCCGTCAAACGATTTCGAGTCGTTCTCGTTATGACCACTTCGATACTTCTCCATATCAAGAGATATTATACAATAAAAATAAAGTAATTTCAACTGTCAAATTGAGAAAATATTATAAAAATTTGCTTGAAAATAATTGACAAAGCAAATAAAAAAGTGTACTCTTTATGCGGAAGATACCGAATCATATTTTTAATGGGAGAACAAGAGATGAGAACAGAAACAGTTGGCGCAAATTATGTTTATTACGATGCGGATACCCTTCAAAAGGGAGGATATCCGAAAATAGAAAAACTCGGCGCGTGCAGCCCGAACGGCGAAATGACGCCGTTTGTCTGGAACGGTCGCCTTATGCGCGCAGAGCTTGTTGATCCGGGTAAAGGAACAGACTCAAGCATATTAAGAAGAGTAGGTATCCGCGATATTGAGACAGGTGAGTTTCTTTCATATGTTGCCGAGGACAGCTATTTTCATTCCGCATTCATAGATGGAGATGTGGCGTATGTAACGGGTGTCTGTATGGCGCGTCGCGATACCATCCGCATCTACGAAAGCCGCGACCTTATAAACTGGACGGCACGCGACCTCTTTACGAACCCGGGATGGGTATATTTTAACTCGCAGATAGTAAAAGGACATGACGGTTATACAATAATCATTGAATCGGGCCCCGATGCATATCCTGACCTTCCGGATGAAGCGTATCCGAAAAAGTATGTCGGCAAAAAAGGCTGGACGATGTTTTTTGCAAAATCTCCTGACTTAAAGAATTGGGAATTTATGGATTATGAAAAGCCTTTTTCAAGAGATGAGGGCACAGGCGGCCCTGCGCTTAAATACTGTGACGGCTGGTACTATCTCCTTGCAGACTGCGTTCTTCCGAGAAAGATTTTCACAAACTATATGTACAGAACGCGCGATTTCGAGACATGGTATGTAGGCTACTATAACCCGATTATCATGCCGTCTGACGAGGATCGCAAAATCTCTCCGAACTACAAGGATATAACGGAAGAGGAAAGAGAGCGTCTTAAGACTGCGTTCAACGTAAACAACACAGACCTCGACCTTTGCGAGTGGCAGGGTAAGACTTATATCAACTACCTCTGCGGAAACCAGCTCGGAAACTACTGGATGTGCGAGGCTATCTGTGATATGTCGCTTGCAGATTTCTTTAAGTCTTATTTTGAATAAAGATTAAGGCAGGACTTTTGTCCTGCCTTTTTTAGTCGGAAAATGCCACTGTACAACACATTTCTGATGTGATAAAATCAAGGTATAACGAGGTGATTATAATGATAATTGAAAAATCGTATGATTTCAGAAAAAAGCTTCTGACAATTCACGAAAAAAACATAAGAAATTTTGATTATATCCCGAAAGAAAACGAGCTTGAGATTCGTGACGGCGTGATAATCGAAATCGGGAATACGGATAACATCGTTATCAACACAGCGGCGAAGGACTTTATCGACTTTCTCGCGACTTCGATGAATGTCTCTGCTACCTTCTCCAAAAAGGGGACGAATAAAGGGGCAAATGTTATCCGACTCGCTCTTGCAAAGGACGAGGGAGTCGCTCTCGGTGAGGCTGAGGGGTATAAGGGTTTCTTTATAAATGTATCAGACGGTATCGAGGTTTTCGGATATGACGACCGTGGTGTTGCGGCAGCTCTTTATTACCTTGAAGACCTTATGACTTTTGCACACGCGCCTTACATCAAGCGTGGCGAAATTCGTAAAAAGCCTGCAATGGCTCCGCTTATGGTGCACTCAGGCTACGGTATGGAAGAGTGGCCTGATGATTATCTCTCCCGTATCGCTCACGAAGGACGCGATGCTATCCTCGTCTTCACAACAGGCATCAACCAGACAAGAGTAGGATATCTTGACTTCAATTCGCTTATTGACCGTGCCGCAAAGTACGGTATTGATGTCTATGCTTACAGCTTTTTCAAAAGTCTCGTTCATCCTGATGACGAGGGTGCTGCAGAATATTACGACAGCACCTACGGTGAGCTTTTCCGCCGTTGCCCGGGTCTTCGTGGTGTAACTATGGTTGGTGAGGTCGTTGAGGCAAGAAGCCGTGACCCGCACGCTTCAAAGTGGCTCTCGACTGACCCCCAGCCTGAGATTCCTGACGGTAAGCCATGGCCGGGTTGGTATCCGTGTGAGGAAGTTGCGCGCCTTATGGAGGTCGTAAAGAACGCTGTAAGAAATGTAAAGCCCGATGCCGATGTCGTTCTCTGGAGCTATAACTGGGGCTTCCAGCCTGAAGAGGCGAGAATTGCGCTTATCAACAAGCTCCCGACGGACATCACTTTTGAAGCAACTTTCGAAATGTTTGATAACAAGACAGTTGACGGCGTTACAATGGCAGTTTCCGACTACTCACTGTCATACGCAGGTCCGGGTCCGTACTTCACAAGTGAGGCGATTGCCGCTAAAAAGCGCGGTATCCGCTTCTATGCGATGACACAGTCTGCAGGCGTAACCTGGGACTTTGGTATGGTTCCGTATGAGCCGATGCCGTATCAGTGGATGAGAAGATACGAGGGTATTCGCCACGCAATTTGCGAGTGGAATCTCTGCGGAAGTATGGACGCTCACCACCACGGCTTTACTCCGTCGATTATAACAAAGTTTTCAAAGCACGCTTTCCTTATGCCGTTTGAACCGCTTGATGAAATTCTCGATAAGATTCTCATATCCGAATACGGTGAGGAAAACCTTGAAACGGTAAAGCGCGCTTTCGACCTCTGGAGCGAGGGAATAACACATTATGTTCCGTCTCATGCGGACTTTACAGGTCCGGGTCGTGTCGGCCCTGCTTATCCGTTCACGATTTACCACAAGTCAAAGCCTGCAAAACAGCCTGAAGCTATGTTTGGCTCACTTGTTGTCGGGCTTGGATATGCAACAGGTATGGAGCACGCGGCATTCGTTTCCGAGCCTCTTCGAGAGTGCATCTTAAACCTTCGCATACATACAGAACTCAAAGAACTTGCAACAATGCACCGTCTTATGGACGAGGGTATTGCGCTCTTTGAGACGGTAAAGAACCCGAATGAGAAGCTTCTCTGTATGATAAACCTCGGTAAGTACATCGCAAACTGCGTAACGACAAACTACAATGCAAAGCAGTTCTATATTCTCAAATGCCGTATGAATGCCGAGTTTACAAAGGACGGACTCAATAAGATTCTTGACGAAATGGAAGCTCTTCTCCATGCAGAAATTGAGAATGCGAGAAATACAATTCCGCTTGTTGAAGTTGATTCTCGCCTTGGTTGGGAGCCGTCGATGCTCTATCTCGGTGACCGCGAGCATCTTGAATGGAAGATCCGTCAGGTTGAGTATGTCTTAAACTTTGAAATGAAGAAGCTCCGCAACGCAACAAATTTTGATAAATAAAATCAAACCGCTTCGCAGGTATCTGCGAGGCGGTTTTGCGCTCTTGAAAAAGAAAAATTGAAATGATATAATAAAAATATAAGCAAATTCGAAAGGAAAAAATTATGGAAAGATTACTTAATAAAAAAGGTTTTATTTGTGATATGGACGGTGTCATATACCACGGCAACCGTCTTCTACCGGGCGCTAAGGAGTTTCTCGACTGGCTCAAGGCGAATGATAAGCATTATCTCTTTTTGACAAACTCGGGTCAATATACTCCGCGCGAGCTTCAACAGAAGCTTGCGCGCCTCGGACTCGATGTCGATGAGTCGCATTTTTACACGAGTGCGCTCGCAACAGCTCATTTTCTTGAGAGTCAGTCGCCGGGCTGCAGTGCATATGTAATGGGCGAGCACGGCATACATAACGCGCTTTTTGATAAGGGTATTACATACAACGATGTTGACCCCGACTATGTCGTAGTCGGTGAGCCGAGCGGATACAATCCGGATATGATTGCAAAGGCAATAAGGCTTATCGAAAAGGGCGCAAAGCTCATTGGCACAAACTACGACCTCACAGGGCCCAGTGAGGACGGAATAGTGCCTGCTTGCCGAGCTTTCCTCGCTCCCATCGAGCTTATTACGGGCCGTCAGGCATACTTCGTCGGAAAGCCGAACCCGCTTATGATGAGAACGGGTCTTAAGATTCTCGGCGTTCACTCCTGCGACGCCGCAATCATCGGTGACAGAATGGATACCGATATCGTGGCTGGTATCGAGACAGGCATTGATACTGTCCTCGTTCTTTCCGGCGTAACAACCATGGAGGAATGCAAGAAGTTCCCGTACCGCCCAAGAATCATTCTTGACGGTGTAGGGGATATCCCAAAAGCTGCGAAATAGAAGAAAAGACGGAGAAGTTAACCTTCTCCGTCTTTTCTTATTTTACTATAAATGTGTTCTGACCTTTCTTTATCTCTAAAGAGTCAGAGAGCTTGCTCTCGTCGATCTGCATTTCTCTGTTTGGTCGAGCACCGTTTGGAGTTTCGCCGTTAAACCTCGGCGGTTCTTTCTCAAAATTGCCGTTTGGTCTTTCCGGGGGAGCGGTGCCTTCAAAGTTCGGTTTCTCGCCTTCGGGTCTCTCTCCGCCCTTGAAGTCAGGACGCTCTCCTTTCGGCATACCGCCCGGCAACTCAACCGGCGCAGTTTTTAAACGCTCGTCTCCGCAGAGAAGATAGTTCTCGCCTTCAGAAAGCTTTGCGCTTGAAACGATAAGCTGAGAAAAGTCGTTTTTGGGAGTAAAGGAGATAACATCAATATTGTCTTTGTTTCTTATTGTATATAAAGTTACACTACCCTTCTGCTTTTCAGAGAAACGGAAGGTTGCGCTGTTCTGGTCGCTCTCGAAGCGGTCGAGCATATTGCCGGTGTAAACAACATCGCCACCGCGGATGTAAACGCCCTTGTCTGCATCAAGACCTGCGTCCTGACTTTCTCCGCAGGCGTAGGCATTTACCGTGCCACCCTCAATTATTAACCAGCCGTTTGAGTCGATTCCGTCGCCCTCACCCGTTTTTCCGTCAACCGTTATGCTAATATTGCCGTCTTTTTTCGTAGTTTCGGAAACATTGTCCTCGTATGTGTTGATGTCGTCATTACCTGAAACAATGTTTAAGTTTCCGCCGTATACAGTAAGGTGAAGATTTGTTGAAATTCCTTCGTTTTCAGCATTGACATTAAGTACACCGTTTCCGACAGCCGCGCCGTAAATATTCATCGACATCCTTGAGTTTATCGCCGCGTCGTACTTGTGGAGCGTTTCGCTGTCCTCAACCTTTGTTCCGTCGGAAGACAGCTCAACTGACTTATATATCTTTGCGACATATGCACCGTTTACCGTGTTTTCGGAGTTGTCTGCGATAATGATGTTCGCGCCGGCACGCGAGGTGTCAACATCCGCCTTTGCGCTATCTTCGTCATCGTCGCCACATTCATATACATTATAGAATACAATAGCGGGCGCGACGGAGCAGGTGATGTTCGCATCACGAATCTCAAGCGTTACAACAGCGTTCGGGTCGTCCTCCGCATCCTCGCCGAGGTCAACTGCAATCTGTCCCTTTGAAAGCGTACCTTTGAGGACATAATCGCCCGGCTTTGTAATGTTTATGACCTTATGCTCTGCCGCTTCCTCTGCGGTGTGCATATCGGCTGCTGTGCCTTCACCGTAAGTAAAATCGGTTCCGTCCTTGTAATAGACGATGTCGTTTGAGAGATAAACCGCCTGTGTCGGGTCGTCTGAAATACTTTCGCCGCCGACGGTGATTGTATCATCGGATAAGAAAATCATAACAGCGTCATCAGAGATCCCTCTGAGAACTCTTCCGCTGTCTGTTCCAACACTGCAGGATGCAAGCAACAGACACGCGAGTATAAGGGATAAAAGTTTTAATTTTTTCACTAAAATCACATCCTTTGAAAGTATTTTACCATAAATGTATGTCTTAAAAAAGAAAAAATGGTGAAAATTTTGTAAATAAAAAAGATTTTCGCGGGGAACAATAAACCCGAAAGGAGCTGTATATATGGAAAAGAAAAAGATTCCTGATGATTTGAAATTCGTCCGTGAAAAGACGCCGATTATAACCGAAGAGCTTTTCGAAATTGACTCGCTCGTATCCGCAACAGAGTGTACGGGTATGGGCAAGATTTACCCGAACTTTGAGGGGAAAGACATTGAGGATGTTTACGACCTT
>JAZOAS010000144.1:0-1720 GCA_045595605.1 Eubacteriales bacterium
CCTTACACCTTCGAGCAGTCGTGGAATCAGCGCACCCGATGGGCAAAAGGCTTTTTTCAGGTTTTTGCCGCATACGGAAAAAAGCTTATCTGCGCGATTTTCAAAAACCGCAGTTTTTCCGCATACGATATGCTTATGACGATTATGCCCGCCATGATGCTTACGGTTGTCGGGGCAATTCTCAACGCCGTTTTTCTCGTAATTTCGCTTTTCAATCTGCCCGAAATGCAAAGTATTGCAATAGTTTCGGGAACAGCCTTTTTTATGACATTCTTTAATTTTTATATGATTCTTCTCTTCTTTGCAACCGTTACCACCATAACTGAATGGAAAAACATAAACACCACTGCCGCAAAGAAAATCCGCTACATCTTCACCTTCCCGATTTTTATATTTACATATATCCCTATTTCAATCGCGGCTCTCTTTACCGAAATTGAATGGAAGCCGATTGAACATAATATCGCAAAAAATATAGAGGAGTTTCAAAAATGAGGAGGAAGCAGAAATGGCAAAACACATTTTGTTTCAGGGAGATTCAATAACAGACGCTTTCAGGCAGTATGAAATCGCATACTTCTCCGGAAACGGCTATGCAACAATGGTCAAGGGTGAGCTTGGATATAAATATCCCGAACAGTACACCTTTGATAACAAGGGTATTTCGGGAAATCGTATTACAGACATCTATGCGCGCATAAAGTCCGACATAATAAATCTCGCTCCCGATTATATGAGCATTCTCTGCGGTGTCAATGACTCGGGTCATGAATTTGCTCATAAAAACGGCGTATCTACCGAAAAGTTTGAAAAGATTTATTCTATGCTCATTGAAGAGGTTAAAGAGGCTCTCCCGAATATCAAAATAATGCTTCTCGAGCCTTTCCTTCTCCGCAACAAAACTACGGAGGATGAAGTTTACGGTGGAAGCTATGAAAACTTCCGCCGCGATGTTGAAGAAAAGGCAGCTGCAGTAAAGAGGATTGCAGAGAAGTACAATCTCGCCTTTGTTCCGCTTCAGGCGAAATTTGATGAGGTTTATAACCCCGAAAACCCGGACTACTGGGCATTTGACGGCGTTCACCCGACCGCCGCAGGACATGCGCTTATCGCAAAAGCATGGCTTGCAAAGTTTGAAGAAATTAAGTAAGACATACAAAAAAACAGCTTAGTCTTTGGACTAAGCTGTTTTTATTATTCTTCAGTTGTTTCTTCGCTTTTGTTTTCCTCGGGTTTCGTCTCTTTTTCCGGGACCTCTTCACCGAAGAGCGCGTAGAAGGTCTTATCATCCATAACCTCGTTCTCCAAGAGATAGTTTGCAACCTCGTGGAGCTTATCCATATGCTCAGTCAGGATTGCGGTACACTTATCATATGCGCCGTCAATTATGCTCTTGACTTCATTGTCAATGACAGCGGCAATGCTCTCTGAGAAGTTATGTCTTGATGCAAAGTCGCGGCCGAGGAAAACCTCGTCGTTTTCGGATGCAAAGTTGACTGTTCCGAGCTTTTCGCTCATACCGTACTTTGTTACCATGTCGCGTGCGATTCGGGACGCGCGCTGAATATCGTTTGATGCGCCCGTTGTAACATCTGAGAATATAAGTCGCTCCGCTACATTACCGCCAAGAAGCGACACGATTTCTTCAACCATATCAGTTCTGGTGCGGGTATATACATCCGCGCGCGGTAAAGAAATCGTCATACCGAGAGCGCGACCG
>JAZOAS010000145.1:0-12126 GCA_045595605.1 Eubacteriales bacterium
GACTCATTTTGTAGAGGAGCTTTCTGAACGCGAAACTCTTGTTAAGAAGGTTTCCATTGTTCCTCTTGAGGTAATTATCAGAAACATCTCAGCAGGTTCTTTTGCAAAGCGTTACGGCGTAGAAGAGGGTATTGTTTTTGCAGAGCCGACAATCGAGTTCTCTTATAAGAATGACGACCTTGGCGACCCGCTTATCAACGAATACCACGCTCTTGCTCTCGGCGTTGCTACAAAGCAGGAGATTGAAACAATCAAGAGTATGGCGTTCAAAGTCAACGAGGTTATGAAGGCTTTCTTCAAGAAGCTCAATGTTGACCTTGTTGACTTTAAGCTTGAGTTCGGTAAGGTTTCGGACGGAAGCATAGTTCTTGCTGACGAGATTTCTCCGGATACCTGCCGTTTCTGGGACAGCACAACACACGAAAAACTTGATAAGGACCGTTTCCGCCGCGATCTTGGTAATGTAGAGGATGCATATCAGGAAATGATGAAGAGAATTCTCGGCGAATAATTAGGGGGAACGAAAATGGGAGGATTTTTCGGCGCAGTATGTCGTCAGGATGCTCTTGGCGATGTTTTCTTCGGAACCGATTACCACTCTCACCTTGGTACACGCCGTGCGGGTATCGCGGCGTACGATAGTGAAATTGGTCTTCAGCGCGAAATACACAACATTCAAAACTCTCCGTTCCGTACGAAATTTGAGCATGTTTTCGAAGAAATGAGCGGAACTTCGGCAATTGGTTGTATAAGTGATTACGACCCGCAACCACTCCTTATCCGTTCGCATCTCGGAACTTATGCCATTTGTATAATTGGTGCGATTAATAATGCAAAAGAGCTTATTGACCACTATCTTTCGTGCGACGGCGGTCACTTTGATGCCATGACAGGCGGCGGTGTAAATTCAACGGAGCTTGTCGCGGCACTTATAAGTCAGAAGAAAGACTTTGTTGAAGGAATTAAATTTGTTCAGGAGCTTATTGACGGCACAGCGTCGATTCTTATTCTGAAAGATGATGGCGGCATTATAGCGGCTCGTGATAAGCTTGGAAGACTTCCCGTTATGGTGGGAAAGAGCGAAGACGGATATTGCGTTTCATTTGAGGAGTTTGCATTTACAAAGCTTGGGTATGAACCGGAACGCGAGCTTGGTCCGGGAGAGATTGTAGAGATTACGCTCTCCGGCATAAAACAGCTTGCAAAGCCCGGAGAAAAGATGCGTATGTGTTCATTCCTCTGGAGTTATTACGGTTTCCCGACATCAACCTATGAGGGAATAAATGTTGAAACAATGCGTTACCGCAACGGTCAGATTATGGCGCAGAACGATAAGGATGCGGGAAAGCTCTCCGATATCGATTATGTAGGCGGTGTTCCGGATTCGGGAACTCCGCACGCGATAGGTTATGCAAGTGAAGCGGGAATCCCGTATGCAAGAGCGTTTATCAAATATACGCCGACCTGGTCGAGAAGCTTTATTCCGGCTGCACAGAAGGAGCGTAACAAGGTTGCGAAGATGAAACAGATTCCGGTTCACGACCTTATAAAAGATAAAAGTCTTCTTTTTGTTGACGACTCGATAGTTCGGGGAACACAGCTTCGCGAAACGGTTGAGTTTCTCTATGATAACGGAGCAAAGGCTGTTCACATGCGCTCGGCTTGCCCTCCGATTATGTACAGTTGTAAATATCTCAACTTCTCACGGGCAACAAGCGATATGGAGCTTATTGCGCGCAGAAAGATTGTAGAGCTTGAGGGTGAGGCAGGCCTTGATTATATCGAAGAATACAGTGATGCCTCAACGGAGCGCGGAAAGCGTCTTCGCGAGAAGATTTGCGAAGAGCTTCACCTCGCGTCACTTGAATTCCAAACTTTAGACGGTGTAATTGAATCAATAGGGCTTGACCCGTGCAAGCTCTGCACATATTGCTGGAACGGAAAGGAATAAGAATTATGAATATGCAATCAAAATCAGACAGCTACGCAGCAGCGGGCGTTGATATTACTGCGGGATACCGTGCGGTCGAGCTTATGAAGCAGCACATCGCAAAAACTATGACAAGCGGAGTTTGCTCCGATGTCGGTGGCTTTGGCGGTCTTTTTGAGCTTGATGTTACGGGTATGACCCGTCCGGTTCTCGTAAGCGGTACTGACGGTGTAGGAACAAAGCTCAAGCTTGCTTTCCTTATGGACAAGCACGATACTGTCGGTATCGACTGTGTTGCTATGTGTGTAAACGATATTATCTGCGCGGGTGCAAAGCCGCTTTTCTTCCTTGACTATATTGCTTGTGGAAAGAATATTCCGGAAAGAATTGCTGATATCGTTAAGGGTGTTTGCGAAGGCTGTGTTCAGTCGGGCGCGGCTCTCATCGGCGGTGAGACTGCAGAGATGCCGGGATTCTATCCGGTTGACGAGTACGACCTTGCAGGCTACTGCACAGGCGTAGTCGATAAATCAAAGATAATTGATAACAAGACTATGAAAGCGGGCGATGTTGTTATCGCTCTTGCGTCCAGCGGTGTTCATTCAAACGGATTCTCTCTTGTCCGTAAGGTCTTTGATGTAGAGAATGCTGATATCAAGGCACCTTGTGCTGAGCTTGGTGGCAAGTCTATCGGCGAGACTCTTCTTACACCGACAAAGATTTATGTTAAATCTATCCTTGCTCTTCTTGAAGAGGTTAAGGTTCGTGGTATCTCCCATATCACAGGTGGCGGCTTCTATGAGAATATTCCGAGAAGCATCCCCGAAGGCCTTGGTGCAAAGATTGATAAGTCAAAGGTTAAGATTCTCCCGATTTTTGACCTCATCGCAAAGACGGGTAACATCAGCGAGCGTGATATGTTCAACACCTTCAATATGGGTGTCGGCATGAGCGTTGTTGTGCCGAAGGAAGATGCAGACCGTGCGCTTGAAATTCTCAAGGCAAACGGTGAAGATGCATACCTTATCGGTGAGATTGTCGAATCTGACGAAAAGGTGATTTTATGAAATCTGCAAGAATAGCAGTTCTTGTTTCGGGTGGAGGAACAAACCTTCAGGCACTCATTGATGCCGAGCGTAAGGGAATACTCACAAGCGGAAAAATTGAGCTCGTAATTTCAAATAAAGAGGGAGCGTATGCTCTCACTCGTGCAGAAACTGCAAACATCAAAACTGCAGTTGTAAGCAAGAAAAATTTCCCGAAGAAAGGCGAGTTTGAGGCTGAGCTTATAAGAATTCTTGAAAAAGAAAAGATTGACCTTATAGTCCTTGCAGGATTTATGGTTATTCTTGATGAGAGCTTTACCGCCCACTATCCGAAGAGAATTATAAATGTCCATCCGTCGCTTATACCGTCTTTTTGCGGTGAGGGCTTTTATGGCCTTCGTGTTCACGAGGCGGCACTTTCTTATGGCGTCAAAGTTACGGGCGCTACGGTGCACTTCGTAAACGAAATTCCCGATGGCGGAGAGATAATCATGCAGAAGGCAGTAAAAATTCGTGAAAATGATACAGCGGAAACTCTGCAGAAGCGCGTAATGCGCCTTGCAGAGTGGAAGATTCTTCCGGAAGCTGTTGAAAAAGTCTCAGCAGAAATTAAAGGAGCTAAATAGAATGAATATTTACGAAATAAACAGCATTGAAAAGCAGATTAAGGGTAATTCGTATGTAGGTCGCGGTATCGTCATCGGTAAGACTGCTGACGGAAAAAAAGCAGCTACTGCTTACTTCATTATGGGCAGAAGCGCAAACAGCCGCAACCGTATTTTTACAGAGAAGAATGGCGAAGTTTTCACAGAGCCGTTTGATGTTTCAAAGGTTGAAGACCCGAGCCTCATTATCTATGCGGCAATCAGAAGCTTTGAAAATAAGCTCATTGTTACAAACGGAAATCAGACAGATACAATTTATAATTTCGTAAAAGACGGTATGGACTTCCGCGATGCGCTCAGAACCCGTGAGTTTGAGCCGGATGCGCCGAACTTCACACCGCGTATCAGCGGTATGGCAACATTTGCTGATGGCGACTTTACATACGAGATGAGCATCCTTAAGAGCATTGATGCAGAGGGTTCCGCTTGCTGCCGTATGAACTTTGAGTATCCGTCAGTTGCAGGTCTCGGTCACTTTATCCACACTTACATCTGTGACGGTAACCCGATTCCGACTTTCTGCGGAGAACCGGAGAGAGTTGCGATTCCGGATGATATCGACGAGTTTACAAACACTCTCTGGAACGCACTTGACGAAGAAAATAAGATTTCACTCTATGTCCGCTATACTGACCTTGAAAGCGGCGAATGTGAAAACCGTATGATAAATAAAAATAACTAAGGAGAATGAGCAATGAAGGAGTTTGAACTTAAGTACGGCTGTAACCCGAATCAGAAGCCCTCTAAAATCTTTATGGCAAACGGAGCTGACCTTCCGATAGAGATTTTGTCAGGTCGCCCGGGATACATAAACTTTCTTGACGCGTTTAACGCTTGGCAACTTGTAAAAGAGCTCAAAGAAGCTCTTAACCTTCCTGCCGCAACCTCGTTTAAGCATGTAAGCCCGACTTCTGCGGCTGTTGGAATTCCGCTTTCAGATAAACTTAAGAAGGCTTGCTTTGTTGACGATGTCGAAGGTCTTGATGAATCTCCGCTTGCTTGCGCTTATGCAAGAGCGAGAGGTACTGACAGAATGTGCTCTTTCGGTGATTGGGTAGCTCTTTCTGATGTCTGCGATGTTACAACCGCAAATATGATTAAGCGCGAAGTTTCAGACGGTATCATTGCTCCCGGATATGAGCCCGAAGCTCTTGAGATTCTTAAGACCAAGAGAAAGGGCAACTACAATATTGTAAAAATTGATCCGAACTATGTTCCTGAAGAGATTGAGCAGAAGCAGGTATTCGGTATCACATTTGAGCAGGGAAGAAATAATTTCGAAATCAATCGCGAACTCCTTTCAAATGTAGTAACTGCAAATAAGGACATTCCCGAGGAAGCTCTTCGTGACCTTATCGTTGCTCTCATTACTCTTAAATACACACAGTCAAACTCCGTCTGCTATGCAGTTGACGGACAGGCTATCGGTGTAGGTGCAGGTCAGCAGTCAAGAATTCACTGCACACGCCTTGCAGGTACAAAGGCTGATACATGGTTTTTGCGTCAGCATGAAAAGGTACTAAACCTTCCGTTTAAGGATGAAATCGGTCGTCCTGAGCGCGATAACGCGATTGACGGATATATCAATAAGAACGAAGAAGATATCACAGCAGATGGCGTATGGGAGCGTTTCTTCACAAAGAAGCCCGAACCGTTCACGCAAGACGAGATGCGCGAGTATCTTGATTCAATTAAGGGCGTTGCTCTTGGTTCAGATGCATTCTTCCCGTTTGCAGACAACATTGACCGCGCAGCAATGAGTGGCGTAAGCTATATCGCAGAGCCGGGTGGCTCAATCAGAGACGATCTTGTAATTGAGTGCTGTGATAAACACGGTATCGCAATGGCATTTACCGGAATGCGCTTGTTCCACCATTAATATTGCGGAGGAGTTACCCGATGAAGATTTTAGTTGTCGGTGGCGGCGGAAGAGAGCATGCCATCATTAAGAAAATAAAGCAGAATAAAAATGTTGAGGAAATTTTTGCGCTTCCCGGAAACGGCGGAATGGCAAAGGATGCCACTTGTGTCGATATCGGCGCGAAGGACATTCCTGCAATAGTTGATTTTGCGATTAAAAATAAGATTGATTATGCAATCGTAGCGCCTGACGATCCGCTCGTTCTCGGTGCAGTAGATGCGCTCGAAGAAAAGGGAATTCCGTGCTTCGGTCCGAGAGCGAATGCAGCGATTATCGAGGGAAGTAAGGTTTTCTCTAAAAACCTTATGAAGAAGTACAATATCCCGACCGCTACTTATGAAGTGTTCAATAATACTGCAGATGCTCTTAAGTATCTTGAAACAGCTCCGATTCCGACAGTTGTAAAGGCTGACGGTCTTGCACTCGGCAAGGGTGTAATAATCGCAATGACTCGTGATGAGGCGATAGCTGCTGTAAAGTCAATGATGGAAGATAAGGCATTCGGCAAGAGTGGCGAAACAATTGTTATTGAAGAATTCCTCACAGGTCCTGAGGTGTCCGTTCTTGCGTTTACTGACGGAAAGTGCGTTGTTCCGATGGTTTCTTCAATGGACCATAAGCGCATAGGCGACAACGACACAGGCCTCAATACAGGTGGTATGGGAACGGTTGCTCCGAACCCGTATTATACAAAAGAAATTGCAGATGTATGTATGAAGGAAATATTCCTTCCGACGATTGATGCAATGAATAAAGAGGGCAGAACCTTTAAAGGTTGCCTCTATTTCGGACTTATGCTCACAGCAGACGGACCGAAGGTTATCGAATACAACTGCCGTTTCGGTGATCCTGAAACTCAGGTTGTTCTTCCGCTTCTCGAGAGTGACTTGCTCGACATTATGCAGGCAGTTACAAACGGAACTCTCAAAGAGGAGGATGTCAAGTTCTCTGAAAAGAATGCTTGCTGCGTAATTATGGCTTCAAAAGGATATCCTGAAAGCTATGAAAAGGGCTTTGAGATGACAATTCCTGACGAAATTGCCGATAATGTTTATGTAGCAGGAGCAAAACTCGAAGGAGAGAAGCTTCTTACAAACGGCGGAAGAGTTCTTGGCGCAACTGCAATTGCGGACACACTTTCGGATGCAATTAAAGCATCTTATGAGCTCGTTTCAAGAATTAAGTTTGAAAACGCATATTACAGAAGCGACATCGGCAAGAAGGCTCTTGCGGCAAAGGAGAGATAGAATATGGTTTTTAGAGTTTATGTAGAAAAGAAAAAGGAACTTGCTAACGAAGCTCGTGCGCTTCTTTCTGATGTAAGAGGACTTCTCGGAATCAAGAATCTCACCGATGTTCGCGTTATAAACCGTTACGATGCTGAAAATATAACGGAAGAGCTTTTTGAGTATGCTAAGAAGACTGTTTTCTCAGAGCCACAGCTTGATATAGTTTCAGACGAAATTAAGTATGAGGCGGGTGCTACTGTCTTTGCGGTAGAGTATCTTCCGGGTCAGTTTGACCAGCGTGCAGACTCTGCGGCACAGTGCATCCAGATTATTTCGCAGACAGATCGCCCTACTGTCCGCACAGCAAAGGTTTATACTCTTTCAGGAAGTCTTACAGCTGAGGAAGTTTCTGAAATTAAGAAGTATGTAATTAACCCTGTTGAGGCAAGAGAGGCAACACTTGAAAAGCCTGCAACCCTCAAAACTGATTACGATATTCCGACTACAGTTGAAACAGTTGACGGTTTTATTGACCTTGACAGAGCAGGTCTTGAAGCTTTTGTTTCAAAGTACGGTCTTGCTATGGATGCTGACGATATCGAGTTCTGTCAGGCTTATTTCAAGAAAGAGGGAAGAAACCCGACAATTACTGAAATAAGAATGATTGATACATACTGGTCAGACCATTGCAGACATACAACATTCTTAACTACGATTGATAATGTATCTTTCGAGGATAAACTCCTTGAGGATACTTACAATGAATATATTGCAGTCCGCAAGGAACTTGGCAGAACGAAGCCGATTTGCCTTATGGACCTTGCAACCGTTGCGGTAAAATATCTCCGCGCAAACGGCGAGCTGTCAAAGCTTGATGAATCTGAAGAAATCAACGCTTGCACGGTCAAAATTGATGTAGAGGTTGACGGTAAAACAGAACCGTGGCTCCTTCTCTTCAAGAATGAAACACACAACCACCCGACTGAAATTGAGCCGTTCGGTGGTGCGGCAACCTGCATAGGCGGTGCTATCCGTGACCCGCTTTCAGGTCGTTCTTATGTATATGGCGCTATGCGTGTTACAGGTGCAGCTAACCCCTTGAAGCCTGTTTCAGAGACAATCAAGGGTAAGCTTCCGCAGAGAAAGATTGTTACTACTGCAGCAGCGGGATATTCTTCCTACGGTAACCAGATAGGTCTTGCTACAGGTATAGTAGATGAGATTTACCACGAAGGTTACGCTGCAAAGCGTATGGAAATCGGTGCTGTTATTGCGGCTGCTCCGCAGGAAAATGTACGCCGTGAAAGACCTGATGCCGGCGATGTTGTCATCCTTCTTGGTGGTAGCACAGGTCGTGACGGATGCGGCGGTGCAACCGGCTCTTCAAAATCTCATACAACAGAGTCTCTTGAAACTTGCGGTGCAGAGGTTCAGAAGGGTAATGCTCCTGAAGAGAGAAAGCTCCAGCGCCTCTTTAGAAACCCTGAAGCAAGTAAGCTTATCAAGCGTTGTAACGACTTTGGTGCAGGTGGCGTTTCTGTTGCTATCGGCGAGCTTGCAGACGGTCTTGAGATTAACCTCGATGCAGTCCCGAAGAAGTACGACGGCCTTGATGGCACAGAGCTTGCAATAAGCGAATCTCAGGAGAGAATGGCTTGTGTCGTAGAGGATAAGGATAAAGAACGCTTCCTCGAGCTTGCGGCATCCGAAAATCTCCAGGCAGTTCCTGTTGCGGTTGTAACAGAGTCTCCGCGACTTGTTATGAACTGGAACGGAAACAAGATTGTAGACATCAGCCGTGAATTCCTCAATTCAAACGGAGCTGAAAAGCATATCACAGTTGAAACAGCAAAGCCGGAAGCTTTTGAAAAGAAAGTTGACGGAAACTTTACTGAAAACTATAAAAAACTCGCAGATGACCTCAACATCTGCTCAAAGCGCGGACTTTCTGAGCGATTTGACTCTACAATCGGCGCGGGAACAGTTCTTATGCCGTTCGGCGGCAAGAATCAGCTTACACCTATTCAGGCTATGGTTCAGAAAATTTCTGTTGAAAAGAAGCACACTGACACCTGCTCGTTTATGTCCTGGGGCTATAACCCGTTCCTCATGGAAAAGAGCCCGTATCACGGTGCATATATGGCGGTTGTTGAGTCTGTATGTAGGCTTATCGCAACGGGCGCTGACTTTAGTGAAGTTTATCTTACTTTCCAGGAATACTTTGAGCGCGTAGGTCGCGAACCGAAGCGTTGGGGCAAACCTTTTGCGGCTCTTCTCGGTGCATTCAAGGCACAGAAGGAGCTCAAAATCGGCTCAATCGGCGGTAAGGACTCTATGAGTGGTACATTTGAAAAGCTCGATGTTCCGCCGACTCTTGTTTCATTTGCAGTAACCTGCGGCAAGGTAGGAGAAGTTATTTCTCCTGAATTTAAGAAAAGCGGAAGTCGCGTAGTTTCACTTTCTGCAGAATTTGATGAAAATAACCTCCCGAAGACTGACTCTCTCCTTGCTCTCTTTGACAGGGTTACAAAGCTTATGAGAGAAGGCAAAGTCCTCGCTTGCTATACTCCAGGTATCGGCGGTATCGCAGAGGCTGTAATGAAGATGTCGTTCGGTAACGGCTTTGGTTTTGAGTTTAATAACAAGCTCTCAGTTAACGACCTCTTCGGTTATAGCTACGCTTCATTTATCCTTGAGGTAACTGAAGATGTAGAAGGCGCTGAGTTTATCGGTACGGTTACTGATAAAAAGAGCTTCGTATATGGCGCAGAAAACATCGCTTATGACGAGCTTCTCGGAATTTACGAGAATAAGCTCGAGAGCGTATACAGCTGTAACATTGAAGATAGAAAAACAACTGTCAAGAACTTTGACTTTACAGCTGACAAGCGTGTAGCGCCGGCAATTTCCTGCGCGAAACCTAAGGTTCTCATTCCGGCATTCCCGGGAACAAACTGCGAATACGATTCAGCTAAAGCTGTTCGTGATGCAGGTGCTGAACCCGAAATTGTTGTTATAAAGAATCTCACGTCCGATGCTATTCGCGGAAGTGTTGAGGAGTTTGCAGAGAAACTCAAGAGTGCGCAGATGATATTCATCCCCGGCGGTTTCTCAGGTGGTGACGAGCCTGACGGAAGCGGTAAGTTCATTACTGCATTCTTCAGAAACGAAGCTATCAAAGAAGGTGTCACGGAACTTTTGGAGCGCCGTGACGGTCTTATGTGCGGTATTTGTAACGGCTTCCAGGCTCTTATCAAGCTCGGTCTTGTTCCATACGGTAAGATTATCGATACTGACGAGAATTCTCCGACTCTTACATTCAACACAATCGCTCGCCACCAGTCAAAGATTGTCCGTACGCGCGTCGCGTCAAATAAGTCTCCGTGGCTTGCACTTACCAATGTCGGCGATGTATATAATGTTCCGATTTCACACGGTGAGGGAAGATTCCTTGCTGATGAAAACCTCATTCTTGAGCTTGCTAAAAACGGCCAGATTGCAACTCAATATGTTGACCTTGACGGCAATGCTACAAGCGATGTTGCATATAACCCGAATGATTCTATGTATGCAATCGAGGGTATCACATCACCTGACGGCAGAGTGTTCGGTAAGATGGGCCACAGCGAGCGTGTTGGAAACGGTCTTTATAAGAATGTTCTCGGAAATTATGATATCCGTATGTTCGAGGCGGCTGTTAAATACTTCAAATAATGCTTTGGAGGCGTTTTAAGTGGGATATAAAAGTGATATCGAAATAGCACAGAGCTGCGAGATGAAACCTATCGGAGAGATTGCGAAGAAAGCGCATATCGACGAGGAATACATCGAGCAATATGGCAAATATAAGGCAAAGATAGACCTTTCTCTTCTTGCTGACAGCAAGAGAGAGGACGGACACCTTATTCTCGTAACGGCAATTACGCCGACGCCGGCAGGTGAGGGAAAAACTACCACTACAATCGGTCTTGCAGACGGTCTCGCAAGAATAGGTAAGGATGTTACGGTTGCACTTCGTGAGCCGTCCCTCGGTCCGGTTTTCGGTCTCAAAGGCGGCGCGGCAGGTGGCGGATATGCCCAGGTTGTTCCTATGGAGGATATAAATCTTCATTTTACCGGTGACTTCCATGCAATTGGCGCTGCGAACAACCTTCTCGCGGCGATGCTTGATAACCATATCCACCAGGGAAACGCTCTCGGGATTGATCTTAATAAAATTACCTGGAGACGCTGTGTTGATATGAATGACCGTGTTCTCCGAAATATCGCCTGCGGTCTTGGCGGTGCAAAGAACGGTGTTGCGCGAGAGGATGGCTACGACATAACTGTTGCAAGCGAAATTATGGCAATCTTGTGCCTTGCTACATCTCTTTCGGATTTGAAGGCGCGACTTTCGAGAATAATAGTTGCATATACTCGTGACGGTAAGCCTGTAACCTGCGGTGAGCTCAATGCGGCAGGAGCTATGACAGCACTCCTTAAGGATGCTCTCAAGCCAAATCTTGTGCAGACACTTGAGGGAACACCGGCGTTTGTCCACGGCGCACCGTTTGCGAATATTGCCCACGGCTGTAATTCGGTTATGGCGTCTCGGCTTGCACTCAAAATGGGCGAATATACGATTACGGAAGCCGGCTTTGGCGCTGACCTCGGAGCAGAGAAATTCCTTGATATCAAGTGCAGAACAGCAAATCTCACGCCATCTGCAGTAGTTGTTGTTGCAACGGTCCGCGCGCTTAAGATGCACGGTGGAAGAGCTAAGGATGAACTTGCAAATGAAGATATTGTTGCGCTCGAGAAGGGAATACCGAACCTACTTCGTCATGTTTCGAACATCAAGGAGGTGTATAAGCTTCCGTGTGTTGTAGCGATTAACCGTTTCCCGACAGATACCGATAAGGAAATTGAATTTATCATTGATAAATGCCGCGAACTTCAGGTAAATACGGTTCTTTCGACCGTTTGGGCTGACGGCGGTCGCGGTGGTGAGGAGCTTGCGCGCGAGGTTGTTCGTCTTTGTGAAGAGGAAAAGGGTGACTTTACATTCAGTTACGAGCTTGATTCTTCTATTGAAGAGAAAATCGAAGCCGTTGTCAAGAAGGTTTATGGTGGGAATGGAATAAACATCCTTCCGAATGTAAGAAAACAGATCGATGAACTTGAGTCTCTCGGATTCGGAAATCTTCCGATTTGTATTGCAAAAACACAGTACAGCTTCTCGGATGACCCGAAAAAGCTCGGTGCTCCCGAAGACTTTACGGTTACAATTAAGAATGTCAAGGTTTCTGCAGGCGCAGGCTTCATCGTCGTACTTACCGGAGACATCATGACAATG
>JAZOAS010000146.1:0-2956 GCA_045595605.1 Eubacteriales bacterium
CGAGATTTTCTGCGGAAATATATGTGCGTGTGAATCTATGATTTTCAAAACTTAGGACACCTTTCTCTAATTGAGGAAATCTTTGAGCATCTTTGATCTGCTCGGGTGGCGGAGCTTACGGAGAGCCTTCGCCTCAATCTGACGGATTCGCTCACGGGTAACATTGAACTCACGACCAACCTCTTCAAGAGTTCTCGTTCTTCCGTCTTCAATTCCGAAGCGGAGGCGCAAAACCTTTTCCTCACGCGGTGTAAGAGTCTTGAGCACCTCTACAAGCTGCTCGCGCAAAAGCGCAAATGATGCCGCCTCTGCCGGCTCCTGAGCATCCTCTGCCGGAATAAAGTCGCCAAGGTGGGAATCTTCTTCCTCGCCGATCGGTGTTTCGAGTGAAACCGGCTCCTGAGCAATCTTCAATATCTCACGGACTCTTGTTACCGGAATCTGCATCTCCTCTGCAATTTCTTCAGGTGACGGGTCGTGGCCGAGCTCCTGAAGAAGCTGACGGGAAACGCGGATAACTTTATTTATCGTTTCTACCATATGAACGGGGATACGGATGGTTCTCGCCTGGTCGGCGATAGCGCGGGTGATTGCCTGACGAATCCACCATGTTGCATAAGTCGAGAACTTATAGCCCTTTGTGTGGTCAAACTTCTCAACAGCCTTGATAAGACCGAGGTTTCCCTCCTGGATAAGGTCGAGGAACAACATTCCGCGTCCGACATAGCGCTTTGCGATTGAAACAACAAGGCGGAGGTTTGCCTCAGCAAGGCGCACCTTTGCAAGCTCGTCGCCTTCCGCCATACGGTTTGCAAGCTCGACCTCTTCTTCTGACGAGAGAAGGTCAACCTTACCGATTTCCTTTAAGTAAATACGGACATGGTCATCAATCGAAAGCCCTTCCATAAGCGCTGCAGAATCTGCAAGCTCTTCTTCGGGAATTTCCTCGACATCTTCAAGATTCTCCGGCGCATCGTCAAGAAGCTCATCCTCAGGCGGAAGGTCCGCAATGAACTCCTCAAGAGGGAGGTCTATTCCGTGATTTTCAAGTGCGTCATAAAGCTTTTCGATTTCATCAGAATTCATTTCAAGCTCTTCCGCTACAGCAGAAAGCTCCTTCTGGGAAAGCTTGCCCTTTTTCTTGCCTGTCTCGATGAGGTCACGGATAATCTGCTTTTTTTCTTCGATTGTTATTACTCTTTCGTTCTTTTCGTTTTCCATCTTTATTTCCCCTTCTTTTTTCTGTAAAATTCGGTTGCCGCAAGAAGTGCGTCGTTATCGTCCGCCCCCTGAGACTTCATATATTCTTGCCGTATTATATCAATATAATCACGAAGAGCGCCGTCTCCCGACTCGCGCCGTCTTGCGAAAACAGCCGCGATGTGAGTTGCATCCTCCTCGCTCATATTTGCCGAGAGTGTCCTCATATCAGTCTCAACGCCGCGCTCACGCGCCTCGTTTGCGACGATATCAAAAGCCTTTCCCAAAAGCTCCGAAGAAAACATCTTCCCCGAAATCTGCTCGGATGCCTTTGTGCAGAGCTTTACATCAGACGCGCAAAGCGCGAGAAGACCCTCCTCCGCAACCGCGGAGCGCGGATTTTTATACCTCGACGCTTTATCGCGCGGCATAAGGTTTGAAACAGGGTCAAGAACGCGCCTTTCCTCTTCTCTTTTCCTCTCACGGAGAAGCTTTTTGCGCTCTCTTTCGGCTTCGTTTAAAATAGCGTCCTTCGTGACGCCCGTTTCCTTAGAGATTCTTCCGGCGTATATTTCCCTTTCAAACTCGCTCTGGATTTTCGCGAGCTGCAAAATCGCCTCTTTTATATAAAGAACTCTCTGCTTGTCATCGGAAAGGTCATAGGTCTGCTTTGTGTTGTAAAGCCTGTATTCAGACGCGGGAAGCGCCTTTTCAACAAGGTTTGCAAAGCTTTCCTTTCCGAATTTTTTAATATACTCATCAGGGTCCTTTGCCCCCGACATCATTAGTATTCTTACATCGATTCCCGCTTTTTTCAGAATGTCTATCGCGCGCTCGGTAGCGGCACGCCCCGCCTTATCCGAGTCGTAGGAGATTATAACCCGATTCTTGTATTTTGAAATGAGGTGTGCCTGCTCCTCAGTAAGGGAAGTTCCGAGCGACGCCACCGCCGAGTCAAACCCCGCCTGATGAAGCGCTATGACATCCATATACCCTTCTGCAAGAATAAAGTAGTCTGCCTTGCTCTGCTTTGCGATATTCATCGCATACAGGTTTTTTCGCTTGTTGAAAACTTCGGATTCGGGAGAGTTTAAGTATTTCGGCTCGCCCTCACCCATTATTCTTCCGCCAAACCCGATTACGACACCCCTCGCATCAATTATCGGGAACATCGCACGGTCGCGGAAACGGTCATATATCTTTCCGCTCTTGCGCGTGGTAACAAGACCCGCGGCAAGAAGCTCTGTTTTTGTATATCCTTTTTCGGTGAGCTCGCGCAGAAGCCCGTCCCAGCCGTCAGGAGAAGCGCCAAGCCCGAAGCGCGTTATTGTGGCAGGAGAAAGCCCTCTGCCGAGAAGATAGCTTCTCGCCTTTTCGCCCTCGTCGCTCTTAAGCTTTTCATGGAAGAAGCGCGCGGCGTCGCGACACGCCTCCTGTCCCCTTTTTCGCTTTGAACGCTCGTTTTCGCCGTATGAGGATTCCGGGACCTGAAGCCCTGCCCATCCCGCGAGCTTTTCAACCGCTTCGGCAAAATCGATATTCTCTATCTTCATAACGAAGGTTATTACATCCCCGCCGGCACCGCAACCGAAACAATGGAAAAACTGCTTGTCCGAGGAAACGGAAAACGACGGCGTTTTTTCATTATGAAACGGACACAGACCGAGATATCCCGACCCGCGCCTTGTTAAATTTACATATCTCGAAACAACGGATACGATATCGTTTCTTGCAACGAGCTCGTCCATAAATTCTC
>JAZOAS010000147.1:0-16130 GCA_045595605.1 Eubacteriales bacterium
CCTATAATCCACATAATGTCTTCGTCAAAGTTACAGCTCTTTTCGCATGCACGGAGAAGGGAAATTGCCGCACGCTCGTACATCGGCGCTTCAAACTCGTCAACACACTTTGCGATTTCGATAAGTCCGCAAGCTGTGATAGCAGCAGCAGAGGAGTCATAATAAACCGGCTCTGCAGGCTGACGGAAGTCAAGAAGCGGAAGCTTGCCCTCTTCGACATTTGCCATAAAGTAATGAGCAACGCGCTTTGCGGCATCGAGGTATTCCTCTTTGCCCGAGTTGAGGTATGCTGCAGCAAAACCGTAAACTGCCCAGGACTGACCGCGTGACCAGGATGAGCCTGAAGCGAACCCCTGTCCTGCGGGATAGTCTAAAATTTCACCTGTTTTGGTGTCATAGTGAACGATATGGTTAACACTACCGTCAGGGCGGATGAATGTGCGGAGAACCGTATCAGCATGGCGACGCGCAATGTCGGCAAAGCGAGGGTCGGGCTCTGTGCCGTATTTTGATGCCCATTCGAGAATCGGAATGTTCATCATACAGTCGATGATAGCCCAGAGATTGTTACCCCACGGCCAGGCTTTGATTGCCTGTGCTGTCGGATTAAAGCGCGAAGCAAGGATAGATGCCGCGTGAGATGCGCGAATCTTTGACCTCTCGTTGCCTGTGAGCTTGTAGTTTGCAACGGATGTAAGCTCCCACATAAAGCCGACATCGTGGTGAAGACCCTGAAAGTGCTCAAAACCGATATCCATCTTCTCTTCGCACTCTTCGGCGATCTTGCGAAACTTTTCGTCGCCTGTCTTTAAGTACATAAGCCACATCATACCGGGCCAGTAGCCTGCGGTCCACCATTCGGGATCTCCGTCTTTTATCAGATACTCGCCGTTTGTGGTGTGAGTATGTGGAAAGTCTGCGCCGATTTTTGGAGCAATAGCCGTGAGTTTTCTCTCTACTTTCTCAAGAAACTCAGCGGCGAATTTCTTATCGCTTTCGCTGTACATAAAAGTAACACTCCTTATATATGTATGTACGCCTCAATAATAACAGAAAACGCGCAATAAATCAATAACAAAAACCAATTTTTTAGAAGAAAAAAGAATGGGGGAAGCCCCCATTCTTTTTTGCTATTTTATATAGATTACGCGAACAAGTCCGCCTGCAGATTGGATATCGTCAAAGTAAACCCAGATTGTTCCGTCGTGCGAGAGAGCTTCTGCGAGGTCGGTTAAGATTTTGTCATCATCAACAACTCTGTAAACGAGGACATTTGGAGAAAGTTTGTGTTTGACACCGCTTTCGGTTGTTGCGTATTCCGGTGTGAGAAGCGAGATGTTCTCGGCTCTTGTCAGGTTCTTTGCGTCAGATATTTCGCCATTCTCATACATAAATACACACGGACCTTCAGTGAGAGATATTGTGGTGCGTGGGAAGGAGATGTTGCCGTGAATACCGCCGAGGTCATATGAGTATGATTTTGTGATGTTCTGTGAGCTTCCGTCGGAGGTGGGTGTCGATTTCGTCTGGACAGCTGTTATAACACCGTACTTGTGCATGTCACCCGTGACATCCTCAAGGATAAGGCCGTCAATTGCGCCTGAGGAATTCTTTGACGCGAGGAGAACGGACGGTGATTTTATATTTACACCGTCAAGCCGTGAAAGTGTCGGGAAGTTCATATTTCCGTTATCGTCAATTTCGACAATCTTTATATTGTTTGCGATCGGTGTCTGACCGAGAAGGTATGAATCGTAATTTACATAGCCTGAAACCTTGCCACCGCCTGACGAGTAGGTTCTGACCCTTCCGCTTGCCATATCTACGGAAACGGCTTTTCCAACATACGAGCTTGAATCAGAGGCCCACTCGACCTCAAGTGTGCTTCCGTCAAGCGTGAGGATGGATGCATAATAGCCGGTTGTTTTTGTTCCGTCGGTTGCGGTTATTGTCTTGGTTGAAACACCCGTCATAACGCCAATGACCGATTCGTAGAGTTCAGAGGCTTTGTAAGCGTCGCAGACCTTGCCGTTTTTGTCAAGGAGCATCGTGACCGTCTCTCCGTTTCTCAGACCGTCAAGCCCAAAAGCGCGCTGTGCCGCGTAGTAGGTGAGGGGGTAAGTTACGCCTGAAACCGTAACCGAGGTAGGAGACTCCTTGTTGGGCAAAATTTCGTTGATAATGCCTGAAATCTTCTTTGAGTAGGCCCAGACCGAACCGCTTGATTTGCTGTAATAGATAATATCGAAGTTTTCAATATCGGAAATATTGGCACCTACACCGTCCTTATAAACTCTTTTCGCAGTCAAAAGACCGAGAGAGGAAAGTGTGCCCGACTTTACCGTTACGGGCCCCGTTACATTATCTTTGAAAACATCGCCGATTGTAAGAAGCTCGCTTGAAGGCGTATATCCGAGGCTTACGGCATAAATCGCACTCTCTCCCTTCTTCGGGGTGTTGAGTAGATTATATACAAGCTTTGCCATTTCGCTTCTCGGGATAATGCTTCCCGTAAAGACTGCGACATTTTCCGTGAGCCCGATATCTTCGGCTTTGGCAAGCTGACCTGCGGGATATGCGCCCGTGTAGTCCTCGTTTGTATAGCCGAGAATTTTGAGCATAGCGCTGAGTGCTTCTTCAAAAAGTATGCTCTTGTCCGGTCGGAAAGTCCCGTCAGAATAACCTGTCATAAACTTGTACTTCGAGGCAACGCTTACATACGGCGCGCCCCAATGGGTGTAGAGAACATCTGCAAAGGGCGAGATTCGCGAGCCTGAGCTTGCGACACCCTTGTATTTCGATGCGCTTACAAGAATTTTTGCAAGCGCCGCGCGGGAAACATACTGCCCTTCGTTGAAGTTTCCTTTTGCATCGTATGTCATAATTCCCATGACATCAAGTATGGCCTCAATATCGTCGTCAGCCGGAATATTTGCAGCACTTGCAAAGATGAAGAGAGAAGAAAAGATGCTTAGTGCGAGGATGAGCGAAACAAGTTTTTTCATACAAAAACCCCCTTTGTATTAATCGTGGCGCAAGGCATCAATCGGGTTGAGCTTTGATGCCTTTGCCGCGGGAAAGTAGCCGAATAAAACTCCGATAAGAACGGAGACCGAAAATGAAAGAACAACGGAAGAAACCGAGACTCCGCTTGAAACACCGAGAAGTCCTGCGAGAATTGAAGAGAGAATTACTCCCACTATGATTCCGAGAACTCCACCGATTCCGCTTGTTATGATTGCCTCAATGACGAACTGGGAGAGAATATCGCGTCTCTTTCCGCCGATAGCTTTTCGGATGCCGATTTCGCGTGTTCGCTCTGTTACCGAAACGAGCATTATGTTCATAATTCCTATACCGCCGACAAGAAGCGATATCGCCGCAATTCCTGCGAGGACGGTTGAGAGAGTTCCCAAAAGGTCTTCGATAGTATCTACAAGCTCTGAAAGGTTTGTGACGGAGTACGCGTCTTCGTCTTCGAAGATATCATAAAGATAATCCTCTATAACCTTTTTTGCGGGCTCAATCTCAGACGAGTCGCTTGCGACAAAGGTATAGCTTGTTATGTGCGCGTTTTTTGCAAGGCGTGATGCTACGGAATATGGAATTATGACCATGTTGTCAGCACTCGTCTCAGTGCTGTCGCCTTCTTCTTCAAGAACACCGATAACGGTATAAGCAGAGCCGTTTATTTTGAGGATTTTACCGATAGGGTCATCTGTTCCGAAAAGCTCGTTTGCTATATATGTACCGATGACACAGACGAAGTTTCGGTTTGTTGTGTCGATATAGGAGATAAATCTGCCGTTTGAAACGGCAAAGTCCTTTATCGCGGCGTATTCTTCATTTCCACCGTAAACCGAGGTTGTAACATTTGTTGAGCCGTATTTCGCCGTAGCGCCCATGATTGTGACCGTTGGCGAAACATTAACGAACAAATCACGGTTATCGTCTGCAAGAGAAAGCATTTCCTCAGGCTTTACATTCATGTTTCCGCCACGACCCGAAAGCGTTACGGTGATATTATTTGTTCCCATCGAATTAAAGGAGGAAACCATATCGTTTGAAAAGCCCTGGACAACGCTTACAAGTGTAATGACAGCGGCGATGCCGATGATAACTCCGAGCATCGTGAGAAATGAACGCATTTTGTTTCCTGAAATACTTTTGAGCGCAAGTTTTAAGCATTGAGTAATATTCACGATGTCACCTCCGAACTTCCGAGGTTTTCAAGCTTCTGTATATTCGGAGTATCCGAAACGATTTTTCCGTCGTGAATTCTTATTATGCGCTTTGCACATTCTGCGATGCTGTTGTCGTGGGTTATGAGGATAATTGTCTTGCCGTCATTGTTGAGTGAGACGAGGAAATTCATAACATCGCGCCCTGTTTTTGAGTCGAGCGCGCCTGTTGGCTCGTCTGCGAGGATAACCGGCGGATTTGCGGCAAGCGCGCGAGCAATCGAAACTCGTTGTTGCTGACCGCCTGAGAGCTGGTTTGGCATATGACGCAGTCTGTCGGCAAGGCCTACTCGCTCAAGAGAGGCGATAACCATGGCTTTGCGCTTGGAAGCGGGGATTCCCTGATAAATGAGAGGGAGCTCGACATTTTCGTATATGTTGTTTTTGGAGATAAGATTATATTGCTGAAAGATAAAACCGAGCGTTTTGTTTCGAATTGTCGCAAGCTCGTTGTCGGATAGGGTGGAAACATCTGTTCCGTTTAACCTGTATGTTCCGCGGGTCGGAACATCAAGCGCGCCGATGATGTTCATGCAAGTGGATTTGCCGGAGCCTGACTTTCCAACGATAGCCACAAATTCGCCCTCGGAGATGCGAAAAGAGACTCCGTCAAGAGCGCGGACCTCGTTTTCGCCTTCGTCGTAAATTTTATATACCTCGGAAAGCTCTATCATCTCATACCTCCGGGCATACCGCCGCTCATACCACCGCGGGAGCCTTGCATACCGCCGCCCATACCGCCGGCGGGCATACCACCGCCCATTCCAAAGGGAGATTGGATTGCGGCGGAGGTGTTTTTGATAACTGCGACATAGATGACATCGCCTTCTGAAAGGCCTGATTTCACTTCAACATAGTCGTCGTTTGCCTCTCCTGTTTCGACCATAACATATTTATAACCGTCGGGCGCTTCGGGGAGTCTTGAATTACCTTTATTTTCGGGCGATGCGCCTTTCTTGTCATCTGTGTTCTTTTGTCCGATGCCTTCGATTTTTGCATTCTCCTCAACGAGAACGAGGCTTCCGCGCGATACGGCATTCACGGGAATCATAAGAACATCTGACGCGTCACTGATTACAATTTCTGCATCGACATTCATACCCGGGAGAAGTCCTTCGTATTCGGAAATAACTATTGTGACGGGATAAACCGTAACGCCGTTTGTCGGAGTACCGATTATGCTTACTGTATCGACAACACCTTCAAATGTGCGCCCTTCAAGAGCATCCGCCGTAACTGAAACCTTTTGTCCAACCTCAATGCTCTGGATGTAGAGCTCGTCAACCGATATTTCAAATGTAAGCTTCGACATATCCGCGACGATTGCAAGGGAAGACTTGTTACCGTCAAGAGTGTCTCCTGCCTTCATTGTCTTTGAGATGACGGTGCCTGAAATTGGCGAGCGGATAGTGTAGTCGTCGAGCTTTTCAATCTGGTCATCAAGTGAAAGACGTGAGTTTTTAAGTGAAAGCTCGCTTGAACGCAAATCGGAAGATGAGGAGTCATCAACTATGTTACAGATAAGACTTCCTGAGCCTACTTTATCTCCTTTGCCAAATGCGAGAGCTTTTATATCGCCCGAAACCTTTGCCGTGACGGTTTTTGTGTCGCCTTCTTCCACTTTTCCGACATCGTTGCAGGCAAAGCTTCCGACAGTTGCGGTGACAGTTTCGCCGGGGAGAATTGCACCGGGATTTTTGAAGGTTATTTCAATATCTGAAACAATAGCGCCTGCCTCGGTTGCATATGTACCTGTTGCGACATGTGAAACATATCCTGTGTGAGACTCGTTTCTGTCGTCAAACCACACAGTTGCGCTTTGGTTCAAATGTATGTTCTTCGCGTTTGCGGAAAGGAAGGGGACGGAAACTGTGAGCGTTTCAGTGTTTTTTATTTCGCAGATTTTCGTTCCTGCGTTTATCTCGTCTCCGTTTTCTACATACATCTCCGTTATAACTCCGCCAATAGGCGCCTCAACGCTTCTGTTTGCTTCAGCTTCGTTATAGTCACGGACCTTTTTATTGTGAGAAATGAGCTGTTGTTCGTAGCTTGACTCGCTTCGTTCAAGACTGTTTTTTGCAGATTCGGAATCTATAACATAAAGAATGTCGTCCTCTTTGACATCTGCGCCGACACTCAAATGGTCCTCGAGAATTTCGCCTGACACTATTGACTGTATTTCATACTGCTCGATAGGCTCAACAGTACCGCTTCCCGTGACGGAGACGGTAATGTCGCCGCGCGTTACGGTGTAGGGTTCATACTCGGCAGAAGCTTCGGGTTTCGAGCTTTTGCCACACGAGCCAAGTACCCATATTAGCAACAGGATTATGACGAGAATACCTGCTATAATGCTGATGAGTTTTTTCTTTGAAAGCTGGGGAAGTTTTAATTTCATAACTTTTCCTCCGATTACATAATTCACTAATAAGTATATCACTATTTTATGTATGAATCATCACATAAAAATAAACAGTTTGTAAATTTAAATAAGTAAAATGTCTTTACATTCGTTTTTTTCGATGTTAAAATATTAAGGAATACAGCAAAATTTACGGAGGACATTATGGCTGACAGAATAATCCGCGCCGTAACTTGTGACGGTGCGATAAAAATACTTGCGATGACGGCGAAGGAAACAGTTGGCGAGGCGGCTAAAATTCACGACCTTACCCCACTTACCTCGGCGGCTCTCGGAAGAGTGCTTATAGCGACTTCTCTTCTCGGAAACGATATGAAGAGCGACGAGCATTCTCTCACGGTCAGGTTTGACGGCGACGGCCCGATTGGTTCGATTGTTGCTGTTTCAGACAGCGAAGGTTATGTAAGAGGATACTGCAAAAATCCGCATGTTGATCTTCCTGTTCGCGAAAAGGACAGGAAAATTGATGTTTCGGGCGGTGTCGGAAAGACGGGTACGCTCAGTATAATAAAGGACCTTGGTATGAAAGAACCGTATATCGGGCAGACTGCGCTTATGAGCGGTGAGATTGCAGAGGATATTACGGCATACCTTGCGACGAGTGAGCAGATTCCGTCGGTGTGCGCGCTTGGTGTTCTTGTTGACCGCGATTGGAGCATCCGTGCGGCAGGCGGATATATCATCCAGCTTCTCCCGGGTGTGTATGACGACGAAATTGACCGACTTGAAGAATGTATGAAGCAGGCTCGCGCGGTTACTGAGTGTCTTGATGAGGGTATGAGTCTTGAAGAGATGCTTGAGAAAACTCTTGTCGGGTTTGATATTGAAGTTCTTGACGAAGCGCCTGTCGGGTACCGTTGCACATGTTCCAGAGAGAGAACCCGCGGTGTAATTATGTCGATAGGTGAGGATGAGCTCCGCGCGATATATGAAGAGGATGGTCGTGCCGAGGTGGCGTGTCAATTCTGTAACAACAAGTATGTTTTTGAAAAGGATGAGCTTCTGGAGATTATCGAAGAAGTGAAAAAGAAAAAAGAATAAGATCAGAAATCGGACAATGAAAATTGTCCGATTTCTTCTTTTTTATACACGGCGGGAGAATCGCGCGAATAAGATGTTTCAGAAATGAAAATACAAGCGGAGGTATGACTCATGGATAACGATCTTTCATTCCTTGCGAAAAATCTTTCGGAAAAACTTGGCGGTGACGGCAGAAAAAAGGCACTTGAAAGCATAGTTCGTCTTCTTTCGACAGATAGTGGGAAAAAGGTTATGGCGTCGCTTCTTTCTGACGGCGGAGATGCGTTGAAGCGCGTGGCAGAATCGGCGAAAAACGGTGATGCCGGTGCTGTTGCAGGCGTGATTTCTATGATTGCGTCAACTCCGGAAGGGCTGGAACTTTTAAAGACACTCAGAGATGACCTTGAAAAATCGTCTGGCAGGTGATTTTTTGTGGCGGAGCTTGAAAATATAATCGGGAGCATAATGTCGTCCCCTGAAAGTCTTGAAAGAATTATGGATGTCGTAAAGCTTTTTGGCGGGGAAGAGAAGAAAGAGGAAAAACCGGCGCCGTCACCACTTCCGATTGGCGATCTTGCGGGCGGGATAGACCCTGAGATGATAACGAAAATAATCGGGCTTTTGAATGACTATAACGCCGAGGATGACAGACGGATAAAGCTTCTGCTTGCGATACGCCCGTACATCAAGCAGGCTGACGGCTTTCATATCGACCGTGCGATTCGTATAGTAAAACTCGCGCATGTAGCCAAAAGCGCGCTTGAAAGCTTTCTGAAATAGGGGGATTGAGGTGTATAATAAATATTTTTCGGATGACAAAGACGCTTTTTCGGATTTCTATAAACGGGTTGACTATGAGGAAGAAAAGAAGGAGGCGACACTTGCCCCCTTGACGGAAAAGAAAGAGAAGCAGAGCTTCGATTTAAAACGCCTGCTTCACGGTATTGATATAGATAAGGTCGGACTTTTGCCGCTTGTTCTTCTGCTTTTGCTGCTTGTCGATGTGGATGATGACGAAAAGCTTATCATAATCGCACTTGCTGTAATATTCGGAATATAGAAAAGGGATCTGCCGGGGAACGGCAGATGCCTTTTTGCTTATTGTGGAGTTTTTCCGTCGGGAAGGGTAAAGTTTTCATCACCCTGTGCGGAGATATCTGTCTGCGTTGCGGTGATCGAGTAGATTACACTGCCCGAATTATCAACCGTCTGACCGTGGACGAGAAGCCCTGTTGTTGCGGAGACCCAGTATCTTTCGATATAGCCCGTGTGCGGGCTTTTGAGCTCTGCGTAAATGCAAGGCGCATTTTCGTATGTTGCAAGCCCTGCTTTTACAATGTTTTTGTCGTCGGCTTTGAGGATATCCTCGTAGGTCATCATCATCTGTGCATCGTCAGGCTCAAAGTCTCCTCTTGCGGCGGTATGGTAAGTCCGGCTGCCTGAACGCCAGATATAAACATTTTTCTCTGTGTAGAGATAGTGCATTGTTTGTGAGCCTGAAGGTGAGATGAGGTCAACCTTTGAAAACGGCCCCTTTACCCAACACTTTCTTGTGTAGGTGGCACTTCCTGAGTTGTGTGAGAGAATGCTCTGCGTTTCGGAAAAATATTCCGAAGGTCGCGCCATTGCCGAGATTATGTTTTTAACATTGTTTTTGTCTATCGTAACAGTACTTGTGATGAGGGCCTCGTTTGTGTTTACTATGCTTATTTCGGGAGGACGCTCAGGGACTGTGTTTATAAGAGTTGTTGACATGTTCGGAATAAACAACAAAAAGAGTATGAAGATTACGGTACCCGCGATTGCGAAAATCAGGGTGGAATATGTTTTTCGCTGTTTATTCATACGCACATCTCTCCTTTTTAGTTGAAGTCGGAAGGTCTCTCACCTTCACCTGTGAGCTTCCAGATAATAGCATCCGCTATTCGCTTTGAAGCGTTGCCGTCACCGTATGGGTTGACGGCGTGTGCCATTTTCTTATAAGCTTCTTCATTGTCAAGAAGCTCGCACGCCATGCTCTTTATTACCTCGCGCTCGACACCTGCAATTTTGACTGTGCCGGCATCGACTGCTTCAGGACGCTCGGTTTCACAGCGCATAACGAGAACAGGTTTTCCGAGTGACGGTGCCTCTTCCTGGAGACCGCCTGAGTCTGTGAGGATGAAATGCGCCCTTGCCATTAAGTTGTGCATATCGTCAACATCTATCGGGTCGATGAGGTGAACTCTCGGAACATCACCGAGGATTTCAAAAACCGTTTCACGAACCACCGGACTTAAATGAACGGGGTAGATAACCTGAACATCGGGGTGAGAATCGACGATGTCGCGTACAGCGTGCATGATGTTTCTCATAGGCTCGCCGTAGTTTTCGCGTCTGTGCGCGGTCATGAGAATTGTGCGGTAGTTTTTGAAATCAATCTTGTTGATGTTTTCATCGTGGAAGGTGTAGTTATCTGAAACGGTATATTTGAGCGCATCGATAACGGTGTTGCCTGTGATGAAAATGCCGTCTGTGAGAGCTTCGCGTTCAAGGTTCTTTGCGTTGTTTACGGTTGGGCAGAAGTTAAGGTCTGCGATGCTTCCGATAAGCTTTCTGTTCATTTCTTCGGGATACGGGGAATACTTATCGAATGAGCGAAGTCCTGCCTCAACATGTCCGACGGGAATCTGGTGGTAGAACGCGGCGAGCGCGCTGACAAATGCCGTTGAAGTGTCACCGTGGACGAGGACTATGTCAGGCTTTACTTTTGAGAAAAGCTCATCAAGTCCCGAAAGGATTTTTGTAGTGATTGTTGAGAGTGTCTGCTTCGGAGTCATGATGTCGAGGTCAAAATCCGGCTTGATATCAAAAATTTTGAGAACTGAGTCAAGCATCTCGCGGTGCTGCGCTGTTACACAGCAAAGTGAGTTTATGTTCTCGCGCTTGTTCAATTGGAGAACAAGCGGAGCCATTTTGATTGCTTCGGGTCTTGTTCCGAAAATGGACATAACAGTAATTTTTTTCATAATTATTTCTCCTCATCAAGAATACAATACTATTCTATACCAAAAAAATAATTTTTGCAAGGATTACAAAAAAGCGGAAAGCTATTGCAAGAAAAAAATGAATTTAGTATAATAGAAAACAGTAAAAATAATATGCTTTTAAGGAGTGTTTGATATGGATGCGTCTATTTTGAAATTGCTTGAAAACAATGCTAAGATGACTTCTGAGCAGATAGCCTCTTCTCTTCAGGTGGATGAGAAGGAGGTTGCGGAGAAAATCTCAGCCTTTGAGGATGAAGATATAATCGTCGGATACAAGACTCTTATAGACTGGGAAAAGCTCGGAGATACATCCGTCACGGCGCTCATAGAAATAAAGGTTGTTCCGCAGCGAGGGCTTGGTTTTGAAAGAATTGCCGAGCGTATCAGCCAGTATGACGAGGTTGAGAGTGTGTATCTCATGTCAGGCGGTTTTGATATAGCGGTTACGGTTAGTGGCGAGTCGCTTCGTGAGGTGGCGTGCTTTGTTTCCGATAAGCTTGCACCGCTTGAGTATGTCACATCAACTGCGACGCACTTTGTTCTTAAAAAGTTTAAGGATAAGGGCATTATGTACACAAATACCCAGAAGGACCAGGAACGCGAATACGCGTTTTAGGTCTTGGAGGAAATGATTTATGGATTACAGTAAAAAGTTATCAACCTGCGCAAGCGGGTTAAAACCGTCAGGAATACGAAAGTTTTTTGACCTCATAGACGGAAAAGATATAATTTCTCTCGGTATAGGTGAGCCTGATTTTGTAACGCCGTGGCACATAAGGGATGCAGGTATAGCTTCTCTTGAAAAAGGGTTTACTTACTACACACCGAATGCGGGAACAACTGACCTTCGCCGTGCTATATGCGATTATATGAAGCGCTCGCTCGGAGTTTCGTATGCCTATGAAAATGAGGTCGTTGTAACCGTTGGCGGAAGTGAGGCGATTGACCTTGCGTTCCGCGCGCTTATAAACCCGGGTGACGAGGTTATAGTGCCCGAGCCTTCGTTTGTTTGTTACGGACCTATGGCGAGTCTCGCGGGTGCGGTTGCGGTCCCTGTTGCGACGGTTGAGGAGGATGATTTTAAATTAAATCCCAAAAAGCTTGAAGCGGCGATTACACCGAAGACAAAGGTTCTCATCCTGCCGTATCCGAATAACCCGACAGGTGCTATACTTGATAAAAAACAGCTCGAGGAGCTTTCTGAAATTATAATCAAGCATGACCTTATGGTTATATCTGATGAAATTTATTCAGAGCTCACATACAGCGGTGCTCATGTTTCGCCGGCATCAATTCCCGGTATGCGCGAGCGCACGGTAGTTGTAAACGGGTTCTCAAAGTCATACGCCATGACAGGCTGGAGACTTGGGTACGCGTGCGGCCCAAAGGAGATAATCGGGGTTATGACGAGAGTTCATCAGTATGCGATTATGTCAGCGCCTACCATGGCTCAGTTTGCGGCGGTTGAAGCTCTTGACAACGGAGACCGTGACATAGCTGAAATGAGGGAAGAGTACAACCAGCGTCGCAGGTTCATGTGCGACAGATTCAATGCGATAGGGCTTGATTGCAAGATGCCGGAAGGTGCGTTTTATATGTTCCCGTCAATTAAAAAGACAGGGCTTTCTTCTGAAGAATTCTGCGCAAGACTTCTTAAAGAGAAACGGGTTGCCGTTATTCCGGGAAATGCCTTTGGCGACAGCGGTGAAGGCTATGTAAGATGTTGCTATGCGGCGTCTATGAAAAACATAGCAAAGGCGCTTGAAAGAATAGAAGAATTCTTGAAAACTCTGTAAAACGGGAAGTAAAAAGTTATGCGATACGGATTTGCTAAAGCATATGCAAAACTTAATCTGACGCTTGATGTGCTGTCTCGTCGCGAGGACGGTTATCACGACCTTGAAATGATTATGCAGAGCATATCTCTGTGTGATTCGGTTTCTGTAAGAATTGGTTGCGGTGAGGGAATATCGGTCGTTTCAAATGTCCGCCATATACCAAACGACGAGAGAAATATTGCCTACAAGGCGGCGACGGCCTTTATAAAAGCTACGGGTAACGACTGCGGCGGAATCAATATAGCGATAGAGAAGCGGATTCCGTCAAGTGCCGGCATGGCGGGAGGAAGCGCTGACGGCGCGGCGGTATTACGGCTTTTGTCGGTACTGTCGGGGGAGAATCTTTCAGACTCAAGGCTTTGTGAAATAGGGCTTGAAGTTGGGGCGGATGTTCCGTTTTGTATAATGGGCGGAACTTCTCTTGCTCGTGCAAAGGGAGAAAAGCTTACTGAACTTGCACCGCTTCCTGAATGTTATTTTGTAATAGGAAAACCAAAACGCGGAATGTCAACAAAGGCTGTGTTTGAAAAGATTGACTCTGAACCGATACCGCATCGCCCTGATGCGACGGCGATGATTGAAGCGATTGAAAAAGCCGCTGTTTCTGACATTGCAAAACAGGTGTATAATGTTTTTGAAGCACCTGTTTCGCTTGAGGTTTCCGAGATTTGCGATATAAAGAAAATTCTCCTTGAAAACGGCGCAATGACAGCAGCTATGACCGGTAGCGGAAGTGCTGTCTTTGGGATGTTTGACAACCTTGATGTTGCGAAAAAGGCAGCGGGGGTTCTTTCTGAAAAATACACCGATGTGTTCGTTGCGACCCCTGTCTTCTCGGATAAGGTCAGAGAAGTAATTGTTTGTGAATAACTGATAATAAAAGAGCCTGTTTCGGTTAGACCGAAACAGGTTCTTTTGTTTTTTCGAGGCTTTTCTTTCTGAGAGCATCCATTCTCATATCAAGCTCGGCACTGAGCTTTGAGCAGAGGTAGAGCTCGTGAGCCATGTTTTCTGTGAAAGGCGTATCCTTTTTGTATTTGAGCTGATGTTCGAGTGCTGCCCAGGAGTCCATAGCGATTGTGCGGAGCTGGATTTCTATTTTCATCTCGCGCTTCTCGTGCATGAGGAAAATCGGAACGGAAACTATGAGGTGAAGACTGCGATAACCGTTTTCCTTCGGGGTTTTTATGTAGTCCTTTATTGTAATTGTTGTAATATCGTCCTGCGAAAGAAGGGCATCTGCGAGTGAATAGACATCATCCGTAAAGGAACAGATAACGCGGACACCTGCGATGTCATTCAGGTTTTCTTCGATTGAAGAAAAGGTTATGGGAAGATTTTTTGACATAAGTTTTTTGAGCATGCTGTCCGGGCTTTTCAGACGGCTCTTTATTCCGTTTATCGGTGTTCGGTCGTGCTGAAGAGAAAATTGCTCGTTAAGGACATTGAACTTTGTTTCAATCTCCATTATCGCACAACGGTAATATGCCATAAGCTTCTGGAAGTTCTCCACGGCCTGATGTATTTCGTGGAGAGCATCTTCGTTTTTTAATAAAGTTTCGAAAAGGGGAGTGCGTTCTGGTAACAGCGCTCCTTTTAAATCCTTTTGCATATCGGAACCTCCGTTTTGTTCTTCTGAAAATAAGGTAACATTATTGGGCGCCGATGTCAAATAAAAATTTTATGAACAATTTTTCACCACTTTCCACCACGGAGTAAATTTTGCGAAAAATACGCCTATTTTTTCTTGTAACTCAGGCAAAGGTAAGTATATTTCGTTTGTGTTACAAAAATATCGAAAAAAATGTAATAAAATTTTAAAAAAACTATTGATTTTTTGGTTGGAAAAGTTTATAATAAATCTACAAGTGGTGCAAAGTGGTGAAAGGTAGGTGACAAGACATTATGCGTGGCGAATTTGAACATGTTATAGACGAAAAGGGAAGAATGTTTATCCCGTCAAAGTTCCGTGCTGAGCTCGGGTGCAGATTCGTTCTCACCAAAAGCGTAAATAAATGTCTTGTTGCGTATCCGACTGCTGACTGGGAAGCTTTTGAGGCAAAGCTCAAGTCTTACCCGTCAAGCAAGTCAACACCGCTTCTTCGTTTTTTTGTGGGCTCTTCTCAGGATATGGAGCTTGACGGACAGGGCCGAATCCTTGTTCCACAGAAGCTTCGTTCATATGCAGAGCTTGACAAGAATATCGTTGTTGTCGGTATGATTGACCACCTCGAAATCTGGGATGCAGAGGCTTGGGAGACAGGCATCGTTACTCCTGAGACTGCCGGTGAGCTTATGGAAGAGCTCGGTATATAGAGATGGCAGAGCTTCATTTTCCGGTTATGCTCTCGGAATGTATAGAGCTGCTTGATATAAACCCTTCCGGTACATATATCGACGGAACCTTCGGCAGAGGCGGTCATTCCCGCGAGATTGCAAAAAAGCTCTCGCCTTCGGGAAAGCTCATCTGTATCGACCGCGATATGTCTGCTATTGAATACGGCAAAGAACTCTTTTCTGAATTTCAGAATGTTCATTTTATAAAAGGTGATTTTTGTAACATACCTGAATTGGTATCTGAGAAGGCGGACGGGATACTTCTTGACCTCGGTGTTTCGTCCCCGCAGCTTGATGAATCCGAACGCGGATTTTCATATATGGCAGACGGCCCTCTCGATATGAGAATGGACAGAAGTCAGGCACTTACTGCTTTTGATATTGTCAACGGCTGGAGCTTTGAAGAAATTAAGCGAATTCTTTTTGAATACGGCGAAGAAAGATACTCTGCGAAAATCGCGTCTGCGATTGTAAGAGAGCGCGAGAAGAAAGAGATAAGTTCCACACTGCAACTTGTGGATATCATAAAGGGGGCTATGCCGGCACCCGCGCTTCGCGAGAAACAGCATCCGGCAAAACGCTCTTTTCAGGGGCTTCGCATAGCTGTAAATAACGAGCTTGGTGAGATAGAGGAGTTTCTCCAAAATCTCCCCGATATGCTAAAAACGGGCGGAAGGGCGGTCATAATAACCTTCCATTCGCTTGAAGACAGACTCGTTAAACACGCTTTCAAGAAAGCTGAGAACCCTTGTACATGCCCGCCGCAGATTCCGGTTTGCGTGTGCGGAAAGAAACCGACTCTCAAGACTCTGACATCAAAACCCGTGCTTCCGACGGATGATGAAATTGAACAAAATCCGCGTTCCCGTTCTGCAAAGGTGCGTGCGGCAAAGCGGCTATAAGAAAGGAAAATAAGAATGCAGGCAGTTATTGAAAACACAACTACATACGACCTTTCGAGATTTGACAGAACAGCCGCAAAAAAAGAAGAGAAGACAGCGTCTTCTGCAAAAACCAAAACAAAGGCGAGAGCGAAAACATCGATAAGCTCGTTTTCGGTTTTCTCGGCAATCGTAACCTTCGTTATGCTTGCGTCGCTCTTGTTTTCATATGTAGGGCTTACGGAAGCTTCGGACATAAACCGCAGAAGTTATGACGAGCTTGCGGATCTCCGAGAGGAGATTCAGATGCTCGAGATTGCGCGCAATCAGCGTATGGGCGCTTTGCAGGTGCGCGATTGGGC